>NZ_CP042467.1:351250-702500 GCF_007993755.1 Microvenator marinus
AAGGGCAATGTGGTCCCGGCGAGTCGTGCAACTTCTTTGGATTCTATTGTACATTCTAAAAAAAATTGTCGGGTGAGGTGCTCATGGTACGGTTGATGTAGGTAAACCGCGGAGCAGGTACCGACAATGAGCCAAAAAAAGAAGTCAGCCGAAGGCACATTCTCTCGCTATCTGAAATGGACAGTGTTGCTTGCACTGGTTTTCAGCGCAGGACTAATTGCTGGACATCGACTATTAAAATCAGATTCAGCACCACCACTCGTTTCCCTCTCATCGACCCGTTCTGTTCCGCTCGAAGTCAAGCGTGCAGACGCGCCGGTTGAAGAGTTGAAGACCGAGTTCTCATTCTACAAGTCTTTGACGTCTGACGTGGCAGAAGTGGAGATTCCAACCATGCCCATGGAAAAGGTGGTCAAGGCAACGGGCCTAAAGCTCGCGAAGATTGAGGTAAGCGAGGCGCTCGAGTTCGAGATCGCGCCTGCTAAGACTGAACATGCTGAAATCGTAGAAGTCCAAGAGGCTCCGCCAGTTGAAGTTGCTCCAGTTGAAGTTGCTCCAGTTGAAGTTGCTCCAGTTGAAGTTGCTCCCCCTGTCGAAATAGCGGCACCAAAGTACACGCTTCAAGCTGCCTTACACTCATCGAGGGCGGCTGCTACGCGCGACCTGCAACGTTTTCGAGCGCTGGGTCTGGACGCACATCTGATCAGTGCCACAGAAGGCGGCTCGAAAGTTTATCGGGTTCGAGTAGGCGCGTTTAGCGACCAATCTGAGGCCGATGCACTTCGCGCGAAGCTTGAACAAGAGAATGAGATCTCCGCAATCGTCGTTGGGATCTAGAAGCTCTTAGTCGCGATTCTTCTCCAAAAGTCCAAATATACTCAGGTCGGGAGCACTACCTTCAAGGGAGACCACATCTCCAAGATTGAGCGGTTGGGACACATGGGGGCCGTCCAGATAGACTCTGCCAGCCTCCATTCGGGACGTGAACTGTGGCGCTGCTTCCAAGGGGCGAATCCCTTTGAGATGGCGATACGCGCCGATATGTGGAGGGCAGGGCTCTCTAACGAGATACTGAACATCGCGGCTTTCGAGAGGCATCACGTAGCCTCCTGCCGAGCGAATCGCCGCTGTGGAGCCCGCAGCGGTACTCACCCAAACTCCGCTGGATTTTTGCGTTTCTGGTGGGAACTCGCCGAGGGAGAGAATGAGGTCAGTAACAGCCGCAGGGTTTTCATGCGCGATCAAGATATCATTGAGGATCGGGTAGGAATTGACCACGCCATTGATGGCAACCTGGAAGCGCATCAATTTTGCCGGAACGAGGTCTTGGGCGTGAATTTTCGCCAACACACTTGAGAAGTGCATGGCATCCGTGGCGCAAAAATAACCGACCGACTTAACCGGATCTGAGTTTACGCCTAAGAGCGGCGTGGTTTGGATCTTGTGGGAGATATCGAGCACGGTGCCGTCGCCACCCACCGCCACGACCAAGTCGAAACCTTCGATCTTATCTACTTTATGACGAGGCAAAACGGTGAGTTTGACGTCTGCAAGTGCTTCAAGAGTCTCGATGGTCTTTTCCAGATTTCCCTGATGTCTTTGGTGTGCGTCTTTCAACGTGGCAACACTGGGGTCCTTCTTGCGCAGCAGGGCCTCGAGCTCAGCTGAGTGGTGCTCCATCAAGGTTTCGAGCTTACTTGTTTTGTGAGCAAGTAGAATCCTCATAGACACACTCCCGCTGATCGCAATTCAGCCACGTTGACGCCGAGTTCCGAGAATATCTGGTCCGTATCCGCTCCAAGCGCCGGAGCTTGACGATGTTCTTCGCGTTGGGTCAATGGGGACTTCAAGTGTTTCACTCCGTTCAATTCAAAGAACGCCTCACGGCTTCGGTGAAGGGGATGAAGGAGGACTTCGTCGAGGCTTAGAACCGGCTCGACGCACACATCGAGCCCGGCGAAGATCTCAGTCCACTCACTGAGCGTCCTGGAACGGATCACAGAGGCCACAGCTTCGGTATTCTCTCGATTTCCTTCAGAGTGACCGGAGTTCACTAGCGACGGGTCGACGGCTTCCACAAACCCTGCCCAGAATTTGGGCTCAAGGGCTCCAACCGCGAGGAAGCGGCCATCACTGGTTTGATAGATATTGTAGGCAGCAATTCCGCCATCGAGCATCCCGCTACCGGGCTCAGAGCCCCGATTGGCTGCGTGGGTGGCGAAGTGCGGCGCAAGTAGACTCATGGCTCCTTCGGTCATGCTCACGTCCACAAACGCCCCAGCGCCGCTGCGTTCTCGTTTGAATAGAGCGGCGAGGGCGCCCATCGCTGCGTATAGTGCTCCTCCTGCGAGGTCGGCGACTTGAAAGCCGGGGAGGACCACTGTGTTGCGGCTACGGTTTTGGTCTAGCAGTCCTGAGAGAGCGAGAAAGTTCAGGTCGTGCCCGGCGTCGCGGCTTTTCGGACCGCTGTGACCGTATCCGCTGATGCTCACGTAGACGATGTCGGGCTTGAGCTCTTTGACAGCTTCGTATCCGAGCCCAAGCGCATCCATGACACCAGGTCGAAACGATTCAACGATCACGTCGGCGCTTTGAATCAAGCGTCGAATCGGGTCAGCAGATTGAGGGGCTTTGAGATTCAGCGTAACCGAACGTTTGTTGCGGTTGATCGCTTCGAAGAAAACGCCCGACTCGTTGATGAAGGGCGGGTAGTAGCGGGCGTAGTCTCCACCGTTGGGATCTTCGATCTTGATGACTTCGGCCCCCATATCGGCCAGTAGAAGTGTGGCAAAGGGGCCAGGCAAGAGTCTTGAAAAATCTAAGACTCGGACCCCTTCAAGAAAAAAATGCTCCATTAAGCCTCCATTCAAGAAGCTGGAGCATAACAGGATTCTCCCAATGATTTGTAGCGAGAATCGGCGGGTCTTAGCCGAGGAATGACTGAAGCTTCATCGCGAGGCCCATATTTCCTTCGACCTTGAGTTTGCCCATCATGAACGCTTGAGGGCCTTTCAATTTTCCGGTCCAAAGGTCTACAAAGTCTTTTCCAGCGATGGTGATTTTGCATGCAGCGTCATCACTGGCGCCAGCCGAAACCCAATCCGAGTCTTTGGTGAGGTCCACGGTCCATGTACCTTCGTCGTCACCCGTGATGTTGAATTGGAAGACTGCGTTGGCGCTAGAAGCTGCTGGATCTGAAGCGAGTTTCTCAGGAAGTGCGGATTCAAAAATCTGTGTCGAGGTCAAATCTGACATACGTTCTCCTTCTTTGGATTGTGAGAGTAAGCAAACACTAACTTAGAGCGGGTGATATCACTCGAAGTGCCTCAGGGCAAGCCCTTGCTATCAGCGCACGGTGAACTGGAAGCCGATCGAAATGGAAGCGTAGGAGAAGGTCGAGATCATGGACTCTAGTGTGCTTTCTCCCACGGCGGCGCTTGAGCGGGTCACATCGTCTTGCCGTCGATAGGATGGGGTGATGAGCGCGTGAACTCCTAAGTTTGCATACATCGCGATTGGGCCGGATACGTCGAACATTCCTGTAACCCCGGAAAAACCCTTCAGTCCGAACACATAAGGCTGATTTGGCTCAAAGATATGGGTCATCGATAAACCAAGTCCAAATGGGATGAAGAGGTTAAAGTCGCCTTCGATCAGGTACCATCTGAAGACACCTGAGGCGGCCGCCACAAAGAGTTGGCCACGCGATCTGTCTGGAATTGCAATTCTCCTCTCGTCGATCTCTACGTAATCAACCCCCGCGTCATCCACGCTGAAATCTGGGCGCACCTTGCCAGTGCTATCGAAGTTCTCGCTACCACGGTGGTGCAAGATAAGTTCCTCGCGAGCGAACCAGCGGGTTTCAAGCTCAATCGCGAGGTCCTCGAACACAAATGCCGCGATCACAGCCAGTCCGCTACTTCCGGGCTCGTCGGCGAGGTAAATCGTCTCATCTTGAAGATGTGTCACGTTATCTATGTACGAGGTCATTCCTCCGGATTGACCAAATCCTACCTCTACCCCAAACCGAGGTTGAGCCTGTGCCCAAGCAGGTAGCATGACAAAAACGATGAAGATTAGAACGCGCATGACGAATACTTACAGGTGGGTTGCGGCAGTGTCGAGTCCGTAGGCGACTTGACTCTTACGCTCGCATTCATTAACCCTACCGGTCGGATTGGAGCCGCGGAGAATTGATGATTTTTAAGACAATCCTGATTTGTGTAGTTTTCTCGATTTCTGCCAACGCGTGGGCCGAGACCTCTACCGTAGAAGGGTCAACGGACCCGGCAAATACGGTCTATTACACAGTCAAGCCTGGGGATAATATTGGTAGCATTGCCTTGAAATTCGGTTCGGGCGTAGGCGAGATAACATCTTGGAACAAGATGGAATCCCCGGAGGTCAAACCTGGGGACAAGATTGTGGTTAAGAGCAGCGAAAAAGTTGAAGAGAAGCCTAAGAAGGCGCTGCCTGTTGTCCATATCGTGAAGCGTGGGGATACGTTCGAGAGCATCGCGAAGCGCCATAGAGTGACGATTAAGCAGGTTCAAAAGTGGAACCGACGAGTGAACCCGCGACGCTTGCAAATCGGCCAGCAAATCCGCCTCCATATTCCAGGGCGCGGCGGAGAGACGGTGTCATGGGGGCTAGCAAACAAAGGTCGGCTCTACAACGGAGTGGCAATGGAGTCGGTTCCCGGGATGAGGGTGCGCAACGTGGCCCGCGCCTACGGAACCAAAGATACGCTTAGATTGCTCGAAGCAGCAGCTTATGACGTCAAGGCTCGCTGGCCCGACGCGCCTGACCTTGAGATCGGCGATATCAGCTTTAAGTCAGGCGGTCGCATGCGTCCGCATAAGAGCCACCAATCGGGACGAGATGTGGACCTTTCTTACTACCATCGAGGAAACGTCCCTGTCGGCTTTCGGGCGATGACCATTGAGACCTTTGATGCGGCCAAGAATTGGCACATGTTCAAGATGCTCATCGACACAGGACGCGTCGAGTATATTTTTGTGGACTATCAGCTGCAGAAGAAGATGCACGAATATGCGTTGAGCATTGGATATACCGCTGAAGCGCTGGAGCCCATACTGCAATATCCAGCGCCGGCATCGTCCAGCAAGGGAATCATCCGTCACTCACGTGGGCATGATGACCATTGGCATATCCGCTTCACGTGCGGAAAAGTAGACCGCAACTGCAGGTAAAAATATGGCGTGGGTCAGTGGTAGTGCTTCGCGAACTTTTTTTGTTCAGCGTCCAGTAGATGAGGTGCGGGATTTTTTCTTTAATCCTGAGCGCTTCAAGGAAGCGATGAGCCAGTTGGAGTCGGGGACACAGGAGCGCCCAGATGTCTGGCGTTGGGTGCTGATTCCAAAGACCGAGCTCGGGATTACGTTTCAAGGTGATTACACCGTTGAGTATTCTCCCGAAACTAGTCGGTCGAGTTGGCGAACCCTGGAAGGAAACATGCGGTCGAGTGGCGAGGTCGTCGTGAGAGAAAGGGAATCGGGGGTCGAAGTCGAGTACAATGAGACCCTAGAGGTGAGCCTGCCTGTGCCCAAGATTATGGCGAAAGCGTTTGGGCCGATCGTTTCGCGCGAAGTTCGACATGGCGTGGGTGACTTTTTAGACCGTGCGGCTCAGCTTTTGGCCACCTAGTCCTCTTTGCCATCCTCCTTGGAAATAGCCTTAACGAGTTTCTCCAGCGCCTCCGAGCCTCTCAGATTGATGTCTCGCTGAGGGAATGGAATCTCAACGTGGGCTGCTGTGAGCTTGTCCCAGATGATGTAGTTGAGCTGTCCGATCAACTTGCGCTGTGTGATGAAGCGTAAGTCGATGTAGACGAGGAGCTCGAAATTCACCGAGCTGTCGCCAAAGCCGACTAGCCAAACTTCAGGCGCGGGCTCTTTTAAGACCTGTTGATGCTCCTTTGCGGCGTCGAGGAGTATTTCCTCGATCTCGCGAGGCTTGCAGGCGTACGACACACCGACCGGAACGTGAACACGAATCGTGGGGTCTCGATACGACCAGTTGATGACCTCGCCGTTGACGAGATTCTTACTGGGGATGAGCATGTCCACGTTGTCGGGTGTGCGAACGACGACGCTTCGAGCCCCCACGTCTTCCACACGACCGTAGACGTTGTTGACGGTGACCACATCACCCTTTTTCACCGAGCGGCCAAAAAGGAGGATAAATCCCGACACGAGGTTCTCGGTTAGCGATTGCAAACCAAGTCCGATTCCCACGCCGAGTGCTGCCAACACCACGGTTAAGGACGTGAAATCGACCCCGAGAATGACCAAGGCGACGAGTACACCTACAACGAAAAACGCGTAGCTTAAGAGGGTGTTGACTGCGTAGCTGACGCCGACTTCAATACCGAGTTTTGGAAAGACCGTGGTGATGAGAAGGGCACGAAGCACCTTTCCGGCCAGAATCGCCAACATGACCACGACGCTCGCGTCGATGAGATCAACAAGCGTGAGTCCGACTTTTCCGAGCCTAAAGAGATCGACGCTCAGTAAGGTAATTAGCGGGTCCCAAAGCATCAGAAGCTTGAGGGCGAGGATGACCATGGCGAAGTACGCGACGAGCCGAAGCATGCTTCCAATGGAAGAGAAGAGCTCTGATTCGTCTCGAGATTCGGCTTTTGCCACGCGCTCTTTGACGCGCTCTTGTAGCCAGACTCCCATGCGGGCTGCGGCTGAAATGATGAAGATTGCGCCGTAGGCACGAAAGAGGATGAAGCTTGAAGCACGGCCGAAGCCGAACGCTGCCAGAACGAAGAGGAGCACGGTGGCAGCCACCGTTGGATAGAAGTACCTCCGAACTCGGTGGCGAATGGATGCCCCGTATTTTGAGTCCGGGGCACCGCCGAGAAGCTCGACGACTTCGTCGCGAATACGCGCAACAGCGAGGAATGTTAGAGCCACGCCAAGGAACGAAATGAACGCCAGCCAGTCTGTGATGACGCTTGGCCACTCGAGTGCAGCAGCAATTCGCTGAAGCGCGGTCCCCCAAAAGCCTACTCGAACGAGCCAGAGTACCGGTTCAGCAATTTTCCTTGCGCTTTCGTCGGCAACACGAACGAGTCGGAAGCCAAAAAGCCCGACCACACACGCTTGTAGTGCACGAAAGATGAGCCAGGGCAGGGCGATAGCTCCGAGCGCGAGTGTCCACTTTGCGTGACTAAAGAGGGGCTGGATTGGAAAAAGGATCAGACCCCAAATCACCAGGACTGGCGCGAGCCGGCCGCCAAGGACGACGCTCGCCCGTGTGAGGTTGTTGACCCAATCGATGCCGTGAATCTTTATGACGGCTTGTTTTCGCCAGAGATAGCCGAGGATAGCGCGATCAAGGCCCCACACGAGGGCAATGAGCAAAAGAATGATTAGGAAGACTGGTGTATAGTCGACAAGGTTCACCCATAAAGGGCGCTCCCAAACGTGCGAGAAGTACTCATTCGCAAGATCGAGGATGGCGTTGTCGACCTCTGAGTCGAGGACTCGGACCTCTTGTTCAAAGAGTTTTGAGTAGTCGTCCTTGAGCTTCTGTTTTGAAGTCTCCCAAGAAGTACTAAAATCAGTCCCTTCAGCGAGTTTAAAGGGAATCTCCTCCGCTTTAGTCTCGGGTAGTTTTGGAACTTGGGCGAGCACAGAAGGTGCAAAGACCATACACCAAAAAAAGATTAGGAACCGTGCGAGCATTCTTCCCTTCGTCCAATCGCTAACTAGAAACCGTCATGTATCATGAGTTCGAAAACGAGGCCATTGTGGACTTGTTGCGAATGACTAAACGTGCTGATATAAGGCCTGCATGAACACCGGGTTTCTGTACCTAACGAATTTTGAGGAGATAGCATGAAGCTTGTCCGCCTGTTTATAGCCCTCCTGATGTGTGCGGCTCTTTCTTCCGTCGCATACGCGCAAGATGCTACCCCCGTTGAGAACGAGGAGTTTGGCGTCACGGTAACACCACCTGCGAAGTGGGAGGTTGCTCAAGGGAACGATAAAGCCGTCGCGAACTTTAAGCATCGTGGTTCTCAGTCCCAAATCGAAGTGGTCGGCACCAAGCTGATTACAACCGATGTGGCTGATGTGTTCTTTAAGACCTTCCACAAGACTCTCAAGGAGTCGAATTTTGAGGAAGTGTCGGCAGGAGCAGAAGTCACAATCGGGGAGCATAAAGGGACTCAGACTTCATACAAGTTCACTCACTCAGGCGTGACTCTCGAAGTCGTAATCTTTCAATTCCTTCGCGAAAACACTGCGTGGATTGTGGTTGGTTATATGCAAGACGTGGAAAAAGACACGTATCTTCCGGATTTTCAGAGTGTCGTAACGAACATGAAGTTCAAGGGATAACCCCATGTCCTCCGCCTCCCACCTGGCCCGGCTCGCCCGGGCTTTTGTTTTTCTTGGTGTGCTCGTTCTCTTGGCCCCTGGGCTTCAAGCGCAGGATTCTGAGCCACATCGGGACTCAGGTTTGGTCTTTGAAACGCCAGCCGGCTGGAGCCGGCAAGTCGGTGAGTCACAAATCGTGGTGAGCTACATTCCACCGGTTCAAAACGACGTGATCATTGAGGTTCGAAGGCTCGACCTCGAAGACGAGAAAGCCGATGTTCTCTTCTCTGAGTCTTTTCACACACAATTGAGACACGCCGGGTTGAAAGTCGAAAGTCGTGGAGCAATGACTGGTGTAACGGGAGTTTCTGGGGTGACCACAACGTATCTTGCTCTGGCAGAAACTGGGGCCTATCGCCTGGTCATCGCCGAGTTCGAGAACAAAGAAGACTACTGGCTTATCAGCGGCTTCTTTGATTCCCGCCGTTTTGATAGCTATCTCCGCGTGTTCAACCGATTCCTCGAAGCGATCGCCTTCGAAGAATGAACACCAGCCAAATTGGGAAGGCTCCGGCACATGAATTGTCTTGAGGAAGCTCAGGGTATCGGCAGGCATCGTCGATGCAGTGCATGAAAGAGGGGCATTCCGCACAGTCTCCTCCACAGTAGCCAGTCAGCGTCTTGGTATCGCTGATTATGCACTCAGCACAAATCTGCAAATCGGGACTACAGTAGTCGCCAGGCTCTCCTCGCTCTTCTTCACACGCCGAACGCGACTCTGCCACAACACAGCTTTGAAACTGACAATCGCTGTCTAGACTACACTCTTCGAGTGGAGCGTCCCATCGCTTACAAAGCTCTAGTTTATCCACGGCTGCCAAAGACTCTTGGCCGCCGTCGGTCAGATAAGAGGCCGCCATTGTGGCCAGTGATTCTTCGACGTGAGTCAACCCCAAGACGTGCCCGATTTCGTGGACCAACACACTTCCAAGGTCGACTTTCAATCTCCCTTCAGCGTCTCGTGGCGCGAGCGGACTCGGTTTGGCCTGCCACACGTAATCGCGGGAATTGAGCAGTATTGTCCCGAAAGGGTAGTCACCGCATGCGTAGACAGTGAAGGCGAGCAGACCACTCGGCAAGCAAGGGTCCTCCTCCACGAATTTTACGGGCGCCCCCGAACCAAATTCTAATTCTGGGGCACATCCCACGTGGTTCCAAGTGTTGAGCGCTTCTGAGAGCTCGCGTTCAACGTCATTCGAACTGAGTCCGCTTGGGGGTGTTCCCTCGAATCTTAAGCCTGTGGGACTCGTGAAGCTGCCCTGGAGTGGTTGAGTTTGGCACTCTGGAACGGAGGCGAGGGCATCGCTAGAAAAAAGGGCCAGCGTAAGCCATAAGGCTGGTTGCCCAAAAGCGAAGCTATATGCTAGAGCGTTGACCATTAGATGAGATATTCCGAGACAGAGTCCTTAAGCCCGATATCAAGCGAATAACATGGTAACACTGCGCACCTATATTTTCCTCGATGATCTTCAGCCCCAATTGGCCAGTTATATTGGGAAGACTGCGAGGGGCTTTCTGCCCGTACCACACGTGGCGAGCCTTTTTGTTGAGATCGCTCCAGGTATTGCCATTAACCAGATTACTGACCGCGCGCTCAAGGCAACTCGCGTTGCTCCTGCGGTTCAGGTGGTCGAGCGTGCGTTCGGGCTCCTTGAGGTGCACGACCACGATCAGGGTAATGTGCTTGAGGCCGGAGCGGCGATTCTCGACTTCTTGGGGATGCAGGAAGAAGAGCGCTACAAGCCACGCGTGGTTTCCAATCAGGTGATTCGCTCGGTGGAGCCCTATCAGAGCCAGATTATCAATCGTAACTCGGCAGGCATGATGTTGCTTCCGGGACAAAGTCTTTTCATCCTCGAGACCGAGCCTGCTGCATATGCGGCGTTCGCGGCAAATGAGGCCGAGAAGGCAGCGAATATTTCGCTGATCGATGTGCGTCCGTACGGGGCGTTCGGGCGACTCTACTTGGGCGGCTCAGAAGCTGAAATCGATGCTGCGGCAGAGGCCGCAATGTCGGCCCTAGAGTCGGTCAAGGGTGTGGAATTTAAGAAGTAAATCAACTTAGAAAGACAAAAAAGCTAAGCATAAGAGGTGAAAGATGGCAGACGCATTGGGAATGATTGAGACTCGTGGATTCGCAGCCATGGTGGAAGCATCGGACGCGATGGTAAAGGCAGCCAAAGTTGAATTGGTTGGATTCGAAAAGACCGGCGGTGGCTATGTAACAGCCATCGTTCGCGGAGATGTTGCAGCGGTGAAAGCAGCAACGGACGCTGGTGCTCGCTACGCTGAGCGCGTGGGTGAGTTGGTTGCTGTCCATGTGATTCCACGTCCTCACGTCAACGTTGACCTCGTGCTTCCACTTGGCCGTCGTGATGCAGCTGAAAAGGTCTCCAAATAAGGGAGCATCATGCAACTTGCCCAAGTGATAGGAACAGTCGTGGCTTCGCGGAAAGAGGATGTGCTCGAGGGCCTGAGATTCCTCGTTCTGCGTCCTGTGGATGCGTCGATGAACGCCGCCGGTAACGTTGTGGTCGCGGCAGATGCCGTGGGCGCAGGTGTGGGCGAGGTTGTCATGTTCGCATCGGGAAGTTCCGCGCGTCAGACACAGCTAACTCAAAACCGACCTGTGGACGCGGTGGTTATGGCCATCGTGGACCAGGTGACGGTCGAAGACAGCTTAAAATACGAAAAATAGCCGTGAGGCGGTGAGACATGGATGAGCGCAGCATTAACCTGATCGTAGATCGGGTGGTTAAGCGACTTGAGAAAGATTTGCCACCGAGTCGAAGCGCGACTTCAGGCTCGTATGTGGCTTCGGCTGGACGCCAAGGCTCACACGCCCACGGCGTCTTTGACGACGTAGACGAAGCCATGAGTGCGGCTCGGGAGGCATTTGTTGCCTTCCAAGACGTGTCACTGGCCGATCGAAAGAAAATCGTTCAAGCCATGCGCGACACCATCATGGATCAGCGCGATACGCTCTCGAGGATGGCCGTTGAAGAGACAGGCCTCGGACGCGTTGGCGATAAGTTTCATAAGAACGCACTCGCCGCACTGAAAACCCCGGGTCCCGAGATTTTGGAACCCAAGGCCTTTAGTGGCGATG
This sequence comes from Microvenator marinus, assembly GCF_007993755.1. Lineage (GTDB taxonomy): Bacteria > Myxococcota_A > Bradymonadia > Bradymonadales > Bradymonadaceae > Allomicrovenator > Allomicrovenator marinus. Next base: position 362,774 of record NZ_CP042467.1, read on the forward strand.
ACGGGCTTTCTCTTATGGAGCGCGCTCCTTTTGGCGTCATCGGTTCCATCACCCCTTGCACAAACGCATCTGAGACGATTGTAAACAATGGAATCAGCATGCTTTCGGGCGGCAATTCGGTGGTCTTTAACGTCCATCCGAGTGCCAAAGGCGTCTGTAACTACACTGTATCGCTTCTCAATGACGCTATTGTTGCGGCTGGCGGCCCTTCAAACATCCTGACCAGCATTGCGAATCCGACCGTGGAGAGTGCGAATGGCGTTATGCGCCATCAGACCACGCGACTGGTTGCAGTGACTGGCGGTGGGGCGGTGGTCAAAGCGGCCATGAACTCCGGGAAACGTGCAGTGGCAGCTGGACCGGGAAATCCACCTGTCGTTGTGGATGAAACTGCAGATATTAAGCAGGCCGCTGAAGGGATCATTGCTGGCGCATCCATCGACAACAATATCGTGTGTATTGCAGAAAAAGAGATCATCGCGGTCGATGAGATCTACGATATTCTCAAACGAGAGCTGCTCGCCCGCGACGTCGTCCAGGTGAGTGGGCGCGACCTCGCGAAGCTTGAGAAACTGCTGATCACTCCAGATAACCACGTCAATCGTAAGTACGTCGGTAAAAATCCATCGGTGATTTTGGCCGATATTGGAATCCGCGTTTCGGACGATATCCGCCTCGTACTCGCTGAAGTGGATGAGAAACATCCGTTTGTTCAGCACGAAATGTTGATGCCTGTTATCGGTATGGTACGTGCCGGAAATGTGGATGACGCTATCGATATGGCTTACCGCGTCGAACACAACTATTTCCACACTTCGGTGATGTACAGCCACAATATCGAAAAACTCCACAAGATGGCTCGCAAGACCAACACGTCGATTTTCGTCAAAAACGCCCCGAGCGTCGCAGGAATTGGCGGTGGTGGGGAAGGCTACACCTCTTGGACCATCGCAAGTCCGACGGGTGAGGGATTGACGACCGCGTTGAGTTTTACGCGTGAGCGCCGTTGCACACTTAAAGAGTACTTCCGCATTGTGTGAAACCTTTTGAGCGCATTTGCTTGCATAGAAACGTCGGTGATCACACGAGGCTTAAAAGTGCTAGATGCGCTTTTAAAGCGTGCGCCCGTGCGGGTTCTACATGCCGACCGACACACGCCTGGGAAGTTTATCGTCTTCTTTGAAGGTGATGTGGCGAGCGTGGAAGAGTCTCATCAAGAAGCCCTGGCCACGGTAGGGGAGTATCTGATCGACGAAGTCTTCTTACCGCAGCCGCATTCGCTGGTTGGTGCTGGCCTCTCGGGCAAGTATTCCGAATTTTCCGGTGACGCGATCCTAATGGCGGAGTGGAAGCACGTGGCCAGCACTGTTGCAGCGCTTGATTATTCGGCCAAACTTGTAGAGTCGAGGTTGATTGACTTGCACCTCGCGCAAACTATTGGTGGAAAGGGGTATTTTGTTTTGGAAGGGGAGTTGTCGGATATGGATTATCTCCAGTCCGAACTTCTAAGTGCATTCGATGGCCGTGCCATCTCGTTAGATGTAATCTCTCGACCCCATGAAGACCTGGTAGCAGCGATGCATCAGCGCCCTGCGTTCTCAGCGGGACGGGTCTGAACGTCCGAGTTGTTCCTCAGGTTGACGATGAGCTTCTCTCTGGCTTCCCTGATCCCCTTTTCACGAGCCAAAATCTCCAGCTGCGGTCTAACTTTCTCAAAATCCGGGTTGGGAACCGTGCGCTTTTCCGTGACCTGGTAATAGTGCATTTCGTGCTGAACGCGTCGAATGGTGTGTCCGTTCTGTAGAAGCTCGTTACGGATATCTGGTGAGAGTTGAGAGGACGCAACCCAGGTGGCTTTCGTCCATCGCGTAGGCTTCGTTTGTACAAGTGCCTTGGACTTGGCTTGCTCAACACGAAGCTGAGTTTCCAGCGCCTCGCGACGAGTAATCGCCCGGAAAATATGTGCGAGGTCGTCTTCATTGACCCTCAGAGTTTTTTCTATTTCTCGCCGAATCGTTTTCTCGGTTTCTTCGGGGTTGGATGTTGAAAAAGGCACCTCGAAGTGCTGCGCCAAGAGGACCTGTTCGATGAGTCCGTTGAGAATTCTTTCTCGTGCCTGATGACGCTCGATAGGAGTCCAGCTCTGTCCGTTGGATATCCTATGCCTCTGCAACTTCAGGACTTGGCGGTCTACATCGGCAACATCGATCTCATAGCCATTGACTCGCGCAGCCCACTCCGTACGAACCAAATCCGCCTTTGAAGCGGCAGGGGCCGCTGTTTTCGGTATAGATGGAACTTCCGACGGTTGCGCCTTGTCACACCCTAAGAGCGACATTGAAAACAATGTTATGAGTAGAAAAATCTTCATCGATAGAAAAATCCGAAATCCTTCCGAAAAATTCCAAGGAAGGGATGGGGTTTTTCTACAAAATTCTGAGAAACTTAGATCCAACCCGTTGGACTGCACGTTGAGAGGGATGTCGTGAAGAACACACAAGGAGAAGAAGCCATGAAACAACTCGCAACAATCGGAGCAGTCGTCGCAATGTTACTCATTGCGGCATTGGTAATGGGTAAGGAGGAAAAGGTCTCGGTTGAACCTGACCCTGTGCCGGTAACTAAGGTGGCCACGCCAGTAGATTTACCGACGGTGCCCACCACAAATGCTGACCTTAATGGGACATTGAGCCTCAAGGCCCGCCTCTCGAACGGTTATGTAATGGCTGGGCAATCCAAAGAGATCTACGCCACCTTCGATACCAGCGCGATTGACTACAAGGGCGCAAAACGGCCTGCTCTCAACGTTGCTCTCGTCGTGGACAGGTCGGGAAGTATGTCCGGCGAGAAGTTCGACCAAGTCAAAGAGGCTGCGTTGCGAATGGTGGATAAACTGGAGGAAGGCGACCGCATCGCCCTTGTGAGCTACGGGACGGATGTGAGCGTCGACTTTCCCTCCGCTGAGATCAATGAAACAAATCGAATCAGATTGCGTTCAGCCATTCAGCGTATGGCTGAAGGTGGTGGGACAAACCTCTCGGGTGGGTTCCAGTCGGGATACTCTGAGGTTTCGCGATGGAAAAATCCAGACTTCGTCAATCGCGTAATCTTAATGTCGGATGGACATGCGAACGTCGGTATGACGTCGGGATCAGCGCTGACACGTCTGACACGCACATCCTTGGAGAACGAGATTTCAGTCACGACGGTAGGCGTTGGATTGGACTATAACGAAGATCTGATGACCGAAATGGCAAATACTGGAGCGGGCAACTACTACTTCATCGACGATGCGAAACGAATCGTTTCGATTTTCGAAGAAGAGTTGAAGGGATTGGCGTCGACGGTGGCGCGTGACGCCGCACTATTGATTACGTTGGCGCCTGGTGTTGAGAGCGCGGGAGTGTTCGGGCTCAACTTCAAGGAAGAGGGCGGGAAAGTGATCGTTCCTTTAGCTGAGTTTAGGTCGGCCGAGACGAAGAGCCTTTTGATGAAACTCCGAGTTTCGGAGCTGCTTCCCCAGGGAACCTCTCCGGTACTTGATGTCGCGCTGAGCTACCAGGATGTGATTCATGACAAGCCAGTAAGCGGTCTCTTGGAACTCAAAGTCGCAACGACTACGGACGCTGCCAAGGCTGCCGAAGTGGTGGATCCCTCAGTGGTCGCGCGCGTGCAACAGATTGAGATTGCGAACTCAATGCAAGAGGCCATGGAGCTCTACGGCTCTGGTAAAGCAGAAGAAGCCAAAGACAGAATTGAACGAACACAGCGTTCGGTGCGGGTCACACGAAAGAAGGTCGCGCTTCCAAACGATGCTCAATACGAAAAGGCTGATCAAGATCTGGAAGCCCTGAAGGCTACGATAGATAATGTGCCTGCATCTTCTGCGGAAGGTCGCACCACCATCAAGAAGGCCAAAGCGCGTGGAAACTCCATCAACCGTAGTGTCGACCTCTTCTAATTGCCCAAGTTTGCGCTCGAAAGGAGTCACGTCATGTCTGTGCGAATATCCCTCGAAAATTCAAGATACTATCAGCGAGATGTGGTGCACTTCTTCGGAGGAGGCGCGATTGCCGGTGTCGTAGCATTTCTTCTCCACCTCGTGGCAGGTGCACCCGTCTCGAGCCTTCTCGCCCTTTCGTTTGGGTCTACCCTGGGTTTGATGTCGAATCTCATGGATTCTCGGGAAGGGACGCCGATGCTCCGGCTCGTACTCAGTGTTTTGGCCGGCGTCGTGATGATGGTGACCTGGAACGTTGAGCCGATGCTATCGGCGGCACTGGGTGGTGCTTTTCTCTCCGTGGCCTTCACGCTTGGGGAAGGGACCCGGTTTGAAAAACTTGGTTGGGCAGCGCTCTTCTCACTGGCCATGGCGGGCGGAATCTGGGTTTCAACGAGTGTTGGCTTCTACATGTTCTCAAGTTCAGAGTTTGCCTTTTCATTGGCTAGCGGTGCGATCTGGGGGCTATTTCTCTCGTTCGCAGCGGGGCTTCGACGGCTGCGTTTTGATCGCGACGAGCTTTGGAGCAAGTTGAATGAAGCTGAGAAGGAACTTCGCGGCGAGGAGGCTCAGGATATTCGTCAGGGTAGGGCGCTATATGAGGCGATTCAGCGGGAACTCGAACGCACCAAGGAAGACGACCTTAAGGCGCGGGCTCGAGCCATCACGCGTGAGACGACGGAAGCCCTGGTTGCCTTTGCAAGACGAGCTGAGGAACTTCAGAATGCTTTAGAAGTTACGCGCTCAAGACAACTTGAGGAACGTGCGAAGGTGCTTCGTGCCGAGCTCACAGCCATCAAGGACCAGCACCTCGCGCGCGAAATTGATGCGACGCTTCGTGAAGTGACCGAACAGATTCAGGTGAGCAAAAAGCTCGAGGTAGCCAGACGACGCATCGAAGCGAAAAAGCAACGTTGCTTCACCGCGCTTGAGCGGCTGCACGTTTCCCTTTTGCAAGGGGGGCACGGGGCTGCAGATAGCGCCCTGGCCGAATCCGTGTCGAATCTAGAGCGACTCACTGATGAAGTGGAATGGCGCAATCTCTCGGTTGATGAGCTCGTTGGCGATGAAGTCGACGCTTCCGCTGGTGCGGAAGTGATCCTTGACACGGAACCAGCCAGATCGGAGTGTTCCGACTCGGAAGAAGTCGAGCTCTCGGATGGTACAGATGGTTCAGTCCAAGAAGAAGCCAGCGAACACTCTGCGCATCGAGCTTCATAGCCACTCTACACAGAGTGATGGCCTCCATACTCCCTCACAATTGGCTCAGAAGATGCGGGAATCTGGTGTTGTTGGGTGGGCACTGACCGACCATGACACAACGTCTGGATGTGCCGAAGCCCAGAAGGCCTCTCAAGAGCTTGGGCTCGTTTTCATACCTGGGATTGAGATTTCGGCCCAAGAAGGCCGAACCATTCATATCCTCGGGCTCGGCGTGGACCCGAACCTGCTCACGGATTATGGGGTTGCGAGGCGTCAAGACCGCGTTCGACGTATGGAGTTGATGGCGGAGCGTGCCGTAGAACTTGGCTTGCTTGAAGAAGGTGTTCAGGGAGGCCTTTTGAAGCACGAAAGCCCCGGACGACCCCACTTGGCACGGGCTCTCGTGGACGCAGGGGTTGTCTCGTCAGTTGCGGAAGCTTTCGAGCAATATCTGAAACCAGGTGGGAAACTCTACATCGAATCCCCATGGCCAAGCGTGAGTAGCGCGATATCCACGATAAAGTCAGCCAACGGCGTCTCGGTTCTGGCCCATCCAGGTAAAGACCGTGTAGAAGAAGGCGAACTTGCGAAATGGGTGGAGCAGGGGTTGGATGGCGTCGAAGTGATGCACCCATCCCACACGGAAAGTGAAATTGCGCGATATCGACGAATGGCGGACCTTTTGGGAATTCTCAAGAGCGCGAGCACGGACTACCATGGCACACCCAAAGGTGACTCAAGGCCGGGACTGGATTTTCCGGTTTCGATGTGGACACCGCTCGCCGAGCGACTCGGCGTCGTGTTTTGATGGGACGAATGTGAAGGAGAACACATGAGTGAAAGTACGAAGGGCAAAGGCATCGTGTCAGTTCTATTGGTGTTTGGGGCGATGTTCCTGATGTTCTTTCTCTTCTCAGCGACGATTCTGGTCGCCTCGGGAGACGGGATGGATTTCTCCGATGCAAATATCGGCGTCGTGGAAATCAACGGTCCCATCATGGAGAGTAAGGATGTGGTCGCTCGCCTTCAGAAATTGGCCAAAGATGAGACCATCAAAGGTATTGTGGTTCGTGTGGATTCGCCGGGTGGTGCTGTGGCCCCGAGCCAAGAGATGTACCAGGCTGTAAAGCGTGCTTCTGAGAAGAAGCCTCTGGCCGTGTCAATGGGTAGCACTGCCGCGAGCGGTGGCTATTACCTGGCGCTAGGCGCAACCAAGATTTTTGCTAATTCTGGCAGCGTGACGGGCTCTATCGGAGTGATTACACAATTGTTCAACGTCTCCAAATTGGTTGAGAAGGTCGATGTTGAGATTCATACGGTAAAGACCGGCGAATACAAGGATTCGGGCTCACCTTTCCGTGAGTTCGATGACACGGATGAAGCGTATTTTCGACAACTCATCGACGACATCTACGACCAGTTCATCACCGATGTCGCTGAAGCGCGCAAATTGGACAAAGAGAAGGTTAGAGAAGTAGCGGATGGGCGCGTGTTTACTGGACGGCAAGCCAAGGAACTCAAGCTCGTCGACGAGCTCGGAACCTTCGATGACGCCGTGAATTGGGTGGCGAAGGAAGCGAAGATAGAAGGTGAGCCAAAGTTGGCATATCCGGTGATAGAGACCTCATTCTTGGCAGAATTGCTCAAAGACGGTGTCAAAGGCGCCGTGAGCGAAGCCAAGATTCAGTCGACACCAGTGATTGAATATCGGTACGTGGGGCCGTTTTGAATAGATTTGTTCTCTTGTTATTGCTCGTTGGCTTTGCTTCTGACGGATTTGCTGAGACGTTGACCTTAGAATCGGCGGTCGAGCGAGCCGTGTCCAACCCCGCTCTGGTCAAGGAGTTCGAGGCGCGGTCAAAGAAAGCACGTGCTCAACAATATAGGGCGGATTACGCGTGGACTCCGAAGGTTCAGACCAGCTTTATCTTGGCACCAGTGCCGGGCGAAGCTGAGTTGGACCAATTCTCAAGCAATATAGACCAATTCTTGGATTTTAACTTCGGCCCGTACCTTCGAAACGACACTCGGGTGCTGATGCCTGTCTATACCTTCGGGAAGCTCTCGACCGCTCAAGAATTGGCAGAGTTGGGGGTGGACGTAGCGGCGCTCCAGAAGGAAGAAGCGCTGAGGGACATGGAGTTTCAGGTCAAGCGAGCTTATCGCTCTTATCAGCTAGCTCAAGCCTTTCAGGCACTCCTCGACGAAGGCGCAGAGTTGATAAAGCCCAAACTCGCCGAGATGGAAGAGGCTCGGGACTTCGGGGAAGGAGATTTCAGCACGGAAGACTTGCGAAAGCTCCAGATTTTCGACGCTGAGTTCGACGCGAGAGGACTCGACAATCAAAAGCTCTCCTCGATTTCTTCGGCGGGCCTTGTGTACTTGACGCAACTAGAGGGCGAACCGTTGGTTGCAGCACTTCCTACCGAATCGCCTTCAGAAGTTTTGACCATGAAAGAGGCCGAGGAGTTAGCCTTTGCGCACCGACCCGATCTCAAGATGTTGGCGCGTGGCGTGGCAGCGCGAGAACTGCTGCGCCAGAAGGCAGTCAACGATTTCTATCCCAATATTTTCGTGGCCGCGCGGTTCGGTTTCGGCGTGTCGACGGAGAACCTCGCGCTGCAAGAGGTTTGCCGACGGCCAACGCCGTCTTCTGAGTGTGTAGATACCGCGGATCTCTTTGCCAAACCTTATTCAAACCCTTTGAGCTTCTTGACAGTGGATATCGCTCTTGGATTGGAATGGACTTTTGATTTTGTCCAGCTCGATGGCAAGTTGGACGAGGCAGATGCAGACCTCGCGGACATTCAGGCGAAACAAGAAAGGGCTATCGGTGCGATACGTCTGGAGGTTCAGAAGCTCTGGACGGACTTGGCGACGGCGCGGGAAAAGGTTCTTGTTCAAGACCGACGGCTAGAAGCAGCACGGCGCTGGCGAGACCAATTTGGGCTCTCAGTGCAAACGGCAGGCGCGGATATCTCTAAGGGTATCGATCCCCTGAAGGCTTATTTCGAAGCACAAGTCGCTTGGTATCAAGCACACTACGAGTACCTCATTGCTGAAGCTGCCCTGGCAAAGGGCTTGGGCCTGAGCGAATTGCCGAATGAATAATGAGCTGGGGCACTCGTCTACCAAAACGAGGCTCTACTTGGGAGTTATAGGATGATGAAGAATTTTGTTAGCACAATCGCTTTGGGAACAGCACTACTGGTTGGTTCGGTCGCATGGGCCGGACCTGCGACTGAGTATGTTCAATCAAAAACCAATCAGATTACAAAGCTCGTGGCGGAAAAGCCGACCAAGAAGCGTGACGAAAAGCTACGAGAAGTTATTAACGAGACCCTGGATTTTCGAGAACTGGCTTCGCGTTCCTTGGGCAAGCACTGGGAAGAGCGGACACCTGAAGAGCAGGCTGAATTCCTAGACCTTTTGCAAGAACTCTTGCGCTCCAATTACGAAGTCCGTCTCGGCGGAAAGTCGTTCAAATCTTCAGAGTATGAGATCTCTTACGAAGACGAGAAAGTCAGAGGGGACCGTGCAATCGTCAAGAGTCTCGTGAAGTATAAAGAAGAGAGTCGCCCCATTGACTACCGTTTGCTTCAACGCGACAAGAGTTGGGTCATCTACGATGTGGTCATTGACGATATTAGTCTTGAAGAGACGTATCGCGAGTCCTACGTCGAGATCATCGAGACGGATGGATGGGCGGAACTTATCAAACTCATGAAAGAAAAAGTTAAAGAGATTAAGAAGGGTTAGAACTTAACCTTTTTATCTTTAAGCTTCTTTTCAATCTCAGCCACCAGCTCTTCGGTCTTCTCGTCTCCAGGCTCATACTCAAGAGCGCTGAGAGCCTTCTGGCGAGCTTCCAACCAATCTTCCTTGTCACGGCTCCGAGAAAGCCTCACGGCCTCATTAGAGAGCTTATAGGCGAGTGTAGAGTTGATATGAGTGAGGGTAGGCTGGGCACGCTCGAAAGCATGGGTATCTTTTTCGATCCGCATCAGTGCATCTCGGGCCTCTGAGTGTTGCCCCTTTTCCAAAAGCCTCTCTCCATCTTCCAAGAGATTTGCAGCGATGACTTCCTTGGCTACGGTGTCCTTAAGCTTCAAAGCTTCAGGATGGTCGGGCACGAGCGCCAAGAGGTCATCCACACTCACCTGTGCAGCCTGAAAGTCGCGTTGCGCGATGTGTTTCTCGGCGGAGGTGAGAAGAGTTTGGGCGCGCTGGTCGATCGTGTCTTCTGCGGCGACATTCTCGACCGCGGGGTCTTTGTCTTTCAGCGAGAAGAATCCGAACACCAAGACTGCGCCAACCGTGATTCCGAGCAGGAGTAAAACGCCGAGTCCCAGAGTGACGAAAAACTTACTGGAGCCGGGGCGCGAAGCGTAGTCGGCAGGGTTGACTTGAGTCGAACCGGTGACGAAGACAAACTCGATATTCCCAAAGTGGATGCGGTCGCCTGGGTTAACCGGCGTGGGTTGCTTAATGAGCTTCCCGTTGACTCGAGTGCCGTTTGAGCTGCCGAGGTCCTCAACGATATGGCTCTCCCCCTGACGCACGACCTTTGCGTGCATTCGAGAAATCGACGCGTCGGAGAGAAGAATGAAGTTCTCGTCAGTTCGCCCGATTGTGTTCTCGACTTCACTTAATCCGAACTCTTCCCCGGCGAAGGAATCGTTGATGCGCACGATCTTGTGATGACCATCCGAGTCTTGGATGAAGAGCGTTTGCAGCATGTTGGCACGGTTGCTCTCCTGCCTTTTGAATTCGAGATAGAGGTAGAAGTCTCCAATCTTGATTTGCGACGCGCTACCCAAATCACGTTGTTTCAGAACCCTTTGGCCATCCACAATGACGCCGTTTGAACTGCCCATGTCTTCAACAAAGCAACGTCCGTTGTCCACGAAGATCCGAGCGTGCTGTCGGCTTACAGCCGTGGACGGGATCACGATATCGCAGCTCTCGTGTCGACCGACGATGTAGGAGCCGTGGTCAAACGTGAATCTGTGCGCAATCTGCCCGTTGGCATCTTCGATGGTAAGGGTGAACATAGATTATTCTCGGAAAATGCCGAAATCGACATCTACGCCAGAGTGCCTCAGGTCTTCGTAAAAGAGGGGGACGTATCCAGTCGGGTGGAATTGTCCGTCTTGGCCTTCGACCCGGAAATAGAAGATGTCGTTGAGTCGGAACGCGTCGAGATCGACACCTTGGACCTCTGAGATCTGCTGAACCCTGAAACCCTGGTGCTTTACTCGACTCACGATGACCACGAGGTTGACCGCACGTGCGATCTGTTCACGAATGCCGCGCGGGCTTAAGTCCTGGCTCCCAAGAATACAAAGGCTTTCCAGACGTCCCATGACGTCGGCGGAACTGGTCCCGTGCATGGCGAGCATACTTCCTTCGGTCCCGCACGATGCGGAAGTAACCCAGTCGTAGGCTTCGGGGCCACGGCATTCATCGAGCACAACTCTTTGTGGGTGCATGGAAAGTGCAGAACGAATGAGGAAGCGCGAATCGTAGCCGAGAGCCGGATTTGCCTCGAGCCGCACTGCGTGGGCCGGCGCCATCATTTGAGAGTGATCTTCGATACACACGATTCGATGCGAACCGGGGATCTCTTGCGCCAAGGCACCGAGCAAGGTGGACTTACCTGCACTCGTGGGCCCCCCAATCACGATAGAACGCCCGGCTTTGACAGCGCTAACCAGGAATTCCGCCATCGAGGCTGAGAGCACGTTTTGTTGAACCAACTCATCGAGCGATTGGTGGCGCAAGTTGGGTTTTCGAATCGTGATGACCGGTCCATCCACAGAGAGTGGCGGCATCATGATATGCACGCGGGTGCCATCACTGAATCGGACCTCGTCGGTCAATACGTCTACTTCTCGTGGGCCGAGCAAACGGTAGGCCACAAGATGAAGAAGTTGCGGGTGGCTGAATGCACGTGCGGCTTGGACCAACTCCCCATCCCGACGGATATTCACGCGGTCAAATCGATTCACGTAGATATCTTGAATCGAGGGGTCATCGAGGTATGCCTCCAGGCATCCGAGCCCAACCGCCTCCGCCGTGACGAGATTGACCAACTCTTCGTGGTCAACACGCGGCCCAACGGTGTTCACTGCTTGCCTCACAGCGTTGGTGAGTCGTTCGCGATCTTCGGGGCTAGGAGGATAGGTCAGCGGGAACTCGTGATAGGCGACCGTCTCGAAGAGAACGGTGGCGACGTCGTGTTGCGCAGCATGGAACTTAGGGTCGAACTCAGATCCAATCTCCTCGCTCATCATTACCGCTGAGCCAACTGTAGCAGCTGGCGTGCGCCCCAAACGGTCGCCCGGGCGGTCGACGGTCACGTCGTCGTTCTTCGGGTTCCATACCGGCTTTTCAACGGGCAGCGGGCTGAGCTCCACGTCCATCACGGGCGGTTCAAGCGGCTGTGGGCCGGGGGTTCTCGACCGCGGCTCCGCGTCGAGGCGCTGTGGCGTTGCCATAGGCTCCACGTCTAGCTCGTCGTCAAGTTCAGGGATCAATTCTTCGAAATCCATTTCCGGAGGGCCGGGAGGAGGCGGAGGTGGGGCAGCATGCATGCTCTCGATCTGTAGGCTAAAGTCGCCTATGAAAATCGTATCCCCAGAAATCACTGGTTTTTCTCCAGCGATTCGCTCGCCGTTGACATAGGTGCCATTCAGGCTTCCCAAGTCCGAGACCGCAAACCCATTGTCGCGTACCACAATAATGGAATGCTTCTTCGACACGTTCGCCTTTGGCAGAACAATGTCGTTCCCCTTCATACGGCCAATCGTTATCTCCGACTTGTTAAATTCGAAGGTGGATTGCTGTCCTCCCTTTTCACTTACTGTAACGGTGAACATTCGGAGGGTCCTCCTGAGCGCAAATATTGAATCATCGAAACTGCGTGGGATGGTGACAGATGCATTGGAGACCTGTCAAGAATCTGCCTCGGGTTCTGACTCGAGTTCCGATTCGAGTCGCTCGGCGTCATCAGAGCGTCCCAAGTCTTTATAAAGCACAAGGAGCGTCTTCGTGAGCCTCGACTTCTCGGTCGAATCTTCGGTTCGGGCAATCAGAATTTCGAGAATACGAGCGACTTCGTCCCAATCCTCAAGTTCTTCAGCGATCTTGCGCTTGAGCCGCAGTTCCGCATCCTGAGTTTCTTCGGGTAGGGATTCAAAGAGGTCGTTTGCTTCTCGCGCGTGCCCGCGTTGTTCAACCAAATGGCGAACAAGCTCAAGGCAGACCTCGTCTCGCTCAACATCTGAGGCGTTTGCAAATTTGGCACGAAGCTCTTTTGTCGCCTTCTCTTGAGGCGTCTCTGCTGGCTGCAGTCCACTCTCTGGTACCGGACGTGGGAGCTTCTCGAACACCGTCAAATCTGCGGGTGCAAACTCCTTGTCGTAGAGATGACAGCGCACAAGATGTCCGGGCTCCAACTCCACCGTCTTCGGTTCGTGTTTGGAACATGGTGCAAAACACGCAGGGCATCGGGTGTGAAACCGGCAGCCGCTTGGAGGGTTGATAGGGGAGGGGACATCACCCTTAAGAACCACACGAGCCTGTTTGACACCGGGTTTTGGGTGCGGGATCGCCGAGAGCAGAGCTTGTGTGTAAGGGTGCCGTGGCGTGTCAAAGAGGTTATCGCAGGTGGCCATCTCAACCATCTGCCCAAGATACATAACGGCGATTCGGTCGGAGATATGCTTCACAACGGAAAGGTCGTGGGCGATGAAGAGATAGCTCAGGTTGAATTCTTCCTGCAAATCCTGAAGAAGATTGATGACCTGTGCTTGGACCGACACATCGAGCGCACTGACCGCTTCGTCGCACACGATGAACTTCGGGTTCAGCGCAAGGGCCCTGGCAATGCCGAGTCGCTGGCGCTGGCCTCCCGAGAACTCGTGCGGATATCGCGTGATATACGATGGTTGGAGGCCGACCTTCACGAGTAGCTCCTCGACCATCTCACGGCGCCTATCGCCCTTTGCAATTTTGTGAAACTCGAGGGCTTCCCCAATGATGCTCTCGATCGTCATCCTTGGGTTAAGACTTGAAAACGGGTCCTGGAAGATGATCTGCATGTTTCGGCGTGCAGCCCGCAATTCCTCGCGTTCAAGCTTAAAAACGTCCCGACCTTCAAAGAACGCTTCCCCTGAAGTTGGCTCAAGGAGTCGCAGCAGAGTGCGACCGGCCGTGGTCTTGCCACATCCCGACTCGCCCACCAGGCCGACAGTTTCGTTCGGCATAACTGTGAACGAGACATCATCCACGGCTTTGACATGCCCGACTGTCCTCGAGAGTAGCCCCTTTGTGATGGGGAAGTACTTCTTGAGGTTCTTGACCTCGAGCAAAGGCTTTGCTGCAGGCGAGTTCATATTTCTTCCTTGAGCTTTCCGCTCTGCACATCGTCAGCGAACCAACAAGCAACCAGATGGCCCGGCTCGATCTCTTCCGTGGGAGGCTGCGTCGAACACTTCTCTGTTGCGAATGGACAACGTGTCCGAAACCGGCAGCCCGTTGGAAAGTCTTGAGGACGCGGCACCATGCCAGGGATCACGTAGAGTCTCTTTCTCTGGATGGTCGAAGACTCGAAGCTCGGCAGCGAGTGGAAAAGTCCGTGTGTGTACGGATGGGCCGGGTTTTCGAAGATCGTCTCGACGTTTCCATATTCGACAATCTTGCCCGCGTACATCACCGCAACCTGATCGCACGTCTCCGCAACGACCCCAAGGTCGTGGGTGATGAAGAGAATCGACATCCCAAACTCATCTTTGAGTTCGTTTAGAAGCTCGAGGATCTGCGCCTGAATGGTCACGTCGAGCGCCGTCGTGGGCTCGTCTGCAATCAAGAGTTTTGGTCGGCACGCAAGGGCCATAGCGATCATGACACGCTGCTTCATACCGCCCGACATCTGGTGCGGGTATTCGTCGATCCTCTGGCGAGGAGATGGGATTCCCACGCGCTCGAGCATATTGATCGCCATCTCGCGCGCTTCCGGATACTCCACGTCTTGATGCAGAAGGATAGCCTCAACGATCTGGTCACCGACCGTAAAGACGGGATTGAGGCTCGTCATCGGCTCCTGGAAAATCATGGAAATGTCATTTCCACGAAGCTGGCGCATCTCCTCTTCAGAGAACTTGGTGATATCTCTTCCTTCGAAAAGAATCTCGCCGCCCACGATTTTGCCCGGAGGGCTTGGAATCAATCTCAGAATGCTCAACGAGGTCACCGACTTTCCAGAGCCGGACTCGCCCACCACACCGAGTGTTTCTCCCTTCTTGATGGCGTACGAAACACCATCAACGGATGGCAATACGCCATCATCAGTGAAGAAGTGAGTTTTCAGGTCTTTGATTTCGAGCAAATACTCGGACATATGGCTATTTCCTGAGTTTGGGATCAAGTGCATCACGTGCACCTTCGCCCACAAGGTTCAGAAGCATGACGGTGACGAAAATCGCAAAACCCGGAGCGAGGGTGAGAACCATTCGGTTCGTCTCTCGACCTGCGGTAAGGATTTGACCCCAACTTGGTGCCGTGGCGGGACCGAGCCCGAGGAAGCTCAAAGAAGCCTCGATGAGAATCGCTCCAGCTACGCCAAACGTGGCCGCAACGAATACGGGTCCAAGGGCGTTGGGCATGACGTGGCGGAAGATAATGCGTCTCTGCGTGAGCCCGAGCGCGATAGCCGCCTGTACGAAGTCTTGCTTCTTTAGACGGAGGAATTCGGCACGAACCAGGCGCGCGATGCCTGTCCAACCCGTGATTCCAATAATGAGCATGATGTGGAAGATGCTCGGGTCATCAATGAAGCCACGCAGCGTAAGAATCAAGAAGAAGGTTGGGAAACAAATCATGACCTCGATCAGCCTCAAAACCGCGAGGTCGACCCATTTTCCAAAATAACCTGCGAGGCCGCCTAGAATGACCCCGATAGCAGTGTAGATGCCCACGGCGACGACACCGATAGTTAGCGAGATACGTGTACCGTAGAGAATACGTGTGAACACGTCGCGGCCCTCGCGATCTGTGCCTAACCAGTGCTTCCAGCTGGGATCCGCGACTACGGCCATGACGTCCACGTCACGGTAAGAGTACTTGAGCGGAGGGAAAATTGAGCTCACACCTTCGAGCTCGGCGAGTCCAAGATAGTCGACGTAGGGTTGGCGATAATCGAGGAAATAGGCAGCTACGAAGACGACCGTGTTGATGAGCGTGGCCCAGAGAACGAACTTCGTTCTGAACGCTGCGTAGACCCTGCGATTCGCGAACTTTCGAGTCTTCTTGATCCCGAACCACGCCACGAGCGAAAGTGGGCACGTGAAGAGTAGGGTGTTGAAGAAGATGTCCAGACCATTCTCAAAGAAGTTCTGGTCAAAGAGCGAGGCAAACCAGGGGAAATGAAGCCCCTCGAGGTGAGCTGGCCCAACGCCGCTTGGAATCGAAATCATGAATGGCACGTTGAGCGCCATCATGGGTGCAAAAGTCGCGACCACAAAGAGCACCAAGACGCCGTACATGCTGTAAAAGCTCAGCGGGTACTTCTTGAACTGTGTCCAGACGATTTCCCCATAAGTCTTAAACTCTTGGTCCGCTTTCTGGCGAATCTCTTCGATAGCTTGTTCTTCACTCATCTTGTGTCTCAATCGAAGCTGATTCGTGGGTCGACGACGGCGTAGCTAATATCTGAGAGCAGCAAGCCAACCAGGGTCAACACGGTGGAAATTAGTAGGACACCCATGATCGCGTTGTAGTCGCGTGCGAAGATGCTCTCGAACATGAAGAGTCCCATCCCGGGGATATTGAATACGTATTCGATGACCACGGAGCCACCGATAAGCGCGGGGAGCATGGTGCCGAGGAGCGTAAGCACAGGAATCATGCCGTTTCGCACAGCGTGCTTGATGACCACCATGGTTTCGCTCAAGCCTTTTGCGCGAGCGGTTCTGATGAAGTCGGCGCGAATGGTATCGAGGATTCCGGTACGTGCGTATCGTGAAAGCGAAGCAATACTTCCGTAGGTCAAACAGAACGCAGGCAGCATCAGGTGATAGGTCATGCTGGCGGTGTATTCCAGAACGGTCATGTCGTCGGTTGATGCTATGCCAGGGCGTGGGCCGTACCAGTCTGGGAGTCGACCCGCGAAACCGCCTGTCGGGAACCAACCAAACGGGTCGCCATCGGCGAAGGTTTGCAACAACAAGACGCCGACAAAGAAACTCGGAAGGCTGTAGAGGGCAAATAGAACGCCCGTGAGAACCCTGTCCGCGTTGGTGTTTTGCCTGTAGGCGCTCCAAATTCCGAGCGGAATACTCAGAATATACGCGATGATAATCGAGACGAGATTGAGGACCAACGTATAGGGAAGGCGCTCCATGATCTTCTCAAGGACGGGGCGCTTGTCCACGTGGCTTACGCCGAAATCAAAGCGCATCAGGTTGCCCCAATACTTCGCGAAGCGAGTATCGATGAAGAAGATTTTGGTCTTGTCGGTAAAGCTCCACTCCCAACGCGCCTTGTTCTCCTCAAACCATGGATTCCAAGTCTCCTTGAGGAAGGCGTCCAATTCCTCTTTAGAGGCCGCCGAACTAGACCACTGACTAATCATTTCGTTTTCGGAATTGATACGCTTGTTGTAGGCGCGCTCCTCGTCGGTTTGCTTTCGGCCGTATTCGTTGATGAGTCGTTGTTTAGCATTTGTGGAGAGCCGATTTGTGGCTTGTAAGCGCACATCAAGCCTTTCGTGGTTGTTCGCGATGTCGATGAGCTGGGGAACGATATAGAGTCCCCAATCTTCGACAACATCCTGAGCCTTGATAATCTCGGCAGAAGACGGTCTGACACTCGCTTCAATACAGCCTTCAGGAGCGCCTTCTCCACACACCGGGCGGTTGAAGTCTGCGAGAGCCTCGAGCTCTTGATTCACATCGTTAACGGTCAGACTAAACCGTGTGTTGAACATCACCGGTTTGTCGAAGTTGAACTGCTCTTTGAAGATTCTGTAGCTCTCGCGACCCTCGGCCGAACGCGCATCCTGAGCACCGTCGGAGCTCTGAGCTTGTCCGCCAGGCTGTCCAGGCGCGAAATTCAGCACCACAAAGATGATTACCGCGATCGCAAAGAGCGTGGGAAACATCAGGAGGATGCGTTTGATGATATACGTGGTCATGCCGCTTAGTGCCTCGCTGAAGTTCTATTTTTGGTAGTCAGGATCGATCCACCAAGGGAGCGAGTACATCTGAGGCCGGGTCTGGTTGATAATCATGTTTTGTACACGTGGATTCCAAACCGCAGTGGCTCGTGGCGAGTAGAAGAACGTGTAGGGTTGCTCTTCGTGAAGGAGCTGGTGGAACTCATGGAACATCTTGAGGCGCTCTGCCTCGTCGAATGTCACGCGCAACTTCTCGATAATTTCGTCTGCTCTTTTGTTGCGGAAGCCGACACGGTTTGACCCCTTAGGCACATCGGCCTGAGATGAGTGCCAAATCTGGTAAGGGTCGATGACCCATGAGAGGCCCCAGCCGCCCGTGAATGCGTCGAAGTCTCCTTCATCCATCTTCTTCTGCATGGTCGGCCAGTCCACCGCGAGCTGAGTCATGTTGATGCCGATCTTCCTCAAGTCTTCCTTGAAAACACTGAGGTAGGTTCGGACCTCTGGACGGTCGTAAGAGACGACGTTGAAGTCGAAGTTCACTTTGGTTCCGTTGATGACCTTGTCGCGGATACCGTCACCATCCGTGTCAATCCAACCTGCGTCTTCGAGAAGCTTCTTGGCTTCATCGAGATTGAAGGGGATAGGCTTGATGCTCGTGTCGTTAGCTGGGTGCTTGTAATAGAACGGACCGGTCTGAACGGTACCCAAGCCGAAGAATACGTTGTCGATGATTCCCTGTCGGTTGAGCGCCATGGTCATCGCCTTTCTGACTCGTTTGTCTTGGAAGAGCGGCTTATTCGCGTTCCATCCGATGTAGTAGTAGGCGAAGACGTCTACTAGGCGGTGATTGAGCTCGCCACGAGTGAACGCCGAATCTTTGGCGTCACGAATATCGTTCTTATAGTGATTTGGCGGAAGGCTTGGCAAAACGTCGATCTCGTCCGCCTTGATCTTAAGATATGCAGCTTCCGGGTCTTTGACGATGGAGTACTCAATTCGATCAATTGGGTATCGCGTTCCAAAGTACTTGTCGTTTCTCTCCAAAATCACGTGTTCGCTAGCCTTGGCTTCAACGAAACGGTAGGGGCCTGTTCCCAGGGCATACTTTGACGCCCAGTGATTGTTGAACTGCAGACCAAGGGTCTCAGCAGGAAGGTCCTCGCCGGTTTCGTCTTTGGTGTAGAGCCATTTTGGAAGAGGGTAGACTCCAATCGAGAAGTCCATCGAGTTGTAAGTCTTTTGCTTCCACTTAACCTTGAACGTGTACTTGTCGACGACAGTCGCACTCTCAAAGTCCTCGTAATAGTTCTTGAGAGCGCCGGCCTCAACTTGAGGGTTTTTGACCATCTCAAAATAGAACACTGCGTCCTCTGCAGTCAGCTCGCGCTGCTCTTTGAGCCAGGCAAACTTCGGGTCCGAGAAGTCAACATTTGGAACGTGCCAGTAGACCCCTTCTCGCAAATGGATCGTGTACTCCAAAAAGTCGTCGGAAACTGTGACTTTGTAGGCGAGGTCTGGAACCCAACGGTCTGGGTTGGAGAAGTCACGACGTGCAAAAGCCGAGTGAATCAGGCTCTGAAGGTTGGACACGTCCACCGAATTCTCGGTCAACCAGTTGTAGCCTTTTGGAGTGTCACCGAGATAATTTCGAAGCGTGCCCCCAAACTTTGCGTCCGCCGGCACTTTCAGGTCCTGAGCGGCCTCAAGGATATTGTCCGGGTCATTGAGCGCGTCCGCGTATTTTCCATTGTCCGCAGACCCACCAGCCGACGAGCCTCCCGTTCCCCCAGCGAGCGCCACGCCCGAATTGAGTTTCTGCAGGATTTGCTCATTTGAGGCATTCAACGACTCGACCTTCTTGGAGAGCTCCAGCGCCGCACGTTCTGCGGAATTGGTTTGCACAAGGTTCAGAATGGTCAAGAGCGAGAGGACGACGAGCGTCCCGATCAGGAAAAGTGTAGCTTTAAACGTACGAGGCATTGAGAGCACTCCAGAAGAGTCGCCTATCTGCGACTAGGCTCGGAAAAAAGTCGGCGTAACATATGGACGAGGCGCTAAGGTGTCAACCCTCGGCGCAAGGGCTCATTCCTCTTCAAAGACGCCCACAACTTTAATGTGAAGCTCTTCGAGTTGCGCCGGGTCAACGAGGTTTGGTGCGTCTGACATGGCGTCTGCCGCGCGCTGTGTTTTGGGGAATGCGATGACGTCACGGATGCTCTCAGCGCGAGAAAGCAGCATGATGAGTCGGTCCATTCCGAAGGCAATTCCGCCGTGCGGCGGCGTGCCGTAGGTCAAGGCATCAAGCAAGAAGCCGAATTTCTGCCGTGCCTCTTCCTTAGAAAGCCCAAGGAGTTCGAACACGCGGTTTTGCACGGTTTCCTGGTGGATACGAATTGAGCCACCGCCAATCTCACTGCCGTTGAGAACGAGGTCGTAGGCTTGCGCCTTAACTTCCTTGGGATTGGTATCGAGCAGCTCAACTTGGTCCGGACGAGGACTCGTGAATGGGTGGTGCATCGCGTAGTAGCGGCCTTCGGCCTCGTCGTATTCGAACATGGGGAAGTCCGTCACCCAACAAAACCTGAAGGCTTCTTTGTCGATGAGTCCGAGGTCGCCGCCGAGCTTCTTCCTCAGGTTTCCGAGCGCCGCGCAGGTGACGGATTCCTTGGCGGCAACCATCACAAGGAGGTCGCCAGGCTCAGCTTCAAAAGCAGTCTCAAACTTGGTGCGAACTTCGTCGTCGAAGAATTTGGAAACGCCGCCGGACCAACCATCCGAATTGACCTTTGCCCATGCAAGGCCTTTCGCACCGTAGATGCCTACGAACGGTTCGAGTTCGTCGATCATTTTACGGCTAAACGTCTCTGACCCACCCGGAATTCTGATTCCACGAACAATGCCGCCTTCGCTGACAGTTTGTTCAAACACCTGGAATCCGCTCTGGCCAGCGATTTCTGTGACGTCTACGAGTTCAAGGCCGAATCGAAGGTCGGGTGCGTCGACACCGAAGCGACGCATCGCCTCATCGTAAGAGATGCGCTCAAAGGGCGGATTGATCTCAAAGCCAGCACAGGTGAAGATTGATTTCATCAACCCTTCGCAAATCCGCATGACGTCTTCGGTGGTGACAAAAGACATCTCCATATCGATCTGCGTGAATTCGGGCTGGCGATCCGCGCGCAAATCCTCGTCGCGGAAACAGCGCACGATCTGGAAGTAACGGTCAAAGCCCGAAACCATGAGCAATTGCTTGAATATCTGCGGGGATTGAGGAAGCGCGTAAAACCGGCCTGGATTGACGCGAGAAGGGACGAGGTAGTCTCGCGCTCCTTCAGGCGTGGACTTGGTCAAGTACGGGGTCTCGAGCTCTTCAAAGAGGTTCTGCGTAAGATAAGTGCGGGTCGCTTGATTGACCTTGCTTCGAAGGCGGAGAGCTCGTTGAAGAGGCTCTCTCCTCAGGTCAAGGTATCGATACTCCAAACGTAACATTTCATTCGCGTCCGTGTTTTCACGGATCTGAAATGGAGGTGTTTTCGACTTCGAAAACACTTCAAGTCGCTTACCGATGACCTCAACCTCTCCCGTTGGGAGGCGATCGTTGATGTTAGAGCCACGGCTTACAACCTGGCCAACAATGCCGATGCACCATTCGGACCTGAGTTGATTGGCTAGCTCGTAAGATTCCTCTGTGTCGGATTCAAATCGGACCTGCACGAGGCCCTCTTTATCCCTCATATCAATGAAAATGACGCCGCCGTGGTCTCGGGAGCTCGCGACCCAGCCGAAAAGAATGACCTCTTGACCGATATGCTCAGCTCTAAGGTCACCACAAAAATGCGATCGTTTAAATTCACTCAGGAAAGACACAATAGGCTCCTTCTCGTCTCAAGTAACGAAGGTGCCTTAAATCATGCTGTAAAGCGGGTGTCAATCGGCTCAGTCTTTACCCAAAACCTCAGAGAGTTGAGGACGGATGCAAGAGTAACAATCGTTGCGCCCCAGGAATCCACATCCCCGTTTGGGTAAACCGTCCAAATATCTGAAGGATGGCAACATTTCTTCGCTACTCTCCTTGCGCGCCTCAGCTACTAGCGTCTCCAAGTCTTTACATTTCCTGTTGGTGCGCAACTCGAATTGAAGTTGTTCGGCGCGCCTCAGCTTTTCCCAAATGCCTGAGGCCCTCATCGTCTTTTCAGCCCGCTCTAGGACTTTGCGCTCAGAATCTACAAGCTTCATCAACTCAGTTTTAGCTTCAGTGGACCAATTTTTTTGGAGGTAGGCCGCGGAGGCTTTTGCTGCATCTTCGTCGGCGTTGAAAGCCTCGATCATCACCAACCTGACCGCCGAATCCTCTGAATAGAGCGGTTCAAGCTCAACTGCGCGCGAGAAACTATCGACCGCATCCTTGTAGCGCCCATCTTGTACAAGAGCGCTTCCGAGCAAAAAGTGAAAATGAGGGTTCTCCTCGTGGTTGAGCCTCGCACCGTTTAGACCCTCAATGGCGCGCGAGATATCCCCTGAGGCCTGGGCCTGAAGAGCCGCAGCAACGTCTGGCTCCTGCACAAATTTAGCGCGCTCTTCAGCTAGGGTTGACTGGCGAATGGAATCCACCTGGTCGGAAAAAACTTTGCCGGTCAAAGAGCCGATCGATACGAACACAAAAACGGCCGCCACAGCGAGTGCTCCCACGACCCCTAGAATACGAGGGTCCCTCAGCGACTTCTGCAACTCGGGTGCTTTCAAAGAGTTAGACAGGGCCACGGTCTCTTGCTGATTGGAAGGGGGCCTTGTCGAGATCGACGTCTCAGGCGGAGTCTCGATTTTGATGAGTGCTTCGACAAGATCCCTCGCAGAGGCAGGCCGGTTCTCGGGGTTCTTGGAAAGGCAGCTCAAGATGAGCCGCTCAAGTTCAGGAGGAATCGCCTGATGCGAAACTTTTGAAGGCTGTGGCGGTGGCTCGGTTACGTGCGCGGCAAGGATCTGAGCTACACTACCCCCGGTGAAAGGCACACGCCCAGTGACCATCTCAAAAAGTACGATCCCCAACGCATAGATATCAGCCCTGTGATCGATCTCCTCGCCGGCCGCCTGTTCAGGAGCCATGTAGCTCGGGGTTCCATAGGTCATCCCGGCTTGCGTCAACTTAGTCGCGTCAACACCAAGTCTGACTCTTGCCACCCCAAAATCCGTGACCTTTACGAAAAGCGGGTCGTTTTCCCTGGCCACTATCATAATATTGGCGGGTTTTAGGTCGCGATGAACAATCCCCAACTCATGCGCCTTTTCCAAGGCGAGCGCGATTTGCTTGGCGATATGGAGCGCAGAAGGGATGTCGAGGTCACGCTCGGCAAGTATCTCGTCCAAAGCCTTACCATCGAGCCATTCCATAACGAGGAAGAACGAGTTTTCCCCAAACTTTCCGAAGTCGGTGGCGTTGCAGACGTTGGGGTGGTCAATATGAGCGGCCGCCTGGGCCTCCCGTTGAAACCGTTCGACGACTTCTGGATTGTCCAGAAGTTGGGGATGCAGCATTTTGACTGCTACATCCTTGTGCATGAAGGTGTGCTTGGCCTGATAAACAGACCCCATAGCCCCTTCACCCACACGCTTCACAAGCTGATATCGCTCGGAAAGCGTTGTTCCACTCAGGTCTTTGTTGGGTTCCATCTACTGCTCAAGATCTTCGGACACCCAAACCTACGTGGGTGATCTCATGACCGGTCCACTGTGACACAGCTCTGGCAGTGTTGAACACTGCATTTTTGTCCGGGCTCGCTTCAATGATAGGCAGGAGGTCGCCTTCGGGGGTGCGCACGAGCAGTGAAAATGCGTCAACTTTAACTTTCCGTTCGTTTTCGGCGATCGGGTACTTGACCATGGCGTAGACCAATTCATCGATCTCACTAAAGTCGAGTTGACCCTCGGCGCCTTTTACTTCGAGTTTGCGCTCCGCAAGGTTGAAGGTAGCGAGGTGGGTGTCTTCCATGGAGTCCATCGGCCCGAATCGTGCGGCCATCAGGGCAAATCCGAGCACGACAATAGCAACCATGACCGTGTTCCAGTCGTGAAAACCGCGCGCGCCCTCATAGGTAAAGAGTCCAAATGAACCCGCGGCCGCTGTCACAGCGCCCCAGAGGCCCCATGGGCGCTTTTTAGGGTTCGCACGCTTCGCACTGAGTTCCACGAGATGGCCGGCACCGCGAAGGGTCGGTTTGTAGACTAGGAACTCATGCGAGGTCGAAATTTTTCTAGGACGTTTCACTTGGAGCTCTGATCCAAGTCCAATCGTGTTCGATGCAATACCCATTTTCCGGACTCCTTGATGACCACGATTTTTGTTGCGCCCGAGTCGTGGATGGCGAAGATCTCTTTTCGTGTTGCCGTTTCCGATTCCTCCTCTCCATCCACGCTATCGACGAGTTGAGTGAGGTTCGGTGCGAGCAACGTAAGCACTGGGTCAAAATCGACCAGACCGTTTTCTGTCGTGATTTTCCCTGCCGCCAAAACGTCTTGGACAGACGATTCGCTGTTGAGGGTAAGAAAACTTTTTGTCTCTTGGGATAGGAGCCCCGAAGCTTCCTCGTAGCGCTGCTGCTGGAGCAGGCTGAAGAGCTGCACGATCGCTTGCCGCGCCTCGAGGTACGCCTCTTGAGAGTCGTCTTGCTCAGCCGTCTGGACGGACACCCGCTCGGACTCAGGAGGAGGTGGTGGCAGCTCATATCGGGCCGCACAACCGGAAGAGGCGAGGGCAAGTCCCCAAAAAACAGAAGAAAAACGTAGTTTCATTGTACATTCCATATTAAAGTCGCGGCCAGATGATGTACCACGGTCAGGAAAAGATGAATCCAGAATGGTCAAAGTTTCGCATGAGTAGTCTTACGAATACAATTGAGATACCATGCACGGCATTTGCAGTAGGTTCGAAGGGATTTCATGGCTAAGTTTACACTAGAGTTTGAGACAGATCGCGGTCCATTGCGGCAGGAATACACATCCTCGAGCGTAAGTATCGGACGAGATCCCTCTTCGGATATCCATTTGGATCATCCCACGGTATCGCGTCAACATGCCTTGATCATCGAGCATCCGCAGGGCTACACACTGGTTGTGCTGAGTCAAAACGGGCTAACTGCTATCAACGGCCAGCAGGTGACCAATCAGGCGGAACTCTCGAATGGTGTGACGCTTAATTTCGGTCAGGTCACGGCAATCTTTAGCTCCGCGCATGTGGCTGCCACTGCACCCGTTGCCAGAATTCCGCACACCGAAGTCGCGACACAGCCGACGATTCAGCACGAGGCTCGCACCGAGGCGATTCCTGTGGTTCCCGGCCAATCTTTTGGCGCACCCGGTGGTTTTGGTCAGGGCACCGGTAATTTTGCGCAACCTTCATTCGGGGCGCCTCAGCAACCGGCGCAGAGTTTTGGTCAAGGAGCAATGGGCGGTACTGGAAACTTTGCCCAGCCGGCATTTGGCCAGGGAACTGGCAATTTTGCGCAGCCCAACGCTGGTGCTCAAGGGTTCGGTGTGCCAACCCCTGCAGCCGGTCCTCCCCCAGAAAAGACGGGGCAACCCCAGACCGGACACGGCATCATCTCCTGGGATCAGATTGCGGCGCAGGCTGATAGTGCGAAGGAGTCCAAAGAGGAGACCAACTACGAAAAGCTCCAGAATGCGTCGAAGAAGGGGCAGGGGGAGACCAATCCCATCGTTCTAATAGTCGGTGCAATCGGCTTGATTGGCATGGGCTACTTTCTTTTCTTTTACGACGATAGCCCGGCTAGTTTCCAGGCGAACACGGGCGGAGGTGGCGAACAAGAGCGCGTGATCTACGAGCCTTTGGATTTCGACTGCCCAACGCCAAAAGACTGTCTTGATAAGGCAGAGAATCGTTATGCGGTTGGGGCAGAAAACCTTCGACGAAAAGAAGTCGACGTCTCGAACCTCTTCATGGCCTATCTAAACCTAGATATGGCGGACCGCTTCTATGAGGCTGCCGAGTCCAAGGAGCCTGCGGATCTGGATGCGAAACGAGAGGAAGCCGCGATTGAGCTCGACGATAAAGAGCGCGACCTAAAGGTGAGATTCCATCAGGCGCAACAGAAGAGCCAACACGAGGAGATGTACAAGGTTTTGGTGGAGGCCAAAGCGTTCTTCCCGGACAAGCGCTCACGTACAAATAAGTGGGCCGTCAGCAAAGAGACGATGATGAAAGTCAACGGCATCATGCCCAAACCTAAGAAAAGATAAGGCGATGTCAGCAGCCCGCACGCTCGTTGTCACAAAGTCGCTTAGCGCTCAAAGCCTCAATCCATGGGGTATTTGGGTCTTTTGTCTGGCGACTTGTGTTGCTGCGGTTGGTGCGCTTTTGATCACGGTCATTAACGTCGGTGTTCAAGAAAGTTCGACCAATATCGCCACACGAGCGACGATAAGCCTTGTTCAAGTAGGTTTGGCGATTGCCTATGCGATGGCCGTCCGGCACGAAAAGCGTTGGGTAGACGGAAAAGGGATTCTTGTCTTTTTGGCGTATGCCTTGATGGAGATCGCGTTCTGTCCGCTCGGAAGCGTGCCTTTCGTGATTTTCCCTCTCATCCTCTACCCGCTCGTTGAGGAACGGCGTCAAACCTTCGTACTTTTTGTAGCTGGCCTGCTTTTGATTTTGACGATATCGAGCGGCTATGTTTCAGAGATGTTGGGTTTCATCGCTGAGGTTCACCTGAGTGCGCTCGCAAGGCACTCAATATTTTTTGGGATAGGCGGTGGACTTGCGTTGGGGCTAAATCGATACCTCATAGGCCTCAAACATGTGGTCGACGAGCTCGACCAGAACATCGCGGAGCTAGGCAGTTATGCACTCCTTGAAAAGCTTGGGACCGGGGGCATGGGGGAGGTCTGGCGCGCGGAACATCGACTCTTGAAGCGACCGGCGGCAGTGAAGTTGATTCGCAAGGAGCGATTGATTGGGGATGATGATAACCCCGAGCGCGAAAGAATTGCCGTGGCTCGATTCGAGCGCGAGGCTCAAATGACAGCCCGTCTTACCTCGCCGCATACCGTCAAACTCTACGACTACGGACGCTCAGATTCCGACGGCCTCTACTATGCCATGGAGCTTTTGCACGGGATGGACCTCGAGAATCTGGTCACCAATTACGGGCGCCTGCCTCAAGAACGTGTCCGCCATCTCCTCATGCAGCTCTGCGACTCGCTCCATGAAGCCCATGCCCACGGTTTGATCCATCGAGATATCAAGCCCGCGAATATCTATATCTGTCAGCAAGGGCTGAAACTCGACTTCGTAAAAGTCCTAGACTTTGGTCTTGCGATT
The DNA here is from genome assembly GCF_007993755.1 of Microvenator marinus. Classification (GTDB taxonomy): domain Bacteria; phylum Myxococcota_A; class Bradymonadia; order Bradymonadales; family Bradymonadaceae; genus Allomicrovenator; species Allomicrovenator marinus. The sequence continues at coordinate 389,489 of NZ_CP042467.1, forward strand.
GAGGAGCAAGACTTTCAGTCCGGAGACCGTTTGACGGTGAAGGGGAAGATCACCGGGTCTCCTACCACAATGGCTCCAGAACAAGCGTTTGGAGAGTCGGTGGACGCTCGAGCCGATATCTACGCAATCGGTTGTGTGGCATTCTATGCGCTTACGGGTCGCCACGTTTTCCGGGCGGCGTCGCCTCGGGAAATGCTGATGAAGCACGTCAAGTCCCTGCCAGAACTTCCAAGTACCATGGCCGAGATCACCCCGGAGTTTGAGGCGTTGATCTTAAAGTGTCTGGCCAAAGAGCGCGCCGATCGGCCACAGAGTGCAAGTGAACTTCACGATGCCCTTGAGGCCTTGGTACTGCCAGGGACTTGGACGCAAAGCAGCGCAAGAGCCTGGTATAAAGAGAACAAGATCAAGATCGTCGAAGACGCGAGCTGAACCTCATAAGGTAGGCGTTGACTCTCAGGCGTGCAGTCGATATAGAGGCGCTCGACTTTGAGTAAATTCTCGAAACTCTAAAAAGCCTGCGCATAAGGAATCACATGAATATTCACGAGTATCAGGGCAAAGCACTGTTTCGCTCCTATGGACTTAACGTGCCAGAAGGTATCCCCGCATTTAGCGTTGATGAAGCGGTTGAGGCAGCCAAGAAATTGGGTGGTCCGCTTTGGGTCGTCAAGGCTCAGATCCACGCAGGTGGCCGCGGAAAAGCTGGCGGAGTGAAACTGGCGAAGAGCCTTGATGAAGTCCGTGAACATGCAAACGCAATCCTCGGTGCGACTTTGGTGACGCACCAAACGGGTCCAGAGGGCCAGCTCGTTCGCCGTCTTTACATCGAGAGTGGCTGCGACATCGCCAAGGAATTCTACCTTGGAATGGTTGTAGACCGTGCCACTGGTGGGATCGTCGTCATGGCGTCGACCGAAGGCGGAGTGGAGATCGAGCGAGTCGCCGAGGAAACTCCAGAGAAGATTCATTACGAGTCGGTCAATCCGCTCACTGGCTTCAGCGATTTCCAGGGACGAAAGCTTGCGTTCAAGCTCGGACTAGAAGGCAAGTCCGTTCATCATGCTGTGAAGTTAATGAAAGATCTCTATAAGGTCTTCGTAGAGAAAGACTGCTCACTCGTTGAGATCAACCCTCTTGTCCTTACAAAGGGCGGCGAGGTCATCGCGCTCGATGCAAAGTTGAACTTCGACGACAACGCGCTCTTCCGCCATCCTGATATTGAGGAATTGCGCGACGAGCAGGAAGAAGACGCGTCCGAGAACGAGGCCAAGAACCACCAGCTTAGCTACGTCAAACTCGACGGAAATATTGGATGTATGGTCAACGGCGCTGGCCTTGCGATGGGCACGATGGACATCATCAAGCACTACGGCGGAGAGCCTGCCAACTTCCTCGATGTGGGCGGTTCAGCAGACGCAGCACGCGTGGCTGCAGCCTTCAAAATCATTACGTCTGATCCCAATGTTAAGGGCATCTTCATCAATATTTTCGGCGGTATCATGAAGTGTGATGTCTTGGCTGATGGTGTTGTACAAGCCGCGAAAGAGGTTGGCTTGAGTGTCCCACTCGTCGTCAGACTTGAAGGCACGAACGTAGAAAAAGGTCGGCAGATTTTGGCCGAAAGTGGGCTCACTATTCTCAACGCAGAGTCGATGGGAGATGGAGCTAAGAAGATCATCGAGGCAGTGAACTAAGTTCAGCAGAAGGAAAAGTAACATGAGTATTCTTGTTGATAAAAATACGCGCCTGATCTGTCAGGGCATCACCGGTTCGGCCGGAAAATTTCACAGCCAGCAGATGATCGAATACGGGACAAACCTCGTAGCGGGCGTGACACCGGGCAAAGGTGGCACATCGGTTTTGGATCGTCCGGTTTTCAACACCGTCTCAGACGCAGTGAACGAAACAGGCGCTAATGCTTCAGTAATCTACGTTCCACCTCCGTTTGCCGCGGATGCCATTCTTGAAGCGATCGACGCGGGTATCGAACTGATCGTGGCGATTACGGAGGGCATCCCTGTCATCGATATGATTCCGGTCAAGAAGGCCCTTCAAGGCTCTAAGTCTCGACTGATCGGTCCAAACTGCCCGGGCGTGATTAGCCCTGGAAAGTGCAAGATTGGAATCATGCCTGGCCATATCCACCGCGAAGGTAATATCGGGGTGGTCAGCCGTTCCGGTACATTGACTTATGAGGCAGTGGGCCAGCTTTCGGCTATCGGCCTTGGCCAATCCTCATGCGTGGGTATTGGTGGTGACCCAATCAACGGAACCAACTTCATCGACGTTCTCGCGCTCTTCAACGACGACGATCAGACGGATGCTGTCATCATGATTGGCGAGATCGGCGGTTCCGCTGAAGAAGAAGCAGCAGCTTGGATCAAAGAGAACTTTAAGAAGCCAGTAGTCGGGTTCATTGCAGGACGCACAGCACCTCCGGGCAAGCGAATGGGCCATGCTGGCGCCATCATCGCAGGCGGAAAGGGCGGAGCCGAAGATAAGATCGCGGCGATGCAGGCTGCAGGAATTCACGTGGCACCTTCGCCCGCGGAAATGGCGTCCACGCTTCAAAAGATCCTCTAATTCTTGTGTTTTAAAACGGGGCCGTTTGCGCAGATTGATTTGCGTTTACGGCCTTGGTTTTCGTGAGACCATAAAATTAACGTTTGTTCAGGAGTACCAAAATGGAAAGAACACTTAGCATTATCAAGCCAGACGCCGTTGAGCGTAACTTTGTAGGTCAAATCATCAGCCGCTTTGAAGCCCAGGGCCTTCGTCCAGTGGCCATGCGCATGATGCACTTGAGCCAAAAAGAAGCCGAAGGTTTTTACGCCGTACACAGCGAGCGACCTTTCTTCAAGGACCTTGTCTCTTTCATGACTCGTAGCCCTGTTGTGGTTATGGTTCTTGAAGGCGAAGGCGCAGTAGCTCGCAATCGTGAGATCATGGGCGCTACCAACCCAGAGAACGCTGCAGAAGGCACAATCCGCAAAGATTTCGCCAAGAATATCGAGGAGAACTCGGTTCACGGCTCCGATTCACCTGAGAATGCGGCAATCGAAATCGCCTATTTCTTCCGAAGCACGGAGATCTGCTAGTCTCAAGAGCGAGATTAGCCGAGGTATGTGATGGCACGAAAAGACCCCCCATTTGAACTGGCGATGAAGGCTTTCACCGAAGATGGTGAAGTTGAGGCGCCGGTCGACCTAAAGAATTTCACAAAGGGGGAGCTGCAAGCCCTGGTTCAAGACGGACTTGGAGAGAAGGCTTTTCGTGCGTCACAGCTCTATGAGTGGCTCTATAAGCATCGTGCTGTTGAACTCTCCGAGATGACAAACCTTTCTAAACACCTTCGTGCGAAGCTCGAAGGTGTGGCTAGAGTGTGCGCACTCAAGCAGGAAGGTGCTTATGAAGCCGCTGATGGGACGACCAAGCTGACATTTCGATGTGACGACGGTGCGGTCATCGAATCGGTCTTCATTCCCTTTGAGTCCCATAACTCACTTTGCATTTCGAGCCAGGTGGGATGCGCCATGGGTTGTACGTTTTGCTTCACAGCAAAAATGGGACTATCCCGACATCTGAGTACTGCTGAAATCGTAGACCAGGTGGTTCAAGCTCGAAATTGGGCTGAAACGAAAGGCGAGACGATTTCGAATATCGTCTTCATGGGCATGGGTGAGCCGTTGCATAACCTAGAGAACGTTCTCAAGGCATGTGATATTTTGATTGAAGAATCGGGGCTTAACTTTTCTCGCCGCAAAGTAACGGTTTCAACATCCGGTTTGGTGCCAGCGATTGAACGATTGATGGACGAGTCGAAGGTACAGCTGGCAGTGAGCCTCAACGCCACCACGGATGTGCAGCGGAGCAAGATCATGCCGGTTAATGACCGCTACGACCTTGAGACCCTGATGGGATCGCTCCGCGGCCTTGACCTCGAAAAGAGGCAGCGAATCACGTTCGAATACGTGTTGCTAAAAGACTTCAATGATTCGTTGGAAGATGCAGCGCGTATCGTGGAGTTGGTGAAGGGAATTCCTAGCAAGATCAATATCATTCCATTCAATCCTCATCCGGAAACACCATTTGATATTCCGGCGGAGAAGACGATCTCTCGCTTCCAGGAGTATCTGGTGGCTCATAACGTGAGTTGTTTTCGCCGCAAGACTAGAGGCCGTGATTCCATGGCAGCCTGTGGACAGTTGGGCGAGCCAGTCCCGGGCAAAGAGCCGCGTCATCTTCGGCGGCGGCTAGAAAGTTTGCACAAAGAACTTGGTTAGAATCTGAATACGGAAGGCACATGAGTTTATTAGTGGTTGGTTCCGTGGCGTTTGACTCTGTAAAAACGCCGTTCGGGGATGTCGAAGATGTGTTGGGCGGCTCAGCCTTATATTTTTCGACCTCAGCAAGCTATTTTACCGATGTAAGTCTAGTGGCCGTTGTCGGCGATGACTTTCCAGAGGAACCGGTAGAGTTTCTGAAGTCTCGCAAGGTTGACGTCAAGGGCCTTCACCGGGCCGAGGGGAAGACCTTTAGGTGGAAGGGTGAATACGGCTTCGATCTCAATGAGGCTCATACGTTGGACACACAGCTCAATGTATTCAGCGACTTTAAACCAGAGCTTTCCGATGCTCAGAAGGATGCGAAGTTCATCTTCTTGGCGAATATCGACCCTGAACTGCAACTCGAAGTCTTGAATCAGGTACGAAACCCTGAGTTCGTCGCATGCGATACGATGAATTTCTGGATCAATGGCAAGCCCGCCGAGCTTCGGCGTACCCTTGAGCGTGTCAATATGCTCGTTATCAACGAGTCTGAGGCGCGAGCGTTGGCCGGCGAATCCAATATCGTGAAGGCAGCACAGGCGATTCGAGCTATGGGCCCCCAATACCTCGTGGTTAAACGAGGTGAGTATGGTGCGCTCGTGTTCTCGGACAAGGAGACATTCTTCGCCCCCGCTTATCCGTTGGAATCTGTCTACGACCCAACTGGCGCTGGAGACACCTTTGCGGGCGGGTTGATGGGTTATATTGCCAGCCGTGGCCGTGTGGATGACGAGACACTTCGCTTAGGAACCGTGATCGGTTGCGTGATGGCGAGTTTTGACGTGGAGCAGTTCAGTTTTGATGCGCTTCGCGACCTGAAAGCGGCTCAGATTTTGGAACGATTTAAACGTTTCCATTCTCTTGTGAATTTTGAGACCCTGACGGAGCTACCGGCGCGTTGACGTCCGGTCCTAACCTGCAATTTGTTTGGAGACGAAAATGAAGAAGCTTTGTTTGGTTGCTGCCCTGGCGCTGATGATTGGGTGTGGAGAGGATGAGAGCCCTTCGAATAACGCCAACAACACGTCATCGAACAACGGTCAGACCACTGAAACCAACAACTCGACTACCAATAACGGCGACTCAGGGGTTGATAACAGCGGCATTACCTATCAAGACTCTTATCAACTCATCTTCGACACGATGGCCTTCGACGAAGATTCGCTCGCCAAGAGTCTGAATGGGCTTCTTGCGCAAAACTTCGACCAAAGCCTTGAGTTTCCGATCATCGTATTGGTGGACCTGAAGTCCATCGACCCAGACGGTGGGACTCTAGAAATCCGAGGTGGTTCTGGCCTAAAGACAGAGACCGACGGCGAGTATATCTGGGATCCGGAAGGCGACGATTCCTATGACGCTGGGACCCTAGGCTCAGCAAATGGCCGCGTGGAAGGCGTGCTTCAGACGCTCAACTTTGTGGCAACTTTAGTCACAGAAACGGGAACCACAAAAATGCCAATTCCGATTCGTCAGCTGGAGTTCTCTGGCAACATGCAACTCAGCGAAGACGGAAGTACCGGAAGCATTGCCAATGGGCGTATGTCTGGCTATCTGACCAAGGAGGATGGCGACGCAGCACAAGTTGTTATTGTCCCTGGGGGGACGCCGATTTCGATTACGGACCTGTTCAAAGAGGATAAGCTCAACTACGATTCCGCTTCAGGTGAGTTAGTGGCGGCAGGTGAGGGCGATTCGTGGTTGCTCAATGCCAGCTTTACAGCCAAACCAGTGGTGATTGTGGAGTAAACATGAAGTTGGGCCGAGTGATCGGGACAGTAGTCTCGTCTACAATTTATGCCGGTTTGGATGGGATTAGGTTTCTGGTCGTCCAGCCTTTGAACTCCAAGTTGGAAAATGACGGCCCCGACATGGTCATGGCTGATACGGTTCAATCGGGACCTGGCGATATCATCTTTTGGGTTGGAAGTCGGGAAGCAGCTTTGGGCATGCCCGAAACGTTCGTCCCGGTTGATGCCGCGATCGTTGGTCATGTGGACCGAGTCGGGCCCGTGGATGCCACGCCCGCCTATGAGGAGCGCTAAGTATGAAACTCGCCCGAGTCTTGGAACCCGTAGTTTCAACTGTGAAGCATCCAGCCTACGAAGGCCTGACGCTTTATTGTGTGGCGGAGCTCGATGATAAGCTCGAAGAAACAGGCAAGGAACTCGTGGTAGTCGACCGCGTGCAGGCGGGGCCGGGTGATGTTGTTTTGGTGATGCAAGAGGGCAATGGTGTGCGGCAACTCTTCAAGCAAGAGCGCTTTCCTATTCGCTCCATCATCGTTGGAATTGTGGATACGGTGGACAAATAGATGCCAGGTGTAAGGGATTCTAGAGAGTCGATTCTCCATTATTCGCAACTGATTTATCAGAAGGGGTGGGTGGCCAATCACGAAGGCAACCTGACGTGCAGGCTTGGAACCGAGCGGTTTCTCAGCACGCCCACTGCCTTTTCAAAGGCGGATATCGCCGAGCGCGACCTGATTGAGATCGACCGCGACCGTACCGTTCTACGCGGATTTCGAAGACCTTTCTCTGAGTTCCAGCTCCATCGAGCCATTTACGATACGCGTCCCGACGTCAACGCGGTCATCCACGCACATCCACTCAATGCGACCGCGTTCTCGGTTCTTGGCCGCGGTTTAGACCGAGCGATCATTGCGGAGTCGGTGGTCAGCATTGGCCCAGGTATTCCGTGTGTACCGTTCGCGATGCCCGGTAGCGCAGAAGAGCGAGACATCGTCTCTCGTTTTGCCACGCGTTACGATGTCCTGATCTTGGGGAACCACGGGGTAATTGCGTTTGGAGACGACCTTGAACAGGCCTTTTTGAGGCTCGAATATTGCGAGCACCTAGCTCAGATCGAACGGATGGCCATGAGTATGGGCAGCGTTCGCTATCTTGGCTGGCGCGATGTGGAAGTCCTCTTAGACCGAAGAAAGGCTGCAGGACTAGGCCCTGAGGCTCGTGGAATGAGTCGTGAAGAGGCCTACGGACTTGCGAGGAAGTACTACGAGTTGTGAAACTTCTGCTCGTTTCAGTTTTGCTCCTCTTGTCGTACTCGTGTTCCGATCCCGAGACGAATCCAACAAATCCAGCATTTCGACTTTGTGAAGTTAGCGAAGACTGCCGCGTTTCGGAGGTTTGTATCGTAGGGCGGTGTGTGCTCCAGAGCATAGACCCGGAAACTGACATGGGTGCGCCGGATCTCTCTCAGGACATCGGTGTCGACCTTCCTGAAGATATGGCGCCGTTGGATACGGACTCAGACGGCGTTCTGGATGGGGACGATAACTGCCCCGAAGTCTCAAATCCTTCCCAACTCGATACAGACTTGGATGGTGTCGGAGACGCTTGTGATAACTGCCCCGACATCGCAAATGCTAGCCAGACTGACAGGGATTTGGACCAGATCGGGGACGCCTGTGACGAGTGCCCGTCGATTCCAGGTAGCGGGAATGAATGCAACGACACAACGCGCGATTCCGACGGGGATGGAATTCCAGATGTGAGGGATGTTTGTCCGGTGGACTTTGATCCCCTGCAAATCGATACCGATGGCGACGGAGTAGGGGACCTTTGTGATAATTGTCCCTCTGCTTCCAACGCAAGTCAGGTGGACCGCAACCAGAACGGAAGGGGGGACCACTGTGAGCGCCGTGAGGGGCTTCCCGTTGCGTCCCCGCTATTGGACAGCGATTCAGACGGATGGATCGATGCGATTGACCCATGCCCAGGAACTCCACAGGACACCCTGGTGGACTCGGATGGAGATGGCCTTGGAGACGCTTGCGACCCTTGTCCGACCATTTCCGGTGACGCAAACGGTGCCTGTGCCTTCCAAGGCGATGCTGATGGGGATGGTGTTCCGAATGCCGTGGATAACTGTCCTGCCGTGTTTAATCCCGGGCAGCTTGACTGGGATGGTGACAAGATTGGAGACCTGTGTTCGGAGGCTGCCTGGAGATTGGATCGCGATGGAGATGGCACCATCGATATGTTGGACAATTGTCCGTTTGTAGCGAATCAGTCTCAATTGGACGATGATTTTGATGGGGTTGGCAATGCGTGTGAGTACCCGAACGAAGATGTAGACGGTGATGGAATTTCAAACTCAGTGGATAACTGTCCGTGGCGACAAAATCCGATGCAAGAAGACTTGGATGGCGACGGTTTGGGTGATATCTGCGATCCCTGCCCATTCCATAGTGTTGTGACTGAGCCCAGTGCCGGCCTCCCGGCCGCTTGTGCACTGGACTTCGATAACGATCTCGTGCCGGACTCCGTGGATAATTGCCGCTTTGTGCCGAACTCTGACCAGGTAGACTCTGATGCAGACGGAATCGGTGACGCGTGCGCGACCTCGGATGACACCATCAAAGGTGGGGATGAAGACAATGATGGCGTGTTGGATGCTGACGATAATTGTGTGCGTGTTTCAAATCCTGAGCAGCTAGACTCGGACTCAGACGGGGTAGGAGATGCGTGTGATGTGTGTCCGGGCTTGGTCGATCCGTGGAATCTTTTATCCGCAAGCGGCGGCATCTGTGCATTTGATCTAGATGGCGATGGAATTCCTGACTCGCGAGACAATTGTCCTGATGTCCACAACCCCTATCAGTCCGATCTAGACGGCGATGGAACCGGTGATTTTTGTGATCCGTGTCCCATGGTCGCTGACGCATTGAGGGCAACGCCTGACGATGATAGTGCATGTCGCGCGGATTTTGACGGAGATGGTGTTTCGGACGCCACCGACAATTGTCCAACGGCGCCAAATCCGGACCAGAGAGATTCCAACCTGAATGGTATTGGAGATCGATGCGAGAATGACCGGGATGGTGATGGCGTCTTGGACGTGTTTGACAATTGTCCGGGAACGCCCAATCCCGACCAGCTCGATTCCGATTCAGATGGTGTTGGAGACGTGTGTTCTCGGGACCGAGATCGAGATGGAATCGACGACCGATTGGATCCGTGCCCAGACCTTCATCTTCTTTTCGGATGTGACACTTAGAGAGGTTTTAGGACGTAAGTCTTTTCACCAAAGTCTAGAACGTAGCCACGCTCGTCTTGGTCGAGATACTGCATGACCGTGTTGTACGCGCTTCGAAGGAAACGGGCACGATAGCCATTGGGTAGATCGATATAGAGCCGGTCGGGTTCCTCGAAGACAAGGCCTGCGGCGTCTAGTTCGAGCCTTGTTTCTCCTAAGAGATCCAACTCCAACATGTTGCCATCCACCGAAACTCGCTCAACAAAGAAGCCTACGTCTTCGACTTCGATTGGGTAAGTGTAGGGCGCCATATGGATGACCCACGTGCCGCCTTGCGTACGGTCGATATGGCGGTGAAACGCCTTAGCCACGTTTCGGTTTTCAATGGGCGATCCCTCGTGGGTCCACCTTCCGTTGGCATGCAACGTAATGTTCTCAAGTTTTGCGCCCTTTCTCAGAAAGTTCTTTACGACTTCCGGGAGGGTTTCATCGATCTCTTTCAATGTTCTGCCTCGCGTAGACCATCCCCGTGCAAGGCAAATATCGCTGGCGTCAATGGCGCATTTGCGGATTCGTAGACGGAAAGTGCGGCTGCTTTGAGGGCGTCGATCGAGCTCTCGTCCTTGATGAAAAGGAAGTGGTCCGTAGAAGGGATCGCGATGCGGAAGCTATCCGACGTGTCTCCGAAGAACGCATCCTGAAACACGATTCCTCGCGCAGAGTCTAAGCCATCGCCGGCACGGAGCGAAAACACCTGGCCATCAAAATGATTCCATTCAAGTCCACGCGTGCGATGAAAGAGCATGCTCCGGGCGGCGGCCTCTACTCGCCCAAGCTTGACCCCCCACTTCTGAAATTGTTGAAGTGGTAGAACCCTGCGCCCGCGGTCGGTCTCTATCACAAAGACAAAGGCCAGACGATCGGTTGAGGTCACAGTGAGTGCCTCCTCACCGGCATGTTTAAAGGCATCTACAAATCCCTGATGTTCGAGAACGGGGAAGAGAACGCCAGCGGCTTGTTCGAAAGAGTACTTTCGCGCTGGACTTCGCGCAGGCTCGCTCACCAACGAACGTATTCCTCGTGCGAAAGCTCGTTGGTAGACGGGGCCCTTCGCCTCAAATCCATCAGGTAGACTGAAGTTGATCTTGTTTTCGTTGAGGCCTTCGCCAAAAGAAGCGTTCCAGGTCCCCTCAAATGCCTCGTAACGGATTTTGTGGCTTTCTAGATACTCGAAGATAGATGTGGTCATAGAAACTCTCCTTGGTGCCTACGATGCTTCAATGCGGAGATTAGTCTCAGATTTAGTGGGAAATTCCGGCTGGGTCCAAGCATCCGACGTAAGTTCAATCCCCGTACTGGAAAGGGAGAGAATCCCTGAAAAGAACGGAAGGTCAGCGCGACGCCAGATGCTCAGTGCTTCGGTCATCATCTCCAGCTTTAGGTCTTCCCGCTGAGGATCGCTAGGCTCGGCCACGAGTAATGTGTCCCATGATGGAACGGCAGCCCAGCCAGCCTCACGAGAGGCGTCGAAGTCAAAATCCGGAAGCAAAAGTAAGCGTGAGGCACCGATTCCGTCCGAACTCTGGTACTCGCGGATTCGTCCGTGGCGAGTCTTATGAACTTTGGGTCGCGGTCGATAGGAGCCCGGCTCATGGAAGAGTGCGGAGCGTGAAATTTCCTCTAGTTTGCCCGGTTTGTAGTGTCGTCCTGCCTGAGAGTCGGTAATTGCATGGATACGCTTCCCGATATCGCGCAGATAGATCACCTTGGCGTGTGGGAGAATTGAATCTGTAGAAAAGAGCGACTGCCCGGAAATGCGTTCGCAAACATCGATAGCGAGGCGGCTCGCAAGCCGAGGCAGCCTTTCGCCGAATGGGCTAGCCGCGAGATTCTTGTTGGTGCCGGGAACAGGTTTTGCGGGGGGCTCGTCCTCAGGAAATTCTTCGGAACTTAAGAGGTCTATGCCGAGTCTGATTCCCAGCAAATGATTCCATGCTACCCATCGACGAAGAGGCGTATCCGTAGGAAGAACGCGGTCGAGATGGACGTGTCGATTATTTCGAGTGACCTTTTGAGACTCGGGGGAGTGCAGGATTTCCAGTGAAAATCGGGATGCAATTTTTTCAAACCAATACACGGCGAAACACTTCCTCCTTCCAATGAACGAAGGTGTCTTCGAAGCCATCATAGATATGCGTTTCGATGGAGACGAGCTCACGGTCTTCGATCTCGAAAATATTAAACGAGCCAGCAAACTCAGGCAGAGAGTTCGCGCGGTTCGAGGTGCTACCTGCTTCACAGATATAGAGATCTCCAGACCCGTTTAGGTGCGGAAGTTTATTCACAGAGAAGTGATGGTTGTGTCCATGAATGGCGAGGTCGACCTGATGTTCTCGGAGAATCTTTAAAACATCAGTGGCATTTACGAGGTGCCTCGATTCCTGGACTTTGGCGTATTGGAACGGCAGCAATGGATGATGGATCATAAAGACTTTGAAACAGTCTTTAAGTTTCGGGTCGCTCAAGAGCGCGTCCAGCGCGCGCAGCTCATTCTCCGCAACTTTACCCCATGCCATCAATGGAGGCGTAGGCACACCAGAATTGATTCCGATGATGGCTACGTCCTCGCGGAAATGAACGAAGGGATATCCCGTCGATTCCTGATAGGCCGGGAGATCTGAGTGTAGATACGGCTGGAAGTGCTGCTCAAAACGCCGTTCTCGAGCCGCACCGCGGGTGTAATAGTCGTGATTGCCAGGAACTACGGACACCCTCGTTTCCGCATCAGGAATTTCAGCGACTAGCTTGCTTGCAGCCCTGAATTCACTGGGCAAAGCGAGATTGGTCATATCTCCTGAGATGCAGATATGGTCGACGTCCAACTCGGAAAGACGAGCAAGCGCGTGCCTTGCGACCTCAACCGAATGTGCATCTGCCCGGTGCCGCAGCAAATTGATGCCGCCGACCAATCGCTTCGAAGCAAAATCCAACGGATTGACATCTTCGAGGTGAAGAACATGAAGGTCAGAAATGTGTCCGATTCGCATGACTACTGGATCGTAATGGGAAGCGAGATGATGTTGTTGGTCAAGTTTGCATCTTGAAGCACGTCCGCGGGGTCCACGTTGATGTGTAGATAGCGTGTACCTGCCGTAGCCCCCGATGGCACGTTGACGCGAACGTCAACTGGGGTAGTGGATGTCGCTGGAACATCAGCCGAGTTGAAGTCTCCGAGGACATCATCGTTCGCGGGGTCGGGAGTTGAACTCAACCCAAAGCTCACACGGTAGGGTGGGGCGGTCGCATCTAGAACGCCGAGATTTCTCAGGTCAAAGCCGAGTCGAACTTCCTCGCCTGGGACATACGAACCGGGCCCAATCACAGGGTTTTCAGGGCGCAAGTCCACGCCTGAGAGGCCGCTCGCCTCCACCCGATACGTCACATTTCGCTGTGCCCCACTTACAGTGACCTGAACGAAGTATCTTCCGCTCGTTGGAGGCAAGTAGTCTAGCTCTGCCCGCGGAACGCCGGGAGCTGTTTCAATGTTGGGCCCGGGTGTTCGATTCGGAAGGAAGACTTGGAGTCGAAGAGTTCCCTGCTGGCCAGCTGGGTCAAACTCACCACTCAAGTTGACCTCTTGGCCCGAGGTTAGGTCCACAAAATAGTAGTCCACATCGGTGGTCGGACAACGGTCCATCGCGAACGTCTGCCCTTGAGCAGCTAGGAGTGATGACGCCGTATTGAACGAGTCGTTTGGCTCAAAGCTCGACTGACAAACGAGCGCTGGGTCAACGTCTTCAACGTCGACATCCATGGAATACGTGTTTTCAACGTTCTGCCCCGGCAAGGCGATGACTACCACACGAGCGTAGTAACATTGATTGCCGTTGACATAGCTGACGTCCACTTGCTCCACATCTGCAGCGCTGGCGGACGAGTCGATGAGCTGAAGGTTTTCGTTGAACAATTCGAGATCGATATCGCCGAGCGCGGAATCGAAGGTCGTTGTGATCGTGAAACGTTTGCCCTCGCTCAGGCATAACCGATAGTAATCGGGCGCCGAGGTACAGGCGACGAGATTCGCATACGTTCCATCGGTGACATCACGCGAACCTTGGAAACTATCGTTTGGCTCCAGCGCATCAAAGCACTCGGTGTTCACGTTGAATTCTCGAGAAATGGAGGTGTTATTCGAGATATCTGTTTCGACCAGCTGAGTTCCTGGATCCAGGATGATTCCCAGACGGTAGTCCCCGTCACTAAGTGTAAGTGGGAGTGTCACCGGAAGGGTTTCATCGCGGAAGGTACCTGCGCCGAGACTTGAAATCTGGACGCTCGTCACCGGGATATCGTCCGCATCACCGATGATATCATTTTCGCTCACGACCACTTCTGCATCAAAGGCTCCCGAAGGACTTAAGCCAATATTGTAGATTCGGGCGCTCAAATTGATGGTCGAGCCAATGGTGAAGGTTGCCCCGGATGGAATCGTGATGTCTCGCGCCAATACGTCGATCCCCGGAGATTGAGCAAAGACATCAAGGCTCGTGGAGTAAAGGTTTCTCTGTCCAGCGAGACCACAAACGCTAAACACATAGTCGCCCGCAGCGGGGACGATAAAGCCGGCCACCTCTTGCTCGTTCTCAGCGCTACTTTGATCGATGATTTGCACGCCATCTGGATTGTAGAGCGTGGTTCGGAGGTTTCCGCGCGAAGAATCGAGCGTCGTTCTCAAGATGACGCTGTCGGCAGCATTCAAGGAAACCTTGTAGAAATCGCAAGAGCCGGCTGCACAAATTGCTGCATCGACCGGACCTGTTGTTACAGAAGTCGCGTCGACCACACGATCGTTTGGCTCGAAGCCATCTTCGATACATGCGCAGTATTGACCGGTGTAAGCAATGGATTGAGAGCTGAATCGGTTATTCGTCTCATCCAGCTCAGGGAGCACGGAACCCGTGTCCACTTCCACACCGATTCGGTAGTTTTCGACGAAATTCGCACAACGCGCGTCGAGCTCGACCTCAATGAACTCGCAATCCCCTGGGTTGATATTGGGAACGTTCACCGTGACCAAGGGGTCGAGAGTGAAGTTGACGGTGCTTCCGGAGCTCACCCAAACCTCCATTTGTGTGGCCCCCGAGGAATTGGTTCCGGCAACACAGACCTCGATCTCAGCGGTGTAGGTGTCGCCGTCGAGGATGTCTTCCGGCGTGACGATTGACGCGACGTAGAGGTCGACGTCCGCCTCATCAGTCACCGTGATGGGGCCCGGATTGAGCTGAGCATTGTTACTTCGAAACGGCTCTTGAAGGGCATTTTCCGGGTCACAGACGATGTAGAGATAGTACACGCCGGGATCGTAGAGGCCTGGCACCGTGATGTTGCGCACAAACACTTCCTCGGCTCCGCTCGCGAGGCTTGGTACGTTGATGTTGTCGAGCCTCGGGTCCATAATCGTATTGATTCGCGGTTGAGAGCCCAGATAAATGCCGCAAAAGAACGAGCCTACGTCCTGGGTACCTTCATTTGCGATGGTGGTTTCGACCTGAAGGCTACCGTTCAAGAAGGTGCGGTCAGGGGAAACCGCGAAACTCTTTACAACCAAATCTGGGCCTTCGACCGGCTGGTCCGTAACCACGATCACCGGGCTTACAATGGTGTTGTTCTCAAGATCGGACTCAGACACTACGTCGGTGATCTCCGCTACAACAATCAGGTAGACCTCTTCCTCTTGTCCTGCGTCGGGAATGATGGCCTGGTCCAGAACAATTGCGTCGGGACCAACATCTACGCTTGACTGAGCGGCGAGGTCTTGAGGGTCTGATTCAGAAATCAGGATGTCTTCATCATCGAGCGTGTCGTCGCCAACCGAGAGGTAAGTTCGATGCACTACGTCAAACGCATCAATGTTGGCGGTGTTTCGAAGAGTGAAGCCCCGCGTGACGGTATTGAGCTCTGGAAACGCACGATCTGGAATGACATAGACGTCGCTGACTTCCACATCAGGCGCACTATCTGACGTGTTTTCAATACGAACGATGCCCGCGCTCACGCTCAGATTATTTGCGCGATCCGTGTCGCCGATCACGCGACCCGAGTCGATATGTGCGACAAGGAAGTAGTCTCCGGATGGGATCTCGGGGACGGCGGCGGTAAAACCAACATCACGACCGTCTGCAGGGACCGAAGCAGCGTCAGGGCCAGCGCCCTCAACCCTAAACTCTCCGAACACTTCCAAATCTTCGAGCGTATCTTCGTTTACGTTTCCAGAGGTTGAAAAGTAGACCGTCATATCAAATGGAGGGATGACGTCAGATTGCAACGTATTCGAAAGCTCGGCGGAAACGGTCAACATGCCGCCCGTCTGCACGTTTGCGGGGGCTCCTCGCACACTTTCCACGAGGAGGTCGACCGGGGCGAGCACGCGATACTCAGTGGTTGTACTTCCAACGCGGGCACCGTCGAAAAGCGCGCTCGCCGTAACGCTGTACGTTCCTGGTGAGGTGAAAGAGTGGGTGGGGGCGGCGCTCACACCTTGACCGCTTGTCTGCACGCCGTCTCCAAAATCGAGTTGCCACTCCATATTTTCGGCGTTTGTGTTCTCGCCGGGTACGATCTCGATTTCGAACGTAGTTTCGACGTCCGAATAGCCGAGCTCAGGAGTGATAGCGATAAAGGTGATCTCGGCTGATCCTTCAAAACTCTCGTCGTCGCAGCCTGAGCAAGCGGAGTTCAAGAGAAGGAAAAGAATCAGGAAAGGGCGTAACCAGGTCATTCGTTTTGCTCCAGAATAGTCGAGCGTTCTTACAAGGCGCACATCTTTGCCGAGAGAGCATTGAATTGCAAGGAGCCGTAGTTGCACGCTTGACGAGTTTTTCCTAGTCGAGATAGCCTGTATGCAAGCGTATGACGTCATGCGAAGAAAGTGTAAACGCGCCCGAGAGGCGTGGGTCATCGGTTCAAGGAGGACCTCTTGACAGAGAAGAAACCAGATCTGTCCGATTTGAAAGCCCGTTTGGGACTCAATAAACCCGGTGCTGCACCGCCCCCAGGGGCTACGCCACCCGCAGGCTCGCCAAGTGTCGGTCCTCAAGGCTCAACCTCACCGGCACCGAATGTCACGCCATCTCAAGGTTTGGCTGCCATTCCGGGTGCTCCCCAAGGGCCGAGCAACCAAGTTCCAGTAAGCGGTCTACCGCCCGGACTCGGTGCACCAGGTCAGGCTCAGCCGGCCGCGCCTCCACAGGCACAGGCTCCACCTCAGGCTCAGATGCCGCCGCAGGCGCAGGCGCCTCCTCAAGGTTTCGGGCCACCACCCGGTGCTGCACCTCCTACGGCCGCACCTCGTCCGGCGCCAGCTCCTAAGAAGGCCGCTCCGGTACCGTCCCCGTCCAATCTTTCTGCGGATATCTCAATCGGCAACGATATCGACGCAGCTCCCGTGTTTTCGAAAGGAACACTGGTGCTCTTCGCGATCTGTTTGGTGGTGGGAAGTGTGTTCGGTTACGCTGCGTCCACAACCATGTACACCAACGAAATCAACAGTGCGCGAAGTGACGATGCACAGAAGATCCTCGACGTGGTCAAGCCAAAGGTCGATGCGTTTCGGGAAGCCATTCCTAAGATTTCTTCGCTCAGCGAAACGGCTCCGGATTTTGAGGCCACCAAGGCAATCGGCACAGAGTTCGCTCTTGACGGAAGCCCGCTCGGCGGACCTCGCGTCCTGATTGGCCAAGCAGCCATCGACTCGGTGATGACCTACGCGATCGAGTCTCAAATGCTCGCCGCAATGTTGAAAGAGCATGAGCGTCTTACGAATGCTGACCGCGAGGAGATCGAGCAGTTGGCGAAAGATAATGAGATTTTGGAGAATCAGTTCTTCGGAGTCACATTTGATTACGTACACGCGCTAAAGAACGGTGGTGAGGCCAATTACGTACCCAAGGAAGGCCGTCTCGTAATCGGTCGCGGACCGGTCGAAGGCGACCCATCCAAGGTCAAGATTGAGCTCCCTGGAAGTGGGCAAGAGTCTGAGGTTGCAATCCAGGGGTACATCCCGATTGGTAAGCAGCAAATCATGCGCTCCGCAGGCCAGAATGCTCTGACCCGCTATCAATCACGAGTTCGCCAGATCAAATTCCAATCTCAAAAGATTGAAAAGGCACTCGAAGGCGTTACCGCCTCCCTTCAGGCTGTTGTCGAAGGCGCCTGAGATTCCCCATGAAAACTATCGTTTCCCTTCTTGAAGAAAGGGTGAACGACTCACCCAACGCCGTCGCCCTGTCCTATAAGGGCGAGAGGACGTGGGAGTCGATTTCTTGGGCTACTTGGTGGGAGCGCTCTGAGCGGCTTGCCGCGTATCTGATTCAGGAAGGCCTCAAGCCAGGTGATCGCGTACTCATTCTCTCTCGAACCCGTGTAGAATGGTTGATCGCCGACATTGGAATCATGATGGCCGGCGGGGCAAGCGTGCCGGTTTTCCCAAGCCTTTTGAGCGACGCATGTATTGAGATTGCCCAGGATTCTGGGGTCTCATTTCTGATTCTTGAAGACCGGGCACAGGCTGAAAAGCTTAAAGACCTCGATGCATCGATTCCGAGAATTGGATTCGAGCTAGATGCAACATCAACCACGCTTTCAGCGGCCGAGATGCGAGGACAGGCGGTTCTTTCAGACGAACCCGAAATGGTCTCTTCAAGGCGCAGAAGGCTCAGTGCCTCGGATTTGGCGAGCATTGTTTATACGAGTGGGACAAGTCGACGCCCTCTCGGAGTACCGCTCACCCACGGCAATTTCGCTCATGAGGTTGAGGCTATCTCAAAGCTAGGGATTGCGCGGTCGAACGACGTTCAGCTGCTCTTCCTGCCGCTGGCTCACATCTTCGCGAGGGTGCTCTATCTGTGCAGTATCGGGCTCGGAATGCGTACCGTTGTGGAGGGCGATCCCCAGAAACTGATTCAAACGTGTGTGGAGGCCCGGCCGACTTTTTTCGCAGGGGTGCCACATATCTTTGAGATATTGCGACGTCGCATCAGCACGGAGCTCGAGAAGAGTCCGTTGAGAGGCAAAGTGATGGGGGCCTTGCCGGCCTTTGTGACTTCGAGTTCGATGAATCCCATTCGCGCGAGATTTGGTGGTCGACTTCGGTTCATGATCTCCGGTGGCGCACGTCTGTCTCCGGATACGTCTGAGTATTTTGAGACGTTGGGCATCCCACTTCTTGAGGGTTATGGACTAACCGAAGCAAGTGGCGTGGCGACGGTCAATGTTCCAGATGAACGTAGAATCGGAAGTGTAGGGCGGCCAATTCCAGGAACTCAAGTGGCCATCGAAGAAGACGGAGAAATCCTGGTCCGTGGTCCTTCCTGCATGCATGGCTATTGGGGAGCGGCTGAGGAGATTTCAGTCGTCGATGAGCAGGGCTGGTTGCGAACAGGGGATTTGGGCTTCTATGACCGAGACGGGTTCCTTTTCATCACCGGGCGAAAAAAGGATATTTTGGTCACTTCGGGCGGGAAAAATATCGCGCCGTCTTGGATTGAAGCAGAACTGAAGACGAGAGCAAGCATCGCCGAGGCCATTTTGGTGGGTGACGGATTGCCCTTTATCGGAGCTTTGCTCGTGCCAGATTGGGAGCATCTCGAGTCCGTGTTGAACCGCAAAATCACAGAGGAAGAACGAAGTGGCGCTTTGCCGACGCGAGACGTGTTGTCGGTCGTGGAAAATGACGTGCAGAGCGTGAATGAAGGCCTTCCACCACACGAGCGTGTCAAACGTTTTGTGTTCATCACGGCCCTCGATTTGGCTCTTGATTATACGCCTACGCTAAAGCTCAAAAGAGACCGTGTCGTCGAACTTCATCGACCTCAGATAGATTCACTTTATCGTCGCGAAAGATGACTCTCAAATCAGATCCTCCGGTTTGGGGGATTTGATCGTAACTCGTCGGTTGTGGGCGGAAATGAAATGGGTCGGGTGAGGCTGATGCCCGCTGAACGAACAATTCGCAAAAAATTTGCAAAAGTTTTTTTGACGCGGTCCACGGTGGTTGTACGGTGGATGTAGGTGGAGCGCTGCAAGGCACTCACCTGACCTAACTGCACGAGGGCGCAGTAAGGAATTTGCATCGCAGGACCTGTCACGGATGACTACTGGCACAAGGATGTGCCGCCTGAGATGCCCGCATTCACGAATGGCCAAGGATGGCCTCCAACATGTGCAGGAGCACCAGATGAATGTAGACACGTTGATCCGAAGAAGTCCGAAAGCGAAGCCAATGTTTGGTGGGTTTCGTCGATTCAATCGACACGACCTTAAGACGTCGGTCGTAGTTCAGGACGAAGAGGGCTGGGAGATTCCATTGGATTCTGTGAACTTGAGCCCAACCGGCATGTTCGTTGAGTCCGACTTTCTATTCGAAGTTGGCGACCGCCACATTTTGATTTTTGAGGCGCCTGATAGTGGGGCGTGGATTCGCGTCGAGGCCAAGGTTATCCGAGTGGATAGCGGCGAAGTCGACACTCGCGTAAGCCCTCCAGAATCCATGCCATCGGGTATGGCTTACGAGTTCGAAGCGATTGAGGACGCCTCTTGGAGCGAACTCTGCCGGATTCTCGAGGCGTAATCATGTCCCTTGAGTTTGTGAAGATGCACGGGCTCGGGAATGATTTTGTGCTGGTCCAAGGCAAGCGAAGCGACTTCAGTTTGGAGTGGGTGAAAAGGGTGTGTGAGCCGCATTTCGGTGTGGGTGCCGATGGTGTTCTATTCTACTCGGTCGAAACCCCGCGAATGGAAGTGGTTAATGCCGATGGATCCACGCCAGAGATGTGCGGAAATGGCCTTCGGTGTGTGGCGCGGTGGCTCAACCATCATCACGGCTTACCGGGGACGTTTGTGATTCAGACGGATGCTGGAGCAAAGCTCTGCACCGTTAATCCAGATGGTCAGGTGCGAATCGAGATGGGAGAGGCGAAAATTCGCGAACTAAGAACACACGTGGGCGAAGTGAGTTTGAAGGGGATCTTTGTGGACATGGGGAACCCCCATTTCGTGGTCTTTTCTCCCGATGGCGATCTTGTTGAATTGGGAAAAGCAGTCAATGACGGTCACAAGGACTTTCCCAACGGAGTGAATCTCGAGTTCGTAGATAGCGAGTCTCCGGAACGACTTGTAGTGAGGGTTTGGGAACGCGGGGTTGGGCTTACGCTCGCCTGTGGCACGGGTGCTTGCGCGAGTGCGGCCGCTGCGTGGCATCTGCGAGGGGAATCGACGCCGCTCGAAGTTCAACTTCCCGGTGGAATTCTTCAAATTGAACACTCAGAAGGGCAAGTCCTGATGACAGGTCCCACACAGATAGTGTACACGGGGGCGCTTTCGGCGTCTTTCAACGAGGAAGTAGAGGAGTAGAAATGACACGGTTGTATCCATGGATGGTAGTGTTTGGCGGCCTCGTTAGCGGGTGTAGTGGAGATGTCATCATGGCCGGGAACTTGGCCGTAGCTGCGGTACCTTGTGTGCTCGTGGTCTTGACGATGAATCTGAAGCGGATTCGTTAATGGAGAGTTTCAGCAAAGTTTTTGAAGGGGCCAGCCTTAAAGATGCAATTGAGGTCGTTGGGCCGAAGGCACACGAGGCGAGACGCGCAGACTTCAAAACGTTCTGCGAAGTTGGGCTGATCATCTGCTTCAAAATGCTGGACACCAAAGAGGTTTGGACTATCGAGTTCGACTCCAAACGGTATTCGTTTGAGCGTGGCGAGGCCGTGGACTTTCCGCTGGTGACCATTGAGGGAAAGGCCGCCAATTGGCCTATCTTTCGCGCACACCTCTTGGAGTTGGCGGATCTTCTCGAAGGGCAGAAGGAGCGAGCCAAAGGGCGCAAATGGACGCGCGCTCTACATGATGTTTTCGAGTCTTTCGACGGCAGCATCGACCTGAGCTTTGTGGACGACACCTATCCGCATCCCATCGATATTCGAATCATTTTGAACAATTATGAAGATTCGTTTTTCGACAAGTTCTCAGCTACCATTCCAGTAGCGTTACTTTTCGACGTGGCCCGGGGACAGGTTTCACCACGCAGCGCCGCAAAGACGCTGAAGATCGGTGGTTCTCTAGGTTTTGCGATTGAGCTCGGCGGCTTCTTCGCCACGCATTTCGAAAAAACCTGATCGATTCAAGTGCACACTTGCGCGCTGGGTTCTCGCTCGTTACAAGTCAGGACGCTGGCGAATCCCCTGAGTGCATATGTTCATTCCTCCTAAAGATATTGGTTGGGTCGAAGTCATCTGTGGCCCCATGTTTTCGGGCAAGACCGAAGAATTGATTCGACGAATCCGCCGCGCAAGCTTTGCAAAACAACGGGTTCAAGTCTTCAAGCCCAAGATCGATGATCGCTACGACGCGAACGCGATCGTGAGCCACAATCAAGAGAGAGTAGAGGGGATTCCCGTTTCCGATCTCAAAGAGATGCGGCAAAAGCTCGATCCTCATGTCGAAGTTGTTGGAATCGACGAAATTCAATTCTTCGACCAAGGTGTCGTGGATTTCTGCGACGAACTCGCCAACAAGGGTTGCAGGGTCATCGTTGCAGGTCTCGATCTCGACTACTTGGGAGAACCCTTTGGTCCTCTTCCGAGGTTGATCTGTCAGGCCGAGTATGTCAGCAAACTACTCGCGATCTGTGTGCGATGCGGAAATCCTGCCCACCACAGTTACAGACTTTCTACGGACCCGCAGCAAGTCCTTGTGGGTAGCACGGATCAATACGAAGCCATTTGCCGTCGATGTTTTAAAGTAGGCCAAGACTAGGAGCTGCAATGATCGAGCGAGACGATTTGGACGTTCTTCTTTCAACAGAAGAAATCAACACACGCACCAAGGAACTTGCTGCGCTGATTACCGAAGAGTTCAAAGCGGATAACGACCTTCACGTCATCTGCGTATTGAAGGGAAGCTTTCTTTTCTTTGCCGACCTGGTTCGCGAGATTGAGCTCGACCTCACAGTCGACTTTCTCGGACTCTCGAGCTACGGCGACAGCACTGAATCAAGCGGTGTTGTTCGGCTCACACAAGACCTCTCAAAACCCATCAAGGGTCGAAACGTCCTCATTGTAGAGGATATCATCGACACCGGCTTAACCATGAAATACCTGGTTGAGAACTTGAGCACGCGCGGTCCAAAGTGCGTCAAAGTGTGTACACTTTTGCACAAGCCTGACAATCGAACTGTGGAAGTACAGATGGATTATATCGGATTCGAAATTCCCAACGAGTTCGTGATCGGCTACGGATTGGATTACGCAGAGAAATTTAGAAATCTCCCGTTCATTGGTGTGGTTCGCAAACGGGGCTAAACCTTCAAGGAGAAAGAATGAAACGCAAAATTATTGGTGCTTCGATTTGCCTGGCAGCTATTGCCTTTAGTGGATGTGAGGCTCCGAACTGGGAGGACCCAGCATACGTCTCGAAACAATTGACTGAAGGCGACTCGGCTCAACAGGCCCTTGCCATGGAGCGCATTTCACAGATGCCCGAAGACAAGCAGAAGGAGATGACTCCTGCGCTTGCCGCCGTATATATGCAAGGTGGTGGAAGCCAAAAAGACGCGATGCAGTACCTTGTACAGTTCCGCGATGCGCGCGCCAAAGATGCCTATCTGGCCGAGCTCAAGTCGAACTCTGCCGGTTACGCGGCAGCAGCAGCTACAGCGCTAGGTGAACTCAAGCTCGAGGAAACCATTGCGCCGATGCTAGAAGTCTTGGCGTCTACGGACAAGAATGACACCAAGCTCGGCATTGTTCAGGCCTTTGCGTTCATGCCGTCTCCACAACTTGTGGCCCCCCTCACAGAGCTATTGAAGCTGGATGTGGATAATAATCCCATCGCGCTCCACTCGTACTCATGCGACGTTATCGGAGAGATCGCGCTCGCGCATCCTGACGCGATCACCGATGAGGTGGTTAAACAGGTCACGCTTGCGATGTTCTACGGCAACAGAGCCGGGCAGACGGTGGACCGTGAGTGCGGACTCGCCGTGCAGAAAATGGGGTCAAAGGCGACGCCAGAGCTCTTGAAGATCTTCAGATTGGAGAGGGAGGATGTTCAAGCGCTGATGATGAAGTACGACTCCACGGATTCGCCATTCCCTCAGAATCATCCGAAGCTTATCGCTTCAAAGCGTCTCGCAAGTCTGCACGCAAAGGAAGCGGCTGAGCCCATGATTGCGGACCTCAAAGGTGTCAAAGAAGCACCTAAGACATTGGCTGGTCAACAGGCGGTCAACTGGCGCCTAAAGGAGGGGCAGACCACCAGCGAAATCATGTACGCCCTTGGAGATATTGGAGATCCGGCGGCCGTTGAAGTTCTTAGTGATGTTGTGACCAACAAGATTGCGGAGAACTGGGACGATATCACCGATGGTCTTATCGAACTCCAACTTCGTCAGGATGCTGCTTCAGCTCTTAATCGCATTGGGGACCGGAAGGCATTGGCTCCTCTCTTGGAGATGGCCGAGAAAGGCGTGGTTCTGGACTTTGAGCGACGTGCAGCCATGTTGGAGAAGGGTGGCAACCCGGTTAAAGAGATTGAGCGATATCAGTTCAATTGGATGGTGGCTGCAGAATACGCGTACCTTGCGACATCTGCGGAAAAGCCAGCATTCGAGAAACTGGTGGAGACCACCAAAGGAAAGTACCCAGAGCTTGGTGCAAAGATGGGCAGCTATCTTGTGGCATTTGATGTGCACGCCGAGTGCTCCGCAAAAGGAGATGAGGCAGCGCAGGCAAAATGCTATGGATCCAAGGTCAATGATGAAAACGAGATCATCCGGGCCAAAGCAGCTTGGGAGTTGAGCCGGCTTAGCGGTGATGCAGCGAGAGCCGAGCTGGTGACGGCCCTTGGTACAACGCATCTCAACACACGCGAGATTCTGACGTTCGCTGGTTACCGAAATCCCGGCAAGGAATTGGTTGGCAAGCTCGATGAGCTTATCAAGGCACATGAGGGCGCAAACGCTGTTGAAAAGCGCCTCGATAGCCTGAGACTCCAGCTGCTTCGTGGTTGGTTGTTGGCCAACGGCCACAAATAGTCTTCTATTCGTTTTGACTCTTGCTCTCGCTACCGTAAACTAGCCGCAACGGAGAAGTTTATGAGTGTAGCTAGAGGCACCATCGAGTTGTTTCAGGGGAACGAGACTGTTCGTCGTCTTACCAGCGCCGCCCTCAAGCGCGCCGGCTTTGACGTGCGTTCCGAGACGAATTCCTCAACGGCCGACCTGCTTATTATCGATGTAAGTTCAGGCAAGGAGCTTCCGACGGAGCTTCGCGAAAAGTATGCCGAAGCTGAGAAGCCAATTTTGTTCTGTGGGGTTCGCGGAGATCGCGAGGACTACCTGGAAGAAACGTGGATCGACCGGCCGTACGCTCAAAACACCATCATCTCGATGTGCGCGAAACTTGTGGGCCCTGCCGATCTACCTGGGAAATTGGTTGCTGACGACGACCCGATCACGAGAGAGATGCAATACGAAGAGGCCATCGAACTTGAAGCCCAGCTTGGGCTTAACAGCGGTGCACTCGCCGATCCTCCTCCCATGGACATTGTGGATGATGCAGAAGATGACGTGTTGAGTCTGGACGAACACGGCAGCTCCATCATTGCGGTCGAAGAACTTTCAAGCCTGGTGGCTGGTGGGAAGCTCATGGGGGCGGTGAAGAAACGCGCTGTAGACTCCCAAGAGTTGAGCATCGTCGAAGACGTGCCGTTGAAACTGAGCGTGCGCAATCCAACGTTCAATCAGACCATGCCGGATTCCCCGATGGCGCTCGGAAACGACACACTCGAGACCGGAACTCAGACGGCGCCGAGCATTGTCCCACCGCCACCTGATGACGTGATCTCTGGGGCTGCAACTGAGGTTGGTCAACAGGTCAAATCAGTTGCCAAGATGTTGGCTGAGTCGTGGAATCGAATTGCCGGATCTGCTCGAGTTGAGGACCGCGCGGATCATATCGAGCGCGTGTTGATGGCCATGATCCAACAGGGGACGCGTGGAGCCGCAAGCGAACTACGACGCATTCCTGGAATCACGGGCTTCGCGGGCGACCTGCAGGTCTTGGGTGTCATCGACCTTTTGCGCACCATTCGAGACAGGCGCATGAGGGGGCGACTCGAACTCTCGGTGAACGACGGCACGTACGTACTCTATCTTGAAGGTGGAGAGTTGGCCGACGTGGAAACACTCTCGGGGTCTATGGATTTGCTCCTTTTGGACACCTTGAGGGGCATGGGTAAACTCGATGAGCCTGTGCATTCCGAACTCTCACAAGCTTACGCCACGGGCGCGTTCCTTGAACCCGTAGAGCTTAAACTTCGAAGGGATGGCCTCGTTGACGAGATGACCTTGCGCGACGCGAGGACCAATCGAGTCAAAGCTACGTTCGCGTATCTTTGCGGCGTGCGACGTGGCGAATTCGCGTTTCTTCCCGTGCAACCGAACGACGGACTGCCGTGGCCTCCGCGTGGGCTGAGGCTTTCGGTCGACGCGCTCTTGCTCGAGATCTTGCGCGAAAGCAGCCTCGATACCGGTGACTCACAAGCAACAGCGCGCACCAGACTTGTGCTCGACGCGGCGAGAACGTCTACGATTCACCCGTCAATGCTGACCGAAGAAGAGATCGCGGTTTTGAAGTACTTCAGGGACGGCGAGACCGTCGGAAACGTTCTAGAACAACTCTCGTTGGTTGAAGTGGATAAGATCGTTCATCGTTTGAAGTCGATGGAACTCCTAAAGCGTTCCAATCCATTCATTCAAACACCTGATCTGGAAGTCGCTGACTCCACAGTCGTTAGCCGGGTTTCGGACTCTATCTCGCGACATGAGAGAAAGTCGGAGAAACGTGATGACCAAACAACACACCTAAAGGAGTCGTTTGCCATCGGCCCAGAAGTCGTGGACGAGTCGTTTGAAGATCTCGAGGATGCTCAGACAGACATTGTGAAGGGTGAAGGGGAGTGAGCGCTTGACGCTTACTTGTAATGAACGTTACTCTTCCACTGTGAAACAACTCTTAATTTCATTGATTTTGTCGGGCGCTTTGGTCGGATGTGCCTCAGAGGATCCTTGGTCAGACCCGGGTCCCAAGGGCGCATTCGAGGCCTACCTCATGGACATGTTCCGAGGTGACGTTGACCTCGCGTATCAACGGATACTTCCGGAGGACCGCGCGGTGCTCGCCAAGGCGCTTGAAGGCCTAGATTTGCCTGAAGAGGAAGCCCTTCAAGAGCACGAAGCCCTTGTGGTTGCGGGTGCTGATACGCCTTATGATGTTCGCAAAATTGAACACGACCCCATCGACGCTGAGCCTAAAGCGGGCCAGAGCATCGTGATGAAGTTGGAGTACCATGACGGGCGCAATGGCGAAGTCGTGATGGTGTGGCAGGATGGCCGCTGGTTTGTAGATCTCCCCCTCTAGGTTAGAGCCCATGAGCGATTCAGAAGAAATTCCGTCTGGCGTTAAACAATCTCCCGGACGTGCCTTGCAACGCACCGCACCCGGCGTGTTTGGCGCTCGAGAACTCCCGACCCAACATTCAAGTACAGCACTTGCGACCGGGGATGTGGTCGGCGGTCGATTCGAGGTCCAGCGATATCTTGGGGCGTCTGGCGGCGGTATCTCGTATCTGTGCTTAGATAAGAGCAACTCTGAAGAGGTCGTGATCAAGGTTTTGGCCATGCCACCGCCGGCAAAGCCAAAGTTTGATGAGATGTACGAAGAGGTTCGGCTCGCGTCTTCGATCTCTCATAAGAATCTCACGGCTATTCTCGGAATGGGTAGGACTCCGAGCGGCGAGGCTTTCGTCGCAATGGAGTTCGTCAAGGGCGCCACACTCTCCTCATTGATCTCGAAGAGAAGGGAAGAGGGCGGTGTCATCAGCTTGCGCGACACCTTTACGGTCATCGCGCATATCGCGAACGCGCTAGATGCCGTGCACGAGAAGCGCACGGCTCACTACGTTTTGACCCCTTATAACGTGTACCTCGACCGGCGCGGCGTGATTCGAGTCGGCAACCTTGCCTTCGGTAAATTAGCTGCAGACATGCTCTTTGAGCAAGGCGAAGGGCCATATGTGGACTCAATCTACGTGGCCCCCGAAGTTGCCGAGAACCCGGAAGTGGCGAACGACTCGGCCGACCTCTACAGCCTTGGCATGCTCACCGCAGAGATGCTCTCTCCAAAGGGCTTGCCTGCAGACCGCGACGAAGCCAAAGTTCAAGTCGTTTCGGTGCTTTCGACATACCCACCGAAGCTCACACAATTGGTGATGAAGGCTCTCGGTGAGGACCTCGCCGGTCGTCCCCGGAGCGCGGGCGCTTACCGTGACGCTTTGAAGCAAATTTGCGAAGCGGAAGGAATTCAACTGACGGGGCCCCCTCTAACCGGCGGCCTTCCGGTTGAACCCGCGGTGCAAGACGCGACTTCCGAATCCGATATTTTTGATATTCCTGAGCTGGCCGGTCTCGGCGCTGAACCATCGGACGCCGCCAACGAACGCTATTTGGTCCAGAAGGGCGGATTGGACTACGGTCCTTTCTCACCTGAGATGGTCTTGGAGCAACTGCACAAAGACGAGATCGACGAATTCTCCCTGGTACTCGATCGCGTGACCCAGAAGCGCATTGCGCTCGGCGAAATGGAGCGATTCAAAGCTGAGGTGCAGCGCTACATTCCAGTTCGCGAAGAACGACGTAGAATCGAGGCTCAGCAGCGGGCTGAATTCGAAAGAAAGGTCAAGAAAGGCGGTGTGTTTGGCCTTGTCGTGTCGATCATTGCCGGCCTGGCAACGCTCGGAACCATGGCTGTGCTCTATGCATTGCAACCCGACCCGGTGCCGCTTCCAATGGATCGCGCTTTCGCCCAACTCGACTATAAATTCATGCCTCCACCTAAGGACTTCCAAACCCTCGCCGTGGATACCAATCTGCTCAATAGCCTTTTCAACCCGCAAGCGAGCGAGGAAGAGATTCAAAAGGCTCTAAAGGGGCGCGCTACCAAGCGTAAGCGCCCGGCACGCACCGGCGCCAAACGTCCGACCCGTGCTGAGGATGGTACCGAAGCGCAGACGCTTGATTTGGCGGCCGATGGTGGGAGCGACCACATCCTGACGGATCAAGACGTCAATGACGTGATCTTGGCCAACTTCGGTGCATTGCGCTCCTGCGTGATCAAGGAGATCCAGTCGGATCCGCGTTTCAAAGGCGTGACCGTCCAGTTCTTCATTCGTCCTACGGGAACCACCGGTGGCGTAAAGATTAAAGAAGCAGCATTCAGAGATCGTCCGGTCGCGGATTGCTTGACGTCTAGATTCCGAAGTATGACGTTCCCTGAGCACGGCGGTTTGAATCGCGGTGTCGAATTCCCACTACTCGTTCAATGAGCGTCACATGACTCCTGATTTGCTTAGACATATTCTCACTCACGAACTGCAGGCCGAGCGAAAAGAGGACATCTACACGCTTGCGGACAAGGCGAATGTCTTGCTTTCTGGGTCGGAAAACGTGCTCACAGTGGCGAAGGTTACCGAGGTGGGTTTTAAGGACGGCTACATCGTTTTGAACTCCGAGGACGGGACGTTCTATTGCGCCGACGACAAAATCTTTGGTATCCGTGCCGAACCGAGCACCTCTCGAACCGACAAACGTCCAGGTTTCCACTGAATGTTGGAGAGCTTGAACCTCCTGGGCCAAACGTCATTAGCGGGGGAGAAGGCCACCGAAGATTTCGGCGCCCGCGTGGGCAGCGTTTTGAAGGCTGGTGACTGGATCGGTCTCGTCGGGCAACTCGGAGCTGGCAAGACCACTCTGGTGCGTGGGGTGCTGCAATCCTTTGGACTCCAAGATGTTCAGAGCCCTACGTATACGCTCATCAACCAGTATCAAACCAACCCAAAAGTCAACCATCTGGACCTATACCGCCTAGAGAACGCCGAGGACCTTGAGTCCATCGGTTATTGGGATCTTGAAGAGGACGCCATCACCGTCGTGGAATGGATTGATAAAATCGAGGAAGCATGGAATGGTGACGGGCTCATTTTGAAATTGGAGTACGCATCGGACTCCCGCATCATTTCGGGATACGGAGCCGGAGATTGGTCGAAGCGTTTGCATGAGTTGTGGCAGGTTAAGGAATGACCAAGGAATCGATGCCAAAGATTGGGGGCCCGAGAAAGACCGTGGAGTTTCAGCGACCGACGGTCGAGGTTGAGGGGCACCCTCTTTCTGAGGGCTTTCCCCTCCACAAGGTCCAACTTGAGGTCCAAACTGGCTCAGACAAAGGAAAGACCGAGACTTTCGAAAAGCCAGTGATTCGTCTCGGGGCTGACCCGCTTTGCGATCTCGTGATGACGGACCCAACTGTTTCGCGCATGCACGCGGAGATCCGGCGCAAAGGTGACCACTTCGAGCTCATCGACCTCGATAGCACCAACGGCACATTTTTTGACGGAGAACGGATCAAGTCCGTTGAGCTGGCTCCGGGCGATGGGTTTCAGGTTGGTCGTTCTCTCGTGGCCTTTAGTGTCACCACAGAGCAGATTGCCGTTCCTGTCACGGACCGCACGCGATACGGCAGCATCATCGGGCAGAGTCAGGCTCTGCGAGAAATCTTTAGTATCCTTGATCGGGTGGCTCCTTCGGATTTGAGCGTCGTTATTGAAGGCGAGACAGGTTCAGGAAAAGAACTGATTGCGGCTGCAATTCACGAGCATAGTTCGCGAGCCTCCAAACCGTTTGTAGTCTTCGACTGTTCGGCTTTTCCGCCCACGCTTCTTGAAAGCGAGTTGTTCGGGCACGAAAAGGGGGCGTTTTCTGGCGCTTCTCAACGTCATCGGGGTGTTTTTGAGAGGGCTGATGGAGGAACCATCTTCTTCGACGAGCTCGGCGAGATGGATATCGAGTTCCAGGCCAAGTTCCTAAGGGTCCTCGAAACCGGTGATGTGCGCCGTGTTGGTGGGGAATCCAGTTTTACCGTGGACGTCAGGGTGGTCGCGGCAACCAACCGAGATCTGGAAGACTTGGTCAAAGAGCGAAAGTTTCGCCAAGATCTTTACTACCGACTGGCAAAAGTCCGTTTTAACCTTCCTCCGCTGAGAGACCGTCCAGAGGACATCCCGCTTTTGGCGGATCACTTCCTCAATATCCTCGCTGGGGAGGAAAATGCGCGCCCGTTGATGACTGAGGACGCACTGAGAACGCTCCAGGCGTACGCGTGGCCCGGAAACATCCGTCAGCTTAGAAACGTCATCGAAAAGGCTGTAGCGATGTGTAGAGGCGGTGCCATTACCGCCGAATACCTCCGCAAGGAACTCAACTTTGCAGGGTTTCCGTCGCAACAACCCAGAACCGAATCAGTGGCGCTACCGGCGGAGCCCCAGCAAACCCTTGGTCTGAGTGCCAATGGACGGCTGGTGACGGTCGGGACCGAGATCGAGGATTCAGAAGGTGAACCCATCGCGTTCAGGGACGCCAAAGACACTTTGGTAGATAAGTTTGAGCGTATTTATCTGGAAAACCTTCTTGAACGAAACAAGCAGAATGTCTCGGCGACAGCCAGAGATGCCCAGATCGACCGGCGCCATCTCTACCGGTTGCTGAAGAAACACGGCCTGATGGCCGACGACTGAAATCTAGTCTTCGTAAATTTCTTCGAGTTCTCGAAAGATATCCGCCAGACCATCATCTTTCTTTTGAGGAGCGATAGGCTCGACGTTGGCGGGAATCGTTTTGCGTCTCAACGGCTTGGGCATTGGCTCTGCAACCGGAGTCGTATCGCGATCCGTATAGGCTCGGGTGTCGATGACCTGCGTGCCCTCGGCGAGATGGTCCATCAAGAACTCACGCTCACCCTCCCAGTAACTCTGAAGAATCTCTGAGCAACGTGCGGCGAAATGGGGCTCCTCGTAGCCCGGGGCAATGCGCCTTAAAAGTTCGATGAACACTTGAGCCAACGAACCCGCATCTTTGGGCCGAGCCCCTGGGTTGACGTCGAGCATTTGATGGACAAGTTGGTCGAGCTCCGGCGGCACATCGACCAGTTCCCCAAGCCGTTGGATCCTTGGCCTTCGCGCCCTTTGTAGTGCCGTATCTGGGTCACCGGCCAGCGGGTTGATTCCGGTGAGTACCGAGTAGAACACAAGACCTGCTGAGTAGATATCCGTGGTCACATCAATATGAGGCGAGGCGCTCGCTTGTTCTGGCGAAAGGTACTCGAGCTTGCCTTTCACCACGTGCATTCGAGTGCTTCTGGGATTGATGCTTGAGAGTGCAATCCCAAAGTCGACCAGTCGAACCTGCCCATCAAACGAGATGAGTATATTTTCCGGAGAAATATCTCGATGGATGACGTTGAGAAGACGGCCTTTTTCGTCTCTCATATGATGCGCGTAGTTGAGCGCGAAAAGCACTCGCGAGCCGAGCCAGAGTAGGCCAGGGACATCAAAAGCGCCGTCCACCTCACGTAGCACCGAAGCGAGGGACCGTCCTGAGACGTAGGGCATGACCGAATAGAGAATCTCGTGATCTTGGTCTTCTCCTAAATCCGTGACAGCGACCAAATTTGGGTGGTCAAACTGCGCCATAAGTCGAGCTTCCGCGAAGAAGTTCTTACGCGCAACGTCGTCAAGGGAAGTTGGAGGTAGTACGAGCTTGAGTGCACATCGGCGGCGAAACCCTCCTGGACCGCGGCGCACCGCAAGCCAAACTTCCGATTGTCCGCCGACAGCCAACTTTCCCTTGAGTTGGTAGGCCCCAAGACTCTGTGGTACTGAACCGCTCAATTTGCTCTGCCTCGTTGTAGAGTGCGCCGATTATACGGGTGTGGCGCAATTGTCACAAGTTGAACAAAGGTGATGTATGTCAGATAGCACCAAAGAAAATGGCAGAAAGATCAATGAAGCCTTAATCGCGAAGTATGGCGCCTATTTACGGCCCGGAGAGGCTATGGCCGCCGTTTTGGATATCACCGAAGAGTACGCGTTGGTCAGAGTTGTATTGGCTGCGACCGACGAAAGCTTTCGGTTTGAGATTGCGGGAGCGCTCGAATTCGAAGTCGAGCACAAGGCCGAAGTCGATGAAGCTGAAGCCTGGAGCGTGGTTCTAGACTTCTTGGACCTGCAACTTGAAGAATTCTTCGAATCCGATCGCGTGCTCGTGACTCACGAGGATTGGAGAGTGTATGAGTATCTGGGATACTCACTAAAGTTTCAGGGAATTCATCGTAAACCTGAGCTTGAGAAACTCGCAGACCAGTGGCTTCGCGATGCTGGTGTAGGTCTTGATGGCCTGCCTGAAGAAGAAGAATGACGAAGGTTGCGTTCTATTTTTACGGGGTGATGTTCTTGGTGGCCGCGCTAGGAGCGTGGTTTTTCGAACTCGATCTTTTCGGATTCACCCGTGTAAATTGGGGACGTGACTTGGGGTTAGGGCTCGCGGTTGGGCTAGGTACCGTGGGGTTGAGCCGAGTTCTCGACCATGTGTTTTCATGGGCACGAGAGCTCACCCAAGGTTTCCGAGAGATTCTGGGGCCTGGCAATGCTCAGAAGGCGCTGATACTCGCGGGTTTAAGCTCGCTTGGAGAGGAGGCGTTTTTCCGGGGGTTCCTGCAAAACGGTCTCAATGAGTGGCTCGGTGCTCTCCCGGCACTGCTTGTTGCCTCAACAATTTTCGGTTTGATTCATATCGGACCGGATGCAAAACGGTTCCTTCCCTGGACCATCATGGCCCTCGTCATGGGTTTTGTACTCGGTGGGATGTGGCTGTGGACTGAGAATTTAGTCGCTGTGATTCTGGCCCATTTCCTGGTCAATTTCATCAATCTCACCCTGATTTTTCGCCAGGACGCGCCCTAATGGAACGATGGACTCAACCTCTAGCAATCATCACCACGGTTCAGCCTTTTCTGCTCTTTTGGACCATGGCGATTGCGTTCTTCCTTACCCTGACTTTTGTGGCAGTGATTTCAAAGGGCCGAACGTGGAAGGAAATCGGTGCTATCTTTGCACTTTCTTACCTGGTGGTGGTGCTTCTGACTCTCTTTACGTCGGAAGTCATCGTCGGTGTTGATATCCTGCGATTTGAGTCGGTCACGTACAACCCGTATCAAACGGTCGAGTAAACCGAGCACACGCTCTTTGCCGGACAGACCTCGCAGCGCGGTGGGTCAAAACGGTGAATGCACTTCGAAGAAATGGCCAGATGACAGAGGGGAAAGTCGAAGCGCAATGGGTCAACTGGGTCCATTTTGCTCAGAGACTCTGTGATTTCGAGCGCGGTTTTAAGGTCATTGCTCTTGCGATTCGTCAAACCAAGATGGCGAGCGAATTGAGCGATATGGGTGTCCACGGGGATGATCAGCGAAGCGGGAGAAACTCGTGTCCAAAGTCCAAAGTCTACGGGCGGGGCAGGGCGGACCATCCAACGAAGATAGAGATGAAGCCGCTTCGTGGTACTTCCTAACGCCGGGTCCGGCATAAGATAGGCAAATCCTCGACCTAAATTCTCACGGATCCTCGCACTTCTTACGCGGTTGACGAAGGCTGAAGCGCGCTCCAGATGGGTCAGCCCCTCACCCTCTAGGTATGCGTCTTCCAGCGACCCCGTCTCTGCGATCACCCGAGAAGCTCCAACGATCAGGTCCGCCAAATCGTCGCCTTTGGTCATCCGGTACACAAATCCCTGGAGTCTTTTCGCAATCTCGTCAGGTTCCGCACTTGCAAGCGCAAGAGGCCGCCATTCAAGGCGCTCAAAGACGTCTTCGATGGCTTTTCGCAACACATCTACTCGCCCGTAGGCAAGACCACTGGCAATCAATCCACCGAGCTCCCTCTCAGACTCAGGAAGTTCCCATACAAGCCCAACCGGATCGTTGTTCAGATTCGATTCGAGATCAGTGTTGATCTCTATGATTTCCAGAATCTCTTGAATTTTGCGAATTCCCGAGACACTGCTTTGTGTCGTATTTTCATTCACTTAACGACTGGCCTTAAAGTAATTTGTAGAAAATAGCGCCTTATTTTTTGACCGCCGATTGGGGCTGGCTATCTTATACCTACATGTAGGACAAAGAACTACAGCTCACATCAATCTCCACGGAAGGAAACACGATGGCAGCAAAAAAGAAACTTACTCTCTATTTTTCCGAAGATCTTCTTGAAGACGCTCGCATTGAGGCTGAGCGCCAAGACCGTTCAATTAGTTGGGTTCTCGAACAAGCGTGGAAAATGGCGCGTGAACGGATGAAAGACGTTCCCGGCGTTGAAGACCTTCACCTAAGCCTTGAACCTCGAAATTAAAGTTATCGTTTAACTAATAGCTCCCAAACAAGTTTAGAATTTTTGCTGAGTCGTCCAACCGACGCACAAGTCCCTCGTGCAGCAAAAAACCGACAAAGACCGCTCTGTCTCACAGGTGTCGGTCTTTTGTCGTTGCACGGCAATCAAAGAGAATGTAGGCCATGGCCATGAACGCTGGTCCTCCAAATCCTTATGCTCGTATCCGAAAAGTAGGAATTTTCATACTTCTCGGGCTCATGCTTTTCCTCGTCGTTCCGATGTTTATCGGCGCGTACAACGGGATTAAAACGGGCGATGTTTGGGACCCTATCACCGGCGACAAAGTTCTATCTCTGAGCGAAGGGGAAAGTTGTCTCACGCAGGCCGAGTCCCTGATCCGCGAAGCTGGAAAGCTTCAGAAGCTCGAGGCGAAGTGGGAAGAGAAACGCCGAGAGTGGACCGTAAAATGTAGAACGTCTCATCCAGAAACGTGGGACATGCTCAATATCACCCGCCGAAATCTCAGGGGCGACGTCAGCGAAGAGTGATAGGCGCCGCAGGAACGAGCATGCGGAAGTAGCCATCGGCTCGCGTGTTTGCCTCTCCGACGGTGAGCTGTTCTCCAGAGAGCTCCTGAGTGGCTTGAACCGTGACGTCTGCTGAACCCACCCAATCATTATCGGACGAGGGCGCCTCAAGCACGTAACCCCATATAGCAGCCCCTAGAGGTACTTCGATCTCCGTAGCAGCCTCGAGCTCTGCGCTGGACGCGACAAGGAGAGAACGGGGGAGGTCGGAGGTGCCTGGAGTCACGAGAATTCGATAGTTGGACGCCTCATCAAGCAATAACTCAAGCTCCCCATTATCATCGGTCGTAAGCACGATGGATTCTGCCTCGTTTTGAGTCTTCCTGACTTCGACTCGCGCACCGGCAAGTGGCATCTCAGACGAGACAAGCCGAAGCTGGGCCCCTATCCGGGGATTCGGCTCCAGGTCATGAATTGCACTATCTGGGGAGACGTCGATAAGAGATTCAAGAGCCGATAGCCCCGAATCCTGTGTGGGTCTCAGGGTTGCCTGCCAACTGCCGAGAGGAAGCAGAAACTCCAGCCTCGCCGAGTTGGTCACTTGAACGCGTTGGTTGATGCTTCCCCATGAGAAGTCGGCCTGGAGTTCAAGTGTTGCCCCTCGTAAATCTTCGAGGTCGCCCACTAACTCGATCTGGGTGGCGATTCTCTCACCGAGAAGAGATTCCAACTGAACTAGGAATTGGTCGTCCGCCCCAAGGAGATTTCTGCACCGTGAGATATCGCATTCGAGTGCCCGTTCGATATCGATCGTTGTCCCGACGTTCTCAGTGGTACTGACGCGCAACCCATAGGTTTTTTCTGCGGGAGTAATCTGGATCTGAAAGTTACCGGAATCGTCCGTGCTGTCGCTGGTGGACGCAGTTCCGTCCTCCGCCACGGCCACGACCGAAGCGGTCGCAAGTCCCGCGGACCTCAATGGAAGCCCAGCATCCAAAATGGTTCCGGAAACGGTAATCTGCCTGGCTGGAACAGTTAGTTGAGGATCTGTGTCCAGTGAGAGTTCGAGATCTCTCCAAGTTCTAGGTGGAGTCTGCGGGTCGTCCGGCACGAAGTTAACTTGATAGGTGCCGGGTAGTAGCAACACATCATAACGACTATCGGAGTCGAGCCGGACCTGTTTTGAAGGTGTAGAGATTCCAGAGGTTTTTCTGAACGAGAGGATCCCAAGGGGACCGTCAGAACGCACTTGGTTTTGGTCATTAACGAAGAGCACGCGTCCCGATGCTCTCACACTTGGAGTCAACGCAATGGAAACTGGCTCATCATTAGTAACAGGGCTTGTCGGCAAGGTTTGGGGTTGAAGAGGTGAGTCGTTTGATGGAATCAAGCGAAACCCTAGGTCGAAGGTCTTGGTCTCGGCCAGCGCGCAAAAGGCTTGGCGACACACGAGGTCGGACTCGCAATCGGAGTCAGAGGCGCAGGAGGCGCCGACGGAATCGACGCCCGTGGCGGTACACGAGACCGCAAATCCAGAGAGCCCAAATAAGAGGAGCAATTTAGCAAGACGAATCATTGCGTACACGCTCCTGGTTGTATCTGAAAGACCCACGCCCAAACTTCAAGATAGGCCCCTTCTTCGAGTGTGACGGTCGTGTTTGTGACCTCCACAAAGGAGCGATCTGAGACGTAGAGAAAAATCGTTTCGCTGGATTTGTCGCGCACGTTCGGGTTGCAAGGGTTGAACTGAAGCGAGATGCCATCGAATCGGTAGTACAAATCGCGATGCAGGTCTCCCTGATCCGCGGAAAGCGACGTACGAGCGTTCTGAGCGAGCCATCCACCTTCCGCAATCCACGCGTAGAACAAAAACGGTTCCGCATTGGGGTCGAAAAGCTGACTCGCCTCAAGAGTGATCTCCTCACCGGAGGTCACTGTGATGATTTCTTCGCCAGGTAAGATACGGTCGGGATCGATATACGGCGGTTGGTTGATCTCCGGTGGAACGGGCTCAATCGGTGGACTCATAAGACAACCACTTAAGAAGACGGCACACGAAACTACTATCGCTGCCGAATGCACACTCCCAAGGTGCATTGTACGTGCCAGTCGTGACTCACGCTTGTCAAAGGCAGGTTTCATAGGTGGTTGGTCAACTTCGGGATCATCTTTAGAGCGCAAACACTGACAAATTTTTCCGATCAATTCTCGGTGTCTTTTTCCAAATAGCGAAAAATCGTCCTTGGATCGACGTCGAGGTCTCTCGCCGTCTGAGTTCGATTCCCGTTGTTGCGCTCAAGTACCTCCAGAATATACCGAAGAGCAAAAGCTTCCTTTGCGTCCGAGAGAGGAACCACATCCGTGAGCATTTCCGGGGGAAGGTCGAGATCTTCTGCGCTCAACATCGAACGGTCAGACAGGACAACGGCCTTCTTCAGCCGGTTCTCAAGCTGTCGGATATTTCCCGGCCAGGGGTACTTCTGCATAGCGAGTATTGCGTCCGGAGCGAAATCCTTAACCCCGACATTCATTTCACGGCAAATCTCTTGGACGAGATATCTCGCGATTAGAACTACGTCTCCAGCTCGCTCTCGGAGCGGTGGAAGACGAAGCATCACCACGTTGAGCCGATAAAAGAGATCCTCGCGGAACTCGTTCTTCTCAACCGCTTCTTCAAGGTCTCGGTTTGTGGCTGCGATGACGCGGATGTCCACGACTTCGGATTGGCTTGAGCCTACCTTCGTGATGGTACGTTCTTGAAGAACCCGCAGAAGTTTTACCTGAAGATTGAGGGGCATTTCCCCGATTTCGTCGAGGAAAATTGTCCCTTTATGAGCCGACTGAAACTTTCCTTCACGGGTAGCGTGTGCACCTGTAAATGCGCCTTTGACGTGTCCAAAAAGCTCGCTCTCCAAGAGAGACTCCGGAATGGCTCCGCAGTTGATGGTTACGAAAGGCCCAGCCGACCGACCGCTGCGTTGATGGATTTCGTGAGCGATCAATTCTTTGCCGGTACCGGTTTCTCCCAGAACCAAGACGTTCACGCTCGTGGGAGCAACTTTCTCCACGGTTCGGAAAACCGATTTCATAGCGTCACAGGCACCGATGATACTTCCGAATCTTTTCTCATGAAGTTGTTGAGAAAGAGACCGGTTATTCAACCGTAGATTGTTGACCAACATGGCGTTGGCCACAATCAGACTTGCCTGACCAGCAAAGGCCACGAGCATGTCCAGGTCTCGCTGAGTGAAGAGCTGAGCGATGCTGTCATTCCCCACGTAGATCACGCCGATCAACGTGCCCTTATCCATCAGCGGCACGCACAAAACACTTGAGAGATTGAGGTTGATAACGCTTAGCGACGAGTTGAACTCTTCGTCGTTGATAGCATCGCTGACGATAATCGGCTTCTTGGAGGCAATCGCTTTTTCGACGATCGAGTCCGAAAGCTGATTTTCGGCGTCGAGAATAGTCTGCCGGTCCACATTTCGTGCCACAGCGATATTGAAGTCTTCCCCATCCACCAGAATCAAAAAGCCCTTTTGCGCATGCGTGAGCTCCACCACCGAGTCCATCAAAGTGTCGAGGAGTTCGGGTAGATCGTAGTTCGAAAGAAGCTTCTCTGAGAGCCTATGCAGGGTTTGAAAGCCCTTGAGCACCATCTCGTCTGGGTTGACGCTCGGCGCGCTGGGCTGAGGCTTCGCCAGTATGATGAAACGCAAAGAATCGCCACCGATCTCGATCTGATCGTCATGAGCGAGCGTGGCCTTTCGTTTGGACTTTCCGTTTAGCGAAAAGTCGAGCTTTCGATCCGTGGTTTGGAGGATGAACTCTTTGCCGTCAAAGCTTAAGAGCGCATGTGTATCGGCAGAGTCGCTGCCCTTGAGACAAACATCCGCATCTCGTGACGCCCCTATCGATGTGAGGCGTTTAGTGATGAAGAATTTGTTTCCGGCGTATTCGAGATATGGCATGGACAATCAATACATCAGAAAGGAAAAACAAGCTCCCATCCTATAGGAGCCCCTGTCCAAAGACTAGACCCTTCACGGGGCGGAAGTAATTCAGGAGGAGGGGCATCAAGCGCTCGGATCGTGATGTCGGTTTCCTCGAAGTTTATGACTCCGTCTATAATCGAAGCGGCCCAGAGGGTTACGAATGTAATCGCTGACCCGTACATGACATTGCGCCAGGCCAAAGCATCCTGAAAGTCACCACTTCTGCGGTCCGGCCCGGGATTGTAGTACCCATCTTCGCCTCGTAGACTCTCGATGATGATGTAGCTCGTGATGTTGAGGCCGAGTGCCAGTGCCTGTGTCACTCCAAAAAACGTGGCCTTTACCTCCTGATTGTTTTGCCACTGGCCGAGGCCAAATGGCGCAAAATTCAGGGCAAAATTGCGGGACTCAACACGTCTCTCAACGTAGAAGGTCTGTACGGACGTCTCTTGAGTCTGCCCGTCGGTATTAGGGCGTAAATTGTCGAGTTCAGCCTTATTTTCCGCACGTACTCTTTCGAACAACTCTGCCACGCTCGCGGGGTAGAGCATCTGGTCGAGCTGATGGTCTGGACTTTCGCGTAAGAGTTCCAAAAACTGGTACTTTGCGGCTACGACGAGCTCTTCTTTTTGTAGCGGAGTAGTTGCCTCTTGGGCCTCGTAAAAATAGGCCACGCCTAAGAGCTGTCGCGCTTCAATCCTAGCTTCCCGCGATTCGATGGTTGGCTCGGGAACAAGCAGAGGCTCGATATAGGAGCGGATCTGATTAAAATCGCCGGTCCGAAACGCAACTTGTGCGAGCTCAAGGCGCTCCTCAGGAGTAATCGCGGTCTCGGGCGCCTCTTGAGCATTCACGCTGAGCGAGAAAAAGAGGGCGAATATGACAAGGAATCTCATCGATTTTGACCAAATGCCACGTTGAGCGTTTCGGTCGTGCCGGGGCGTAGAGTAACCGAATACGTCTTTCGACGAGTCATATCACTGGCTGGCGCGATGTGAAAGGCGACCCTTTGGAGGTTGTCTTGGTCAGCATTGCCAAAGGGAAATCTGAAAGTGGTCGATTTTCTCGCGAGCACTTTGCGAGATACATTTCGGGTGTCGTCCCCAAGAAAAATCACAGCGTCAACGTCGGCCGAGACATTGACCACCCCATCTTCCCATTCCAACACGATGTCTTCTCGACCGCTTTGAGGCCCCGAGACGTCGTAAACTTCGCGGAAACCCTTGCAGCCTCGGGAGCTCACGGATACCAGGTGTTTTCCCTCCGGCAACTCGATGCCTCTAGCGGCTTCGATTGATGAGAAGGTTCGTCCAAGGACGCTTAGCTCGGCTGCTGGCGGCGAGACTCTAAACTGATAGAGAAACGTTTTATCGACCTCTTCAATCTCTTCGGGGGGCTCCTCAATCACGGTTGGATTCTGCGTGAGAACCACGGGCTCGACGATAGGCCGAACGGTGACAGGCCGGGGTGCATTGGTGATGATTATGGCATGCTCCGCCACGTCCTTGGCGTACCGACTGGCGATTTCGGCAGTATCAGCCAAAACGTCTTCTTCGGGCTCGATTGGCTCTGGTTCAACCGTTTTGGGCTCAGATGGGGTGCTTACGACAACTTCAGTCGGCGTGGGCTCGGGTGAAGGAGCCGAATTGATCCACATCACGATCAGGCCGACTGTAAGGGTCGCAAAAACCAAAAGTGCGAGGGCTATCATCGTGCCTCGGGCACTAAATCTCCGGCTGATTCTTTCAATCAGCCTCTGGACCTCTTCATTGTCGGGTTCATAGGCGAGAATGCGATTCAAATAGCCTAAGGCTTTGAGAAAATCTGAGTTCTCAATCGCGTCCTTTCCAAGGGTCAAGAGCCGTGGCATGAGCAGCGTGACAAACTCTTCGGTCCACTTCTCCGGAGATTTCAGATAACGCCGCAGTTCGGTATCGGGATCTTCGATTCCCGACTCTTCCAAAAAACTCGTCAGGACGCGAATGACCTCATCGATCTTGGAGTACCGATTTTGCGGCTCATGGGCCATGCACCGTTCAATAATCGCAGCAAGTTGTGCCCCGGTTTTCGGCTCTCGCTCCGAAATTCGCTCGTGCTCCCCGGCAAGGACCTTTTTGAGAACCTGAGGGGTGTTGGCACCGTCGTAGGGGAGGGTGCCCGAGACCAGCCAATAGAGCACGGTTCCTAAGGCAAAAATATCCGCGCGTTCATCAGCTTTCTCACCCTCGATCATCTCCGGGGCCATGTGCGCCGGACTCCCGAGCAGACTGCCGGTCTGTGTCATCGTCTCGGCATCGATGACGTGGGCAATTCCAAAGTCCATCAACTTGAGTTCACCATGCTTCGACACCATGACGTTCTCAGGCTTCAAATCACGATGGATGATCCCATGTTGATGGGCGCACTGCAGGGCACGTGCGAGGGCCAGTCCGACAAGTGCTGAGGCTTCCGGAGCAGCTTTGATGTGTTGCCCCAAAAATTCTCTAAGATTTACGCCCTCAATGTACTCCATCACGATATAGGATTGTTCAGCATCTGCGCTTGAATAATCGTAAATCGAAAGAATGTTAGGGTGCTTGAGGCGCGCGATTGCCTTGGCTTCTCGATGAAATCGTTGGCGACTTTCGGCTCGTTTGGCGAGGTGATTATGGAGGACTTTGACGGCTACATCTCGCTCAAGAGATGAGTCCACTCCTCGATAAACCACGGACATCCCACCATGGCCGAGTTCCTCGACGATTTTATATCGGTCGACGGATGTCCCAATCATTCGATTCTTCTCTGGTCTGATCCAACGCTGCCGCGAAGTCTAAAGTCCCAAGAACATCTAGTAAAGCCTCCTATTCAAGTATCGGAGGACCGTCCCGTTTACTCTGAGGCAAAGTACATAACACCTGATTCATCGGAAGTGTTTCATCCGCCTGCTCAAAGCCTTTGGTGCGTATCGCATCGAGTTGTTCACGCTCTGCCGCACTGAGTTTCCTCAGTGAAGTCTTGTCCCCATGGGCCTGAAGAAACCGCACACGAGCAATGCCCGATTGATGGCCGAGGTTCGCAAAGGTCTTCTCTAAGGCGTCCAATGCCTTCAATTGCTCGTCTTCATAAGGGCTACCGAGTTGGGCTCGGAGCGATTCCAATTCGCCCCCTGCCTCAGCGAGCATGGTTGCGGCATCCTGAAGAATCTCACCCTTAGCCTTAATCGAGGTCGAAGGAACGAGTGTTTGCACTTCCGTGGGGATCAACGCTTGAAGGTCGTACTCCAAAGGCTTCTTCCCGACGCATCCTTCGTAAGCGTCTTGGCCCAAAACGGCCTGCACAGCCGAGGTCAGCTTTGAATCTCCCATCACGGTCAGTCGCAGGGTTTGCATGAAATCCACGAGGAGACGCAGCTGCGTTGCAGCATCCTCCAGGGAACGCGTAGAACACTGCTGGTAGAGCCCAAGCGAGTCTGTGGCGTCTTGAAACTCCCCGTCCGCAGCGAACCTAAACGCGTCTGCCAAAGTCCATTGTTCGCAAACTTCTCCGGGGGTTTTGGCGAAGTCGACGAGCGTTGCGTAGCTCTCGACCTTGATTTTTCCTTCCTGAACGAGGCGCATCAAGATGGAATAAAACACCCTGGCATCCTCATCGGGCGGACTCATTTCTAGAATTCGAGTATCGGATGAACATGCAGCCGGTAAAGCATCGGAAACAAGCCAGAATGACTGATCGTCGGTACTCTCTTTGTGGAGCGCTAGTGCTTGGAGTCGGCCAATTTCTTCACACTCAACTTTAAGTCCAACTTCAAAGAACCTGGAGAGGTCTACTTCTTGGCCAAACTTTCTAGCCATCAAAGCACCAGCGAGACTATCAGGCGTTTCAAACGGGACTCGCCACGCGGAGTAGCCCACTCGCCCTAGCTTTTCAGCAGTCGCCCCCGAAAAACTCCGGCCGTAGACATCGAGAGCTCGGCTTTGCTTGGCATCCGGAACGGCAGCCTTCCAACGCTCTCTATCGCTAAAGGAGGACTGAGTCTGGTCAAGGATTGCTGGGTCCTTGGTCAGTCCGATGTAGACCGCCATAGCCATTTCCCAATCTGCGCCAATCTTGGACGCACTGAGCGCCAAATTTTCTCTGGATCCGTGCGTTCCCTTTTGTTCGGTGTTCAGAAATTCCGTCCAGAGAACCCAGCCCATTGAGCTTGGCTGGTCGCCGGCCTTAATCATCTCCGGAATCTTCATCCATAGGCGTGTTGCTTCTCCCGTATTGTCCAGCCATCCGTGAATTCTTGAGTGCGCCAGTGTCCACCCTACGCTTTGCTCGGGATTCCATGCGCCC
Organism: Microvenator marinus; assembly: GCF_007993755.1. Lineage (GTDB taxonomy): Bacteria > Myxococcota_A > Bradymonadia > Bradymonadales > Bradymonadaceae > Allomicrovenator > Allomicrovenator marinus. Next base: position 432,985 of record NZ_CP042467.1, read on the forward strand.
TGAGTGGCTGAATCCGAGAGAAAAAGTGCGAGGTCAATATCTCGTACCGATGCCGGGATCTCCGCTCCACGTTCAAGGATTTCGTTAAGTTTGGTGTCTAAGGTTCCCAAGATAAAGGTCGCGACTTGATGGTCCCCAGCACCGAGTGCAGCCGCGAGCTCTGCGACCTCTCGAACGTAGATGTCTGGCGCGCTCAGGGGTTGAGCTGCAAGATAGGGAGGGGAGCGACGGGTGCTTTGTTCATCATAGAGAGACGCTCTGAGGATGAAAGGGATGTGGGCGACCACTTTTCCCGATTCACACTTTAAAAGCGCATCCACGCCGGCCTCAAAGGCCAGCTCTTCAACTTTTAGTGGGGTCAGTGTGTTGGGCACTTCAAAAGGCACGACATCGAGGTTTGCCCTCGTCAGATCGCAACCATCACTGGCCACTCTTGATTCTCTAAACGCTGGTACAAACCCGGCAGGAAGAGCGATCCAATCCGCGGCGATAGTGCCTCGAAATGAGAGTGGATCACCGGCCCTAAAGACCGCACTCGGCTTGGCAAATCCACTAAGTTCCGGGGTAAAAACTCGGAACAAGGTGCCGTCTGGATACGCATCAACACACGGGCTCTGAGTAATAGGTCCACTTCCCTGACAAATCCTCCAGCGGTCCGCGCTAGCAGGATCGAGCCGCGCCGGCAGAGGAACAATATTTCCAGATATCTTGGGGCGTAGCGGATCGGTGTCCAGACGGCGCACAAACGCTCCCCACGACGTGGGCTCGACCACCTGAAATACATGTCTGAAGGATTGGTCGAGGTCACCTAGGGCAACGAGTTGACCGGCGCCAAGGTCCACCGCTTGAGCATCCGGCGCCCACATCAGGGCCCAGCGTCCGTCCTTCATGAGCTCGAGCGCACCCAACGGGCGTTTAAAAACTGGTGCTTCGAGTCCGATTGCGTGCCCAAAAAGCTCGTTTGAGGTGGGCTTGACACTCCCACAACCCACGAGGGCGTTGGCGAGTAAAAGCACCCCTAGAACTAGGAAAGTTCTACTTTTCAAGGCGGATATAGGCGCGCCCAACGATGAAACAATCACCGTCGATAAGCTCGACAGGGTCGTGGATTCTGATGAATGTGCCATAATCGCTTCGAAGGTCCTTGATGAAGTATTGGTTTCCTCGACGTTCGATCTGGGCGTGTCTCGCGCTCAGCATCGGGTCTTGGGAGATCGGGTAGGATCCATGTGTTCCAATCTGCAAGGTATCTTCTACCTGCCAAACTGACGCAATATTCCCGTTCGCAAAGTATCGAATCAGACGTGCAGGCGAGCCCGGCGGTTGGGCGCCAGGATTTGGCGTGGTTGCTGGACCGCTCGGAGCTGAGTCCCAAGTACTCCTGAAGACAAAACGCTGGTGACCCACAACGATCTCGTCAAAATCTTCGAGGGAGAGCTCATCAGCAATTCTCAAAAAGATCCCAGAGCTCGACATATCGTCGAGCATCAACCGACCCGCACTTAGCCGTAATTGTGCATGAAGCGCATTGATGAAAGGCGACTCGAGCTGCAAATCTCCGTGCAGGCTGCCGATCTGGAACGGCGAATGGTCTACATCGATCCGTAGTTCGCGATTCTCGATCGTCACCACCAATGAGCAAAGCCTCTTTCGAGTAGACTCTTGAGGGGTGACCGGTTCCATCGCGGGTGTGATCATTGGAAGCCCCTGAGACGGGGTCATCCGTGCTTCGGGGATTCCAACACTCGTGAGGACGTCTTCGTCTTCGTCATCAGGAATGGCAAAAGGCACGTTTGCTGATTTATTTTCGGAATCACTCATTGAATAACCGTGTTTTGATGGTGCGAAGTGTAGCACAAGTGTCCAAGGTGGCCAGCACACATCGCTATGCTATGTTGTGTCGATACGGCACGGAGTTGAAAAAATGCGAAGTCGAATATGTGTTCTAGTTATTGCCGCAGCGGGTCTTTTGGCATCCTGCGAAAAGGAATCAGCCCCCGCGAGAAGCGCCCAAGCAAATGACGTCCTCTATACCGTTGAGCCCATCGTGGTCAGCGGCAAGTCTGGCGAAGATGTGGAAGTCCCCGTGGTGATTCGGTCGAACCCCGGATTTAAGATCAACAAAGACTTCCCCTGGAAAATCAAAGTTCCTTCGAGTGAAGCACTGCTCGCCGAGAGTGCCGAACTCGACGCGAGTTCCATCGAACTCGGTGAGACCAAGGCGCGCGGCGTGGTACGCGTAAAGCCGACTGCTGGAACGCATCAGGGCAAAGTGATCGCTGATTTCTCCATTTGCAATGATGATGTCTGCAAGTTCTATAGGGACACGGAAATCGCCTACACCTTGAAAGCGGAGTGAGAATGTCGACAAAGTTTTCTGTGGATTCAATCGCTAAAAAGATCGGCGAAGAGTTCAAACGGGATAAACCCATTCTCTCTTACTCGGGTTTTCTTGAGCTCGTGCTCGAACACCCTGAGCTACACACGCGGACCAGCGCGCAGTACACGAAGGATTGTTTCGAGTATTTTGGAACGAGCCAGATCGACGGATTTTTAGGTGAGTTTCAACGCTATAACTTGTTTGACGCGCCATTCGACGAAGGTCGCAATTCCGTCATCGGACATCATCGAGTCCAAGAGCGCGTCTTCAATCTAGTCGAAGCTTTTGTGCGTCAGGGGCGCGTGAACAAGCTGATCGTGCTTCACGGGCCTAATGGGAGCGCAAAGTCGACCTTTGTCGACACGATCATGCGCGCGCTCGAGGCGTATTCGAAGACAGATCAGGGCGCTCTCTATCGCTTCAATTGGATCTTTCCGAACGAACGAAAGACCACGGGTGCGGCGATTGGATTCGGCGGGAGCCGCGCGGTCGACCCCGATCAGCTCGAGACCTACGCATTTCTGGAAGCTGAGCAGATTGACGCCCGTCTAAAGGGCGAACTCAATGATCACCCGCTGCTTCTGATTCCACAGAAACAACGCGAAGAATTGCTCGCGCCGCTTATCGATTCGGGCCTAAAGGTCTCGGAGCAACTGCTTTATGGCGATCTGAGTCATTCGAGCAGACAGATATTCGACACGCTCATGGGCGCCTATCACGGAGATTTTGCGCGAGTTCTGAAGCATATTCAGGTGGAGCGCCTCTTCTTCTCGCGCCGATATCGTGTGGGGTTGGTGACTGTGGAGCCGCAGATGCGAGTCGACGCCGGACTAAGGCAAGTCACCATGGACCGAAGCGCTGCTCAACTTCCGCCGGTGCTGCAAAATTTGACGCTCCTTGAGCCGTTGGGGGACCTTCCGGACGCGAATCGCGGGATCATTGCCTACGACGATATGTTCAAGCGCCATCCCGACCTCAACAAGTACCTCCTGGGTACTTCTGAGAAAGCGACTGTTCCGCTCGATAATCGCATCCTTCATCTCGATAGCCTGCTGATCGCTACGGCCAATGAGGACTATCTCGAGGCCTACAAACAAACGCCAGACTACGTCTCCTTCAAAGGGAGAGTGGAGCTGGTTCGGGTGCCTTATATTCTCGACTACAGGCTCGAGGCTAAGATTTATGATGAGCACCTGAAGTCTGTGCCTGATATTCGCCACGTGGCGCCACACACAACCTATGTGGCTGCACTCTGGGCGGTATTGACGCGCCTAAAGCGCCCAAAGGCGGACTTGTACCCAAAGAGCTTGCGCGATGTGATTTCGCAGCTCTCACCGCTTGAGAAGGCCGAGCTCTACGCGCACGGAGAGGTCCCCGATTACGTAAGCCCTGAGCGGTCACGTGAGCTCTTGAGAGTGGTTCCCGAACTTCTCGACGAAGGGGAGGGTACGGCCGACTATGAAGGCCGATACGGCGCAAGCCCTCGGGAAATGAAGATGATCATGCTCAGTGCGAGCCAAAATCCGGGGTTCTCCTATTTATCGCCGCTTGCGGTATTTGAGGAGCTTGAAGACCTGGTCAAAGATCCGAGCGTGTTCCCGTTCCTGCAAATGAAGCCGGATGGCGATTATTTCCGTCATGATAACTTCATTCAGACCGTTCGAGAGCGATATCTGGATCTCATCGACCGCGAGATTTTGGACGCACTCGGCTTGATCGAATCCACCCAGTACGACGAGCTCTTTGCGCGCTATGTGGATCACGTCTCGCAACGTCTCAAGGGTGAGAAAGTTCTGAACCGAAGTACCGGTCAGTACGAGGAGCCTTCCGAGAAGTTCTTGGGGGAAGTCGAAGAACTCTTCGGAATGGAAATCGAAGACGAAGAGTCCTTCCGGGAGAGCTTGATTTCGACGATCGCTGCGTACTCCATCGATAATCCAGGCGAGAAAGTTCAACTGCCGTTGGTTTTCCCAGGGCTTTTCGCATCGATGAAAAGACACTTCTTCGAAGACAGGCAAGATACCGTCGCACGGATTTTGAAAGATATCATCAAACTGACCCACGAAGACGATAAGCTCGACGCGGCATCGGAAAAGGCGGCGCGCGAGGCGTTGGAGAGAATGTGTCAGAAATACAATTACCGAGAAGACTCGGCGCAGGCGGCAGTAGCGTTCCTCTATTCGAGCCGTTATAAGAACTGAACGTTTTGTGATTTGGAGTAAAACTATGAAACACGTCCTTCTGATGTTTGCGATGGTCTTTTTAACAGGCCTGAGCGCGCCTGCGTTCGCAAACGATACTCAAGAACAGATTGCCCAATACCAGACCGTTTTGGACAAGATTCAGGAAGATACGAGTGTTGAAGCATTTGCGGCCGATTTTGAGATGGTTCAAAAATGGCTCAAGGAAGCCGAGGTTCTAGCCGCGAACGGTGACCGCGATGCTGCTGCGAAGCGCCTTAGGCGCGTAGATCTCGGCGTGGAATTGGTTCGAGCTTTGGCCGCCAGCGCTCAAATTCGACAAGCCGCCCAAGAGCAAGAAGAGGCCGCCCATAAGGCGCCAGAGACAATCGCAGAATTGGAAGGGGAAGTGGAAGCACTGACCAAGAAGAAGCGTGAACTTGAACAAGAACTTCAGCGATTGCGCTAAAGGAATAGATGATGAAACTTCAAATATTGGCCATTAGTGCTCTGGTTGCCGTCTTTGCGTTGGCCTGTGGGCCAGGCGAAAAATCGACAGAGTTGAAAGAACTTGAACGACTTTTGCAGGCGCCAGACGCCTCGGAAGTGCGCGACGCCCCGGGTGCAAGCAAGGCGTTCCGGGAGTCGCGGCAGTTCCGACGTTTCTCTCTTGAGGCATGGGACGAGGGCGACGAGGAGTTGTCTCGAGAATACGCGATTTTGGGCACGCTTCGATTTCGAACTGCACAGGCTATTGCTTCTCAAATGACTGAGAAAGAGCGGCTCGACGCAGCAAACGCCAAGATCGAAACCGTTAACCCTCAACTAACCGCACTTAATGCCGAAAAGATTAAGCTCACGAATGAAATCGCCAATCTCGAGCGACAGGTCGGTTATGCCAGAACGGCGAGTCAAACGCGCAGTGTGAATACCAGCGGACAGGCTTCGGTGGATACGAGTGCAAAGCGCTCACAGATTATCGAAAAAATGCGAGAGGTTCAGACTTCACAGCGCGCATCAGAGGAAGTGGACGCTTCAACACACGCTCCTGAGAAGTACAATCGCGCGTTAAACATGGTGAAATCTACACAATCACTCCTCGATTCCGGTCAGGCAAACGACCAAATGCTCACGCAGTTGACTGAGGCTCAGAATCTCTTTGCTCAGGCCACTCAAGAGGCGCAGGCAGGATTTAAAGAGGCTCAATCAAAACTGAATCCGGATGAGCGCCGGGCGAACCTTCAAAGGGATGCCCAAGCTTCACTCGGGGCCTCGAACGTGGTTGTTGAAGGAAAGGCGACGCGCGTTGTTTTGGACAGCCTCTTTGACGCTGGAAGCGCGGAGTTAAGCACTGGCGCACTCATGAAAGTTAAGGAGCTCGCAAAGCTCGCGCAAAAGTACGACGAATTTTCGATCTTCGTTGAGGGCTACACCTCGACAACTGGCTCCGCGACTGAAAACCTTGGGCTTTCACGTAACCGGGCGAACACGGTTCGAAAGGCGCTGGCTGCCGAAGGTATCGCCGATTCTCGGATGGACGTTCGAGGGTTTGGCCAGGACCGGCCGCGCTTTGGAAATGATGTTCAGAACGAACGCGTAGAAGTGGTCCTCACACGGCAATGATCGTCTTTTTAGACGGCGGAGCCGAATCAAACTCATATGTGTTTCAAGCGCCCGTCGCTAGCCTGGTACACGCCGCAGGCGCTTTTTGGCATGTCGAAGGCGAGACGCGAGAGCCCGTTAGCAACCCGGTAGAGTGGCTCGAGTCTCATGCCCGAACTCACATTCTTGCGGGCTATCTCGGATTCGAATTTGGGTATCTGATTCAGGGTTTGAAGGAACCTAGCTCGCTACCTCAAGACAACCTCTTGTGCGTCGGAATCTTCGAGAGATTTGAGACTAAACCAAGGGGTTTGGAAAGAGACGAGCTGGCCTTCGGATCGGTAGAAGCTCCAGAACGCGGCTCGTATTTGAAGTCCGTGGCCGCAGCACGCAGCGCAATTTATCGGGGTGACTTTTTCGAAGTGAACTTCACAGGGAGATTCAAAGGCCGCTCGTCCTCCACACTAGAGACTCTCTATTCGGTTCTAAAGGAGCGATCATCCGGTCAGTACTTTGCACTCATCAAATCCGAGGGTTTGGAGCTTGCGTGTGTGAGCCCCGAACTCTTTTTAGATATCCGTGATTCGAAGGTACTTACAAAGCCTATCAAAGGGACGCGCAGGCGCGGGCAAAACTTGGAGGAAGACGCCCAACTCATTGAGGAATTAAGAAACTCCGAGAAGGACAGGGCGGAGAACATCATGATTGTGGACCTGATGCGAAACGACCTCACTCCGTTCTCGGTCCCAGGGAGTGTGGTGGCTTCAAGCATCTGCGATGTGGAAACCTTCGCCGGGGTGCATCATCTGGTGTCTTCGGTAGAGTCCGAACTCCTGCCCGGAATGCACCCTATGGAGCTCCTCCTCGCCGCGTTTCCCCCGGGGAGCATCACGGGTGCGCCCAAGCTCGAATCGATGTCGTGGATCGACGAACATGAGTCCTCTCCAAGAGGTCCATATACGGGGTCCGCATTCGCATCGTGGCCAGACGGACGCCTCGTCTCTAACGTACTGATCCGATGTGCATGGCGCGAACCGCAAAAGGACCAAACACTCTGGACCTACGGAGCAGGGGGGGCGGTAGTGAGTGATAGTGTACCCGATGACGAATATGCCGAGGCGCTCGTCAAAGCCAGGGTCTTCACCGGACTGGGCCATGAGTGACCTCTTGCTCGGAAACGGCCTGCTCGAAACCCTGAAGGTTCGAGGCGAGCGAGTTCTTTTCTTGGAAGCACATATCGCGCGGTTGGTACGCTCCGCTCGGTTTATGGGCATTCCTGAGCACGTTGTGAACGAAGCAATCGCTCAGATGGAGAGCCTTCAGCACACGCAGGACGGATTGTGGCGCGTCTTGCTGAGCGTGGACGGTGTACAACCACCTCAGTGGCGCGAGCTGCCCGATTTATCCAACCAAAGCTTAAAGACTTGCATGGGCACCTACGATCCCTCGAGCCGCATTCGTGAACACAAAACCAATAGTTATGCGAACAACTTCTACGCCCGTAGAATCGCGAGAGACCATGGGTTTGACGACGCGCTGATGGTGAGTGATTCGTTGCTTGTTGGAGAGGCGCCATTTGCCAATATCTTCTTTGTAGACAGATCCGGCTCGGTGTTCACTCCGCCCGCAAACGGGCTTTTACCCGGCACAAGACGGGGACTATTGATGGCGGAGGGGGCGCTCGAACGAGAGATTAGATTCGGTGATTTCGACCAGTTCGAACACGTGTTCCTAACCTCGGCTGCGGGCATGAGGGTGGTGTCGAGCATCGATGAGACCCGTTTCAACACGGAATTGCCAAACCATATCTTGGATCAGATAAGCCCATGGTGAAGCAATTCGAATTCAGCGGATCCAGGGGAAAAGTCGTAATCTTGGACAATCGCGATTCTTTCGTGTTCAACATCGCGCATCGGCTCAGCGAACTTGGAGTGATGAGTGAGGTGGTTCGTTCGGACGCCATTGACATTCAGACGCTCGTAGAGGCGGCTCCCAGGGCTTTGGTCATCTCGCCCGGCCCAAGAGGCCCAACGAAGGCTGGAATCTCTACAGCGTCAATTCAGGCGCTTAATGGGACCCCAATTCTTGGAATCTGTCTCGGTCACCAGTGTATTGTCGAAGCGTTTGGTGGAAGAGTTGTGGAGTCCGGAGCTCCAATGCATGGGCGGCAAAGCCCGATCGTCCACAATGAACAAGGGTTGTTCAATGCGATTCCGAATCGGGCGCTCTTTGGTCGCTACCACAGCCTGATTGCTCAAAAACCGCTGCCTGATTGCCTGGCTGAAACCGCGTGGACGGGAGACGAAAATCACTTCGTAATGGCACTCGAACACCGTGAACTTCCTGTCTACGGCGTGCAGTTTCACCCTGAGAGTGTGCTCTCGCCTTTTGGTCTTCAACTACTCAAGAACTTCATCGAGATTGTAGATAAACGAGCTTAACTCATGATTGAGCGCGTGTTTTTCGCAAACTCCTTCATACCTAGTCGCTCAAAAATCTCCTCAGCCTCCCCCAGCGCCAGATTGGCGGCATCGATGTCGCCGGTCTCCGCCTGGAGTCTGCCAATACCGAGGAGAGACTTCGCCCGTTCTGCGTCGTTTCCGACCTTTGCGAAGAGTTCGACAGCTTCTTTGAACGCCGTCTGAGAGGCTGCGATGCTGGCATCCCTCAAACCTGGGTCGAAAATGGCCTCTGCATGAACTTCCGCCAAAGCTTGCATGGCGAGTCCGAGGAGTTGGTCGGATTGGAGGTGGTCGGCAATCTCGGTGGCTTCGTGGATGCGCTCTAATGCTTTTTCACGATTAGTTTCGCGAAGCTCAAGTCGGGAAAGGTTTTTCAGGATATCAAAAACCACTCGCATATCGCCGCCGTCTTCGGCGACTTTCATCGCAGATTCCAGATATTGGCGTGCCTCCCTTGTGCGATGCTCCTGCAAATGTAGCTCGCCGAGATTGTTTAGCACCACGCTTTCGCTACCTCGATAACCAATGGAGCGAGCGGTTTCCAGCGCCTCTTCGAGTAGAGTCTGCGCGCCGTCCACATCACCTCGCTCAAGCAGCAGACACCCGAGATTGTTGAAACTATCGACCACACCCTGTTTGTCGTCTGCGGCCTTTCTGAGCTCCAAGGACTCGCGGAAATAGACCATAGACGACTTCAGGTCGCCTTGCTGAAGGAGCACACTGCCGATGTGGCTAAGTGAAAGGGCAATTGCCTTTGGCTCGTCGGTTTGTCGTCGCAGATGCAGGCCCGCATTGAAGAAGGTCTTCGCTTCCTCGAAATCGCCGCGGACCCAGTGAATGTGACCGATATTGTCCAGGGACGTCGCGATTCCCGCGATCAAGTCGATATCTCGAAAGAGGCCAAGCGCGGTCTCAAAATTTTTCAGCGCGCGATCGTAGTCTCCAAGACTTCGATGAGCCTTGCCGATATCGTTGTAGGCGCGCGCCCCGCGTTCTCGATCGCCCAGAATCCATGCGAATCGCAAAAACTCTCGATAAGCCTCTAGTGCCTGCTCATGATCCCCCATCCACACCAGGAGTTCGCCCAATGCCTCAAAACCCAAGAGTTTGAGCTCAAGTCGCCGGTCTGACGCAAGCGAGAGTGTACGACGCAGGAGTTCAATCGCGATCTCATTCTCGTATTTTTCGCGGGCTTTTTCCGCGGCGAGGAAGAACGTCTCTGCCGCTTGCTCCAGGCACTTTCCTTTCACAAAATGCTCGCCAGTGGATTCAAGAACGCTTCGAGAGTTTGAGCCAAGCCGCATCTTCTGCCACTGAGCGATCAAACGATGGTAGCGTTCTCGGTCTTGACCACTGAGCCGCGAATAGATCGATTTTTGTTCGATTCGATGTTTGAAATAGAGCTGCGTCAGGTGCGTGGGGCCTTCTTCAGACCTGCGGATCATGTCCTTGCGCTCGAGGCTTTCAATCAAGGCGTTGATTCGTTGTTCGAGCTCGCGATTCTCCCAGTAGAGCGTGGAGTCCGAATGCAGGTCGTCATGCATATGATAGATGGCGTGTAGGCATTCGACCCAAAAGGTCTGCCCCACGGCCGATGCCATCGAAATCAGGAGCCTCTCGTCTTCGGTGAGTGCCAGAAGACGCGCTTCTACGGCACCTTCCACGGTGGCTGGAAGTTCCACTTCGCGAACTCGAGTATCGTCTACTTTCCAAGCTTCAAAGCGCGTGTCGATAATGCCCTGACTGATGAGAATGCGGAGGAACTCTTCCACGATCAGCGGATTGCCGTGAGCGGCTTCCGTGACGCGCTCAACGAGGGACGAAGGTAAATCTTCGGCCTTTCGGAGGGTATCCCTCACAAAATGCTCAACTTCCAAGTCGCTCAGAGGTTGCAGCCAAATTTGAGCCAACTCATCATTTTTTTGGCGCAATGGGTGCGTTTTTGGGAGCTCATCGGAGTTCCACGTCAGGATGAAGAGTACCGGACAATCTTGAAGGCCTGAACGCAAGATATCGAGGAGCGTGAAGACCGGATTCGGCGCGTATTGTAAGTCTTCGAGAACAACGACGAGTGGATTTTGCGCGGCATCGGCGCTCAGAAGCTCAAGCAGCGCATTAAAGCAGCGCCGATCGAGCTCGGCCGCGTCTTCGGTATCTCGTACTGAGGGTAGATGTTTGGACTCATCAAAATGAATTCCAATCAATTCCCCTACCAGGTGGGCCACGCGCTCCGATTCTCCCCCTTCCAAGAGGCGCTCAGAAGCCTCGAGAAGCTTTCGCCGACTGGTCTCGGGAGCCTCGCGCTCGGCGATGTAGAAACGCGCACGAAGCATGCGCTCAATCATCACAAACGTGGATGCCGATTCATCCCTGGCTTCGGTCTGATAGACCACCGACTCCGACATCGACTCATCGAGGGTACGCACGAATTCGGAAATCAGACGGCTCTTGCCGATACCCGTAGGCCCAGCAATAGCGAGGGTTTCGGCCTGACTCTTGGAGGTGACGCGTTTATGGGCTTTAACCAAGGTCTGAAGTTCATCTCGTCTTCCGAACATCGAGGTCTCAATGCCGTAGACTCGCCAACTCTCAAGAGGTTCACGCGCGCGGGTCCTCGAGAGCGTGAGCACTCGCGTGATGATCGCCATCGGTGAGCCGCAGGTCGCGCAATACTCGACCTCGCTTGAGTTTAGCTCGGAGCAGCTTGGGCATTCTACACTTTCGTCCTGCCTTGTAAGGGCCGCGCGTTCTCCCGAAGTTATGTTTGCGGGGGAGCCACAACGTCCGCAGAGGTCCCCACCGGACTCGATTTCGAAGCCACAATATTTACAGAGCATAATTCAACCTACAGGGGCGGAGTAAGTACTGCAACGGCCGCGGATTTTCAAGGAAATCCGGGATTGCAAAAACTTGAATTTTGATGGAAGCTTTCGAGCATATCGGCTTTAACTCAACGGAGGCGGGGAATGAATGAAATAGGACAAGTTAAGAACTCAAAAGAGTTTTTTTCGTCACAGAGAATTGAAGCGCTCATCAGTGGGCTTAGAGGAAATGAACGCCTGCGGCTCAATGTGCAAGGCGAAGCCCTCGCGTTTGATGCGGAAATCCGAACCCATACCGAGGGGATCAGCCTCGTGCTCACGACCAATGAAGCCGGTGAGTGGTCACAGTTTGAGGGTCTAGTGAGATCGAGAAGGGGAGCTAGATTGGTGGCGGATGCGCTCAGCAGTGGGAATTTCAGCACGCTCTTTTCCGACGCCGAATTCGACCTTGCTTACGTAGCCGGTCCTTTGGACATGGAAACCCTCCCGGAAGCATGGCGAAAGCATGCGCGTCCTTTAGACAGGCTCGGGACACACCTTCGGAACGGAGAAGTTTTCGTCCACGAATGGGTGATCAAGCTCGATAAACTCAGCGGCGTAGAATGTCGTTTGAGATTCAAGGACGGCGTTGAGATTGGTGCCTTGTGGAAGTCAGTTCAACACGATGAAGACGTCGTGGTTGAGCGCTTTCTGGAGGATGAGACTCAAGCCGGACCACGAATACGCAGAACGACACGCGTAGAATGGTCAACCGATGAGATTTGGGAGCGGGTCCAAGAGGACGAACTCGTTCTGGGAGAGTTTAGAATTGGGCTTGAAGTACTCAGGTTGAGCACTTCCAACTAAGTGGTTGGAAACCGGCCCGGGTCGGTCAAAAGCACTCGACCTCCTGCATTTTCAACCATGCGCTTCAAGGTGTCACCACGGTCGCGCGCGACACCAGAGGCAATCACGCAAGGGGAATTGGACATGAGCTGGAGCGCGACGTGATATTCGATGGAAAGCAGAATCGAGAGAACCTGGCCCACGCGCCGGTCGGAATATCCTGGGTGCCGAAGCACAACATCCACCAGAGCCGCCTGGGATTCAGGCTCCCTGAGACGAGGGTCTTCAAAGTCACCCCGCTTTAGCGCTTCATCAGGCCGCCTCAGGTCAAACACCACGCCTGTGGACGCTGGCCCCGAAGACCCAATTTTACTGGGCTCTGTGACTTCGGCATCGGAGGTCAGCTGCAAAAAATCTTCGGCCTTTAGAGGTGAATCGCTCGAAGTCTTCAAAAGCTCAAGTACACGGGGTTTGAGTTCTTCGGGCGTCAGTTTAGGTCCACCAAGTGCCACAGGGATCACTTTGAACTGCAAGAAATCGTGTCGGGTTTCGACGAGTTCGAGGTCTACATCGAGCATGCCGCGCAAGAGTCTGCGCACACTCGACCAGATGTTGGTCGCGCCTGGGTGTGGCTTAGCCTTCACCTCTAAATGGTCAGCGTGAACATAGGCCTCAATGTCTGATTCGGTAGACACCGCCCCCGGAGTAGGGGCGTCATCGCCTATCGATTCGAAAGCTGAAGCTACTTCGGGAGCCTCTTCCACCTCCTTTTCAGGGGGCGTAACCGGAGTGGATTCTGAGGTAGGCTCTGGACTTGGTTCGGCATTCGTTGAGACGAGCGCACTATGAAGAGAGCCTTCAACCTCAATGGATTCCGACAACTGAACAAGGCTCGCGACGAGAATCTCCAAAGGTGCATCAAGCCCAATCCTCCCGACGATGGCGAACGCACCATCGTAGGCGAAAGACCTCCAAGTACCCGTGAAACGCTCTTCGAGTGCCGTTGTCAACGACTCGCCCTGACTCTCGGAAAATGATGGCTGAGCGAAATGAAGAAAGAACTGAAATTCGTCTTCGTCCCAGCTCGCCAGAGCTCTGAGGAATCCACGCGTCTTGAACACGGTCAAAAAGGAAAACCATTCGCCCCCGTGTGCCTCAGGAGGGTCTACGGCTTGAAGAGTTAGGGAGTGAGCGTTGAGTACGGCTTCGAGCTTTTCTCGCAAGGTGGAACCTCGGGAAACTTGGAACTAATGACTCGAAGTTTTAGGACGTTCAGCCGATTTCGTCCACCGAGTTCATATCGATAATCACAACACCACGATTGATGTTGTACTCGTCAATATCTTCAACGTCGGAATCCGAATCGTGAGTTTCAGGGGCCCAGAGTGGGAGATGAAGTGGTTCAGGCGTCCACGCTCTCTCTTCTTCTTCGCGGCGCTTGAGTTCTTCGTATACTAAATAGTCGGGAATGAGCATTTGCGCACCCGGGGCGCGGTCATGGGGGACAGATACCGCGCCTCTCCATTCTATGCACATACGACTCTATGTCCACTCTTTTAAAGGTGGATCTAAGCGTCGGGCTCTTTAGAGGTATCAGACTCGACGCTCGAATCCGTCAAAACAGCATCTAAATCAAAGTCTTGAGCCCGGGGAGGCTCAATATCCTCGAGGCCTTCTCCCGAGGGTGGAATCATCGCAAAAACTTCATCAAGGTCGAGAATATGCGGAGTCTCCTTGGGAAGAAGTTCGTCGAATCCCACCTTGGGCGGCGTTGGGGACTTGAAGAAGTTGAACATGGACGAGAGCCGAGGCTTGGTTGAACTCTGAGGCTTCTGGCCATTCCATAACGCGAGGAGACCATAACTTGTCAATATCGAGAATGCAGCGACCCCCACCGCCATGAGAACTTCGGCCAATATCCGTACACCAATAGCCACTGGCGCAATGACGGCAACCCTAACGGCCAGGTTTTGCATGAAGATCGCGAAATAGTAGATGAGTAGGGGAGCTATGAGAGCCCCAAGCGCCTGAATAAACACGCGATAAACATTGACCGGGTTTCGTCCCACAAAGGCCAAACTCTGAGTAAACGCCCGGATCCAGGGCTCGTCACTGACGATGGCACGCACGTTCGCTAGCTCGACCGAAAACCGAAGCCATCCTACAAAGAGCGCAAGCCCCGTGAAGATTAGGCCCAAAGTCGATGCCGCCAAAAACCACTCGGACGGCGCAAAAATCCGCGCAAACTGAACGGCACCCCAAAGCACAGAGACGAGCATTGCTACAATGAACACTGCCGCGAAGAACGCATAGGTTCTGTACTTGAAGGCTTTAAGGAAATAGCTCGTGAAATCCGCAGAGTACGTCGACTCTACTCCAGAACTCAATGACCTAGCCTGGCCCCAGATGAGCGCCCATGCGCCCGCCTCAAGAGCAATCAAGATCCCGGAAGCAGCGCTAAACCAGCCAGCCCAGACCAGTGCCGAAAAAAATCCAAAAGAACGACCGCCGACGACCGTGACGCCCGCCAGAACCACAAAGAGAAACGCGAGGAGCGCCCGCGAGACCAGCAGCGCAAAATCAGCGACTACTTTCGCGGCGAAGACACCAGGCCGCTCAAGCGCCATTTCGGTCGCTCGCTGAAATGCCTCGGTGGGTGCTGGGTCCGATTGAAATAGACGCATGATGCTTGCCGCTTTAAGACACGGGTGTAGTCTTGTGCTGAGGTTGCCCTAGGAGAAAGAGATGAGCAAGCACTTTGAAGGTAAAGTCGTTTGGATCACCGGTGGAGGAACGGGCATCGGCCGCGAATGTGCGCTCGAATTCGCACGCCGTGGTGGCCATGTTGTGGTCTCTGGAAGACGGGAGCAGGTTTTGCTGGAAGTGGCTCAAGAGTGCGAGGCACTTGGAGTCAAGGCGATGGGGCTTGTCTGTGACGTGACCTCGGAAGAATCGGTGAAATCTGCGGTGGCTCATATCGTGGAGACTTTTGGCGGCATCGATGTGGTCCTCGCGAACGCAGGATTTGGGGTTGGCGGGCGAATCGAGGACCTAGAGGTTGAGGATTGGCGCCGCCAATTCGAAACGAACGTGATTGGGCTCATCGCTACGGCGCGACATTCCCTACCACACCTGAAGGAGCGCCAAGGCAGAATCGCGCTTGTTGGCAGCGTGGCGGGGTTCATCCCGTCTCCTGGAGTCGGGGCCTACCACTCCTCGAAGTACGCCGTGCGGGCTATCGGGCAAGTGCTTTCAATCGAGCTTCATGGCTCGGGCGTCAGTTGCACCAGCATCCATCCAGGTTTCGTGAAGAGCGAGATCGGACGAGTCGACAATAAGGGTGAGCATCATCCAGAGTGGGAGGACAAGCGGCCCGAGAAGTTGATGTGGGAGACAGACCGAGCGGCGAGAGTGATGGTTGACGCGATCTACAAGAGGCGTCGCGAATTCGTGTTTACGGGGCACGGAAAGATCGCTGCGGCTCTGGGAAGGCATTTCCCAGGACTCGTACACTTTGTGCTCACGCGATCAGGGTCCGGATACAAACGCCGCTGAGTCGCTACGGAGTCTCTTCCAAGTCGTGTGGAAGTGAGCCTCGTGGCGACCTAAAGTACATGAACGGTGTGTAGTGGAGGAGATTCGATACACGCGACATGTAGATATCCGCGTATCTCTCGGTTTGACGCGTCAGATTGGACTTGTCGTTTCCGGCTCGCATCAAGTAGCCCCAAAACGGGTTGAACTCGGACCCATCGTCCGCAACCAAGGGGCCAATCTGGCCGTCGAGCGCCTGTAATTCGGCCCGTAGCGTAGCCATACGCGCCTTCATGCCTTCCGCGTCGCCTTCGGGTTGTGGTCCGTACTGTTTTTGCTTTCGCTGAAGCTTTACTCGAAGATCCGAGAACTCGTGCTCGAGTTCTTCCTTCTGGGCCATCAAAGCCGCGATCTTCTTGTTGTTTTCGGTTGCGTGGGAGTTTGCGACCATCTCGTCTTCGAGCTCTCGAAGCACAAGGGCAGTCCGCCATCTCAAGACGCTCTTTGAGACATGTACATCGCCATAAATGTGGTCCCCCACGTAAAGAATCTGCTCGCCGTCGAGCCCGAGGCAACGCTCCACCTGACTTGCGTGGCCGCCGAGATAGATTCCACCCTCTTTAATCGTCCCGACCACCGGCTTGAGCAGCCCCTCTTGATTGACGACCTCAAAAATTGGGGTGTCGTTCTGGAAGAACGCAGGTTTCCTGGCGCTGACGATAATCAGGGAAAAGAGTTCCTGCCATTTCATGCCTTCGGGCAAGAATGGGTCGATGGCGTATTCCATCATGAAGCGGGTGTATTCCCACTCCGAGTTGGTGATTAGGAGTACTTTCTTCCCAGCCTCTTTCTGGTCGAGCAGGGTGAGGGCCGTTTCTGGATCGAGGTCTACGAAACGCGCCGGGTCCGCCATGATCTCGTTCTTGAGTTCACCCTCGATATGTGCCCGGTCCAATGCGGAGCGAACCGCGCCGTAGAGCCCCGAGTACCCGAGTGCAAATGGAAGATCTTGAGAATCTAGAAGATCCACGAGCTGGGCATACATACACGCTTCTGAAATCGAGAAGAGCGTGTTTAAGAAAACCCATCTCGGCTCACTCAGGTCAACGAGCGTTCGCGCATAGGCTCTTCTAAGCTCACCAAAGTCCATACGGTGAGTGCCGTGCATAGCCTGCTTAACGTAGCCGAACCTATTGGCCTTCACGATATTTCCAAGCTCGGTGTCGATCACAAGACCTCGTGTAACGAGCGAAGGATCGAATTTGAGCTTGTCGATGGGCCAGTTCTTCTCGCGCAAACCAGCACGAATATGTTCCCAGGCACGTCCCTCCCATTCATCGACGGCATAATGAACCAGCGTGTAGTCCATATCGTAGCCGATGGCCTGGATAGACCGCAGGTTGAGGGTTCGATTACAAAAGATACGACGGGTAATCGGGAGGTTTTTTGGATGCACGTTCACTGCTACGCCTTAAGGGCTAAAAGGGGTCGAACAAGCGCCGGTCGTACAATCAAAGAGGTCCGGCGGCTCAAATGTTTCTAGGTCGATAAACTCACATTCCGCCATCTCATTCTGCTCAAGACACGGATCGTCAGAATATGCCTGACCGCGATGAATGAGGTACCAACCAACCCAGTTGGTCATGAACGTCGTTGCATCGAATCCAGTGTCAGTCAGTGGCGCATTAAACGTGTGTTCACCTGTAACTTTTAGGTACGGAAGCCGAAGCCCACTGAAGCCCGTGGCGGTCTGCCATGTGGCTCGTGTGGGAATCTCAGCGTCCACATTCGGATAGGATTCATCGGGCGTGTCAGGGTTTCTAAACAAACCTTCATCCAGATCATCCGCGTCAAAGAGGGTGTTGGGCTTGTCGGCAAAACGGTTGAACCTGGCAATGCCTTCGTAGACGAAATTGTCGATGAGGAATTGATTCTCCGTCAGCCCCTCGTAGCGTGGGTCTTCTCGTAAAGTCTCGATGGCGCCGGCTGTCCTTGCGATCGTGATACCATTGGAGATTGGAACCGTTTGGTCGCCTACCGTCCCGGCCATCACGAAATTCGTGTAACCATCTCGGAAGTGCTCACTCTCGTACGGGAACTCAAAGGGGCGAATTTGGAAGTGAGGAGCCACGACGGCTGGATCTGCACCTTCAATAAGGGTCTGGGCGATGCCGATAAACTTTCGGAAATTTGGGGTCTGCCGTTTCAGACCGAGACCGGTCGTAAGCGCGGCGAGCGGCGAGCCTTTCGGATACAAGATGTTTTCGAAAACGGTGTTCGCCGGAAACTCATCGATCACAAATTTCAGCTCACCGTCAGGTGAATAGACTTCCACGAACCAAGGGTCACCGTACTCGCGTGCGTCAGAAATCGTCCGCTTTGCGAACTCCTCGGCAAAGAGCGTTGCCTCGTCTTCATCGGTTTCAGGGTCATCCACAAAATTCGGGTTCTGGGCGTCAAAAGCCTCGATGCACTGCCGGATCGGGATGCAGATATTCTCCTCGTTACACGTATGATTTCCGGGACATGTCTGATCGCATCTACGCTCCTCAGCACATCCAATCAGATCATTGAAGGCTAGACGCGCATCAAATCCGAGCTTTGCTTTTCGGCGTGTGGCCTCATCAGCATCTGATGCGATCGAGATTCGGAAACGTCCATTTCGCATCCACGTATACGACTTCTTCTCGTGTTCTGGCACGGCTCGGCGGACTTCTCGATTCGGGTTTCGGAGCACGATTTGGTCACCTTCCTCAATTCCTTCGACCACGCCGATCTCTACATTTGCAGAACGGTCGGCCGTGGCGAGTGTGAGGTAGAGTCGAGTTCTGGCAGTGCCTTCCTCGGTTGGCTCCAACGCCACACCCTGCAGAAGTGGCCCAATCATCCTCAACACTACACCATCTCGCGCGTTTCGGATGGTGGTTCGATACGAGACGTCCGTGAGTCCGCCGCCACCTGCGTTGGACACTGAAGCTCGGATCGTGGGCTCAACGCCGGCGAGCAACGTGGACTGAATTCCGCCGAGGGACGTGCCAAATGCCACATAGGCAATATCCCCGCCAAAATCGACCACGCCATCCCCATTGAAGTCACCGCGAATCTCAGGCGTACCGTCGAGATCCGCATCGAAACCGGTGAACAGGCCAGGGCGCGCCCGTGTCCACTCACTGTCCGCAAAGTTCTCAGGCCATCTCGACTCTCCGTCGAACTGACGCAAAATCCTCATAAACTGAAGTTGGTCAATCGCTGTCTGACGAAAGTTATCTCGGGTATGGAGAATATCGGCCGTAAAGAACATCCCGCCTGACTCGGCGATGCCGTCGTTATTGAGGTCTACGGCTCGGTGGTGTTCGATCGCGCCAGGGAAGTTCGGGATATCCAGACGCTCGGTTGCTCCGCCTATCAGGTTGGAAAACTCAGGTGGAATCACGACCCCGTGCCCAACAGCGTCGATTGCACACGTCGCAAACCCGAACTTAGAAAGTGCCCCACCAAAGAGAAGAATCTCGAGGCGGGTCGAGTTGATCGCGTGCGAATAGATGATGGTAGGGAAGGGCGGCTTTAGGTTTCCGGTCTGTTTTGGGACCGTGCACATGAAAGTCACCTCACCGGGTTGGTAGTAGGCCTCACCGGTCTTCGGGTTTATTTCAATGACCTCATCATCGTCTTGTGGATTGAAGTCCCCGGCATAGTCGGCATTCGCGAGCCCGTCCTTGTCAGCCAAGAAGTAAGGCGAAATGAAGGTTCCCGAAACCAGGTAATCGATGGCCGATAGATTGGCTTTGATGACATCCGCCGAGCCCGAAGCAACTCCAAACAAGTTGGGAAGCAAAGGCGCTAGAATCTCGATGAGCGGGTCGAGTTTGAAAAACGTAGGCGTTTCAGACTCTGGTGAATTCATATTGTGTATCGCATGGAATTCCGCAGGAAACTCGTCATGCAGTCGTTTCAACGTTCCGTGACCATAAAGGCCAGCGCGCACACTGAGGAGGTCTTCCATTGGGT
This sequence comes from Microvenator marinus, assembly GCF_007993755.1. Taxonomy (GTDB): domain Bacteria; phylum Myxococcota_A; class Bradymonadia; order Bradymonadales; family Bradymonadaceae; genus Allomicrovenator; species Allomicrovenator marinus. The sequence goes on from NZ_CP042467.1 coordinate 452,798, forward strand.
TTTGAGTTGAGAATACCCATGCGAAACGCACGTCCTTCAAGGTCTTATCAAAACGTTGCGGCAGCTTCTCGGGTAGAATCTTTCGCAGTGCGCTTAGCTCAGACGACTGCCTCGTGTGATTGATCCAATCAAACGGACTGTCCACGCTCCGTCCGTCCTCACCGACGAGTGCCGAACTCAAGACGACCGCGTAGCGCGTAGCAGGCTCAAGCGTATGGACCGGCCTCAGAATCAGCGTGTTTGTCTCTCGCTCGTACCATTCAAGGGTATTTCCAGGGTGCAAAGGATCCTTTGAAGGATCGAGAAGGTTCGGCTTGTCCCAAACACCGTCATCGTCAGTATCCTCAATGGGATCGAGAATTCCGTTCTCATTGGAGTCCACCTCTTGAGTCGACTCGTAGAGAAGGTTGGTCCCTTGGACCCGCGGGTCATTATCGTAATAACGGTCAGGCTCGGCGAGCAGAATTGGGAAATTTCCCAAACCAAAGTCGATGAGCTCGAACTTTCCGTAATTCTTACTCTTCGGATCGATATTCACGAGGAAAACTGCGTCGTCCGAAAATTCCGGTACCTTCTGCTGGTGTCGCTCGACCAGATTGTTGAGGTCGATTGGTGACTCAAAACCGACGGATATCGGAGAGAATGTACCAAAGCCCGGCATCCGGTTGACGTACTTGCGGACTTTCCCTTCCTGGTCGCTTCCGCCCTCGAGAGAGACGTTGAGCGACCTTCCCGTAGTCGTGGTCGCATCCACGATCGTGGCTACATCGTTAGGGAACGGAATATCGGGGAAGGGGCGCGCATCGAGGTCCCACTTAATGCGCGGGCCTCCACTCTCTTCAGCAAGGCGAAGGCCTTCTGGAGGTGAATTGGTCTCGATGCATGACGCACCTATGGAGATTAGAAAGGCCGAAAGTAGGACTTTATACATGGGTTCATCCGGATAATTAGCCGTGGAAGCCTGTTACGTAGACAACTTGATGTCAAGCGTTGCGATGCGCTTAAGGTCGGGCTATAGGCAAGGGCTCGATTGATTAGGTGAATCATGGAAAACGAATCAGCGGACATATCACGGGTAAATGTGGGCGATCGGGAGATCGTAATCATTGGTACCGCCCATATTTCACAACGTTCCGTGGATTTGGTTCGAGAAACCATCGAGGCAGAAGCTCCGGATTGTGTGTGCGTAGAGATCGATGAGCAACGCTACGAGGCCATGGTTAATCCTCGGGCCTGGGAATCGCTCAATCTCATCGACGTAATGAAGCGTAAGCAGACCACGTTCTTAATCGCCCGACTCGCCCTGACGGCCTTTCAGAAGCGTATGAGCTCGTACACTGGGGTCAAGCCAGGAGCCGAAATGCTGGCCGCTGTGGAATGTGCCGAAGAGCGCGAGATTCCAATCGTCTTGGCGGATAGGGACATCCGAACAACGCTCCTACGTGCGTGGCGAACCACCCCGTTTTGGAAGCGTTCTCAAATCGCGGTGATGCTAGTTCTCGGCCTGACTGAGCGCTCGGAGGTCAACGAAGACGAGCTCGAGAAGTTGCGTGAGGAACGCAATATCTCGAACGCGCTCGACGAGATGGGCAGTGTTTTGCCTGAGGTTAAGAGTGTTCTCGTGGATGAGCGCGACCTCTTTATGGCCGATCAGTTTCTGAACGCCCCAGGTCAGAAAGTAGTTGCCGTTGTGGGAGCCGCTCATAAGCCAGGCATCATTAAGCACCTGAGAGACGGGATCATCAAAGACGATGTAGAGAAAACCACCTACGTCCCTGAAAAATCCATGGTTTCTAAAGCGTTACCCTGGATCATCCCGGCGATCGTTGTGGCGCTCTTCGTGCTTGGCGGTATTTACGGAGACCATGACAAACTCAAAGATGCGGCATTGGCTTGGCTCGTCGTCAACGGGGCACTCGCAGGGCTCGGAGCGTTGGTCGCGCTAGCCCACCCGTTGACCATCATTGCAGCCGTACTTTCAGCACCTTTCACATCGCTGAATCCCGCTGTGGGTGTAGGGATGGTGGCAGGGCTAGTGCAGACGATCATGGCCGCGCCCACCATGCGCGATATGGAACATGTTGCAGAAGATATCGTGGATTGGAAAGGGTACTGGAAGAACCGGCTAACTCGTGTTCTGATGGTCTTCGTTTTCACCAATCTCGGTAGCACCCTCGGCACATTCATCGCGTTCAAATGGCTATCAGACTTGTTCTAATTCTATTGCTGTCCGGATGTGCGACTTCACCATCGCAGCGCGAGGCAGACTCCTGCCCGCAAGGCACCACGCAGACCACTGACGAGAGAGCAGGGCGCCAAGAGATCTATTGCATCACCGAGGCGGGGCTAAAACACGGGACTTGGGTCGTTTTTGAAAACGACGTTCTTCGCGAGAAAGGTGAGTTTAATGCCGGCCTCCGCGAAGGCATCTGGACGTTCTTCCATCCGAACGGTGAGAAGCAGAGCGAGGGAAAATACCTGGCAGGAGCGCAAGTCGGCGAATGGTCGTTTTGGTACGAAACCAATGGCCTGAGCGCGATTGGCTCTTATCTTGCGGGAGCACCACACGGCGAGTGGAAGAGCTATTACATTAACGGAGAGCTCTATTCTGAAGGAAAGTACGAGAAAGGCTTGCAGGTCGGAATCTGGACACATTATTGGGAAAACTCAAATGTGCAGTCTAGGGGGCTATGGATAAAGGGAAAGAAAGACGGCCCCTGGGAGCATTTCCACCGAAATTCACGAATGGAATCCAGCGGTCGATACTCAGACGATCAGGCTGATGGCCCTTGGACTTTCTGGACGGAGGAGGGAAGAATCCTCGACAAAGGGGAGTATGCAGATGGGCTCGCCGTCGGAGAATGGGAACACTTTTACCCGACCGGAAGTCCGCGAGCCAAGGGCTCGTACGAGGCGAACGCTCAGGACGGTACCTGGAAGTTCTGGCATCAAAACGGACAGGTCGAAAGCCAAGGTAGATACGTTGCGGGCATGGCGCATGGCCCTTGGGAGTTCTACGACCCAGAAGGCCTGCTTCGGGAAGAAGGGGAGTATCTCGAAGACATTCGCGTGGGCCCCTGGAAGGGCTATGAGAAAGGCCAATTAAGATACGAGGGGTTATTCGACGAGTACCGAACGGGGAAGTGGACGTTCTATCACGACGACGGCCAGACCCCGCGTAGCTCCGGCGAATACGAGATGGGCATGGAAGTCGGAGAATGGACCTTTTGGAACGCGTCCGGCGAGCTTGAGTCCAAAGGCGCCTTCTTTCAGGGTTCGAGGCATGGGACTTGGTTGTTCTGGGAGAATCGCGACTCGGCACCCATTGAGGTTCGCTACGAAGCCGGGAACAAGGTACCCTAGTCGATTCGCACCGTTTCGATTCGACAATCATCCTAGAGCGGAATCATTAGGACGGAATTTGTCCATGCACCAATCAGACGACCTCAAAAAACACATCAAAGACCTTCCGGTCTTTCCTTTGCCTCAAATCGTGTTTTTTCCACACAGTCGGCTGCCATTGCATATCTTCGAGCCTCGATATCGCGAGTTGATTCAACACGCGCGTAAAGACGACCTTCCAATTATGATGGGGCATCTACCCAGCGAGCGAACACTAGATGAGCACGGCAGGCCACACTTTCTGGCGGTCGGCGGCGTGGGCTTCATGGAGCGCTGTGAAGAATTGCCGGACGGGCGCTTTTTGATTGAGCTCGCTGGACTTTCTAGGGTGAAAGTGGTGCAGGAACACGACCCAGCGTTTCTCTATCGGCGCGCCGAAGTGGAGATTCTGGAGTCCTTCTCAACAAATGAGACTGCTGAAGAGGATAATATTCAAGTCATGCAAATGGTGGTTGCAGGGCTGCGTGCTTTGAACCCGAAGGTGGCTGAATATCTCTCCAAACTCATCCAAGAGTCCCGCTCTTCTTCGGCGCTTTCGGATGCCTTGGCAGCTGCGGTTGTTTCGGACCCGGACGAGCGTCAAAGATTGATCGAGGAATTGGACGTGACCAAACGCATCGAATCGGTCACACACCGACTCTCCGAACTCCTGGCCATTGCGTCGCAACCGGACGGCTCAAATATCAATTGAGCCGGCGTGTTCCCAGAGTCTTCGCTCTTCAGCTTTCATAACGGCTTCTTCATCTGCGTCAGCATGGTCGTGGCCCACAAGGTGTAGAAGGCCATGAATGATGAGGAAGTCCACCTCTTGGCTCAATCCCCACTCCAACGTAGACGCATCAACGCCAAGCTCTTCCGCAACGCGGTCGCGGTGCTCTCTCGTTGCGACCAAACGCTCCGCGTACTCAAGATTCACCACGATGTCCCCGAGTAAATCCAGCTCTTCCTCGAAGTCTTCGCCCTCAAACATCGGGAACGAAAGCACGTCCGTGGGTTTATCCTCTCCCATCCACTCGTAGTTGAGCTCGCGTATATGCTCATCATCGGTAAAGACCACCGATAACTCAGGATCCCCCACCTCCAAGGCGAGGAAGTGTTGTGCGACGCGAGTCCTTATCATTCTTTCGAGCTGTTCCGCCTGCGGATGGCTTTCGGCCTTCCCCTGCAGCATCAGTACCACTGCCATTCTCTTCCTCCTGTCGGGCGCGCTCGGTCAGCTCCCATACATCCGACGTGGCCACTTCTTCGTCTTTTGGCTTTTTGGGTTTCTGACGTTTGTCGACGTCAGAGCTCTTATCTTTCTTCTCCCCGGGATACTCGGGGCGATGATGGTAGATTCCCGTCAAAATGCGATGGAAGGCCGTCGCAATGGTGTTGAGGTCCTTCAACGTCAAATCACATTCGTCGAGCTGCCCCGTGGTGAAGGCATTAGAGATCATGGTCTGGACCAACCCCTTAAGCTTCGCTGGAGTCGGCTCAGGCATCGCACGGCTAGCCGCTTCTATACCATCGGCGAGCAAACAGATCGCAATCTCACGCGACTGAGGTCTCGGCCCCGGATAGCGATAGTCTTTCTCGTCCACCTCTTGGATATCCGGATCCTCTTGCTGTTTCGCCTTGTGGTAGAAATATGCGATGAGGCTCGTCCCGTGGTGTTGAGCGATGAAATCCTGAATTGCTTTAGGAAGCCGATGCTGGCGCGCCATTTCGAGCCCGTCTTTGACGTGAGCCTTGATGATTAGAGCGCTCATATTCGGCTTAAGCTTGTCGTGCGGATTCATACCGAGCTTCTGATTTTCCGCAAAATAGCCTGGGTTCTTCGCTTTGCCGATATCGTGATAATACGCTCCAACTCTGGCCAACAACGCATTGGCTTGAATCGATTCTGCAGCAGCCTCGCAAAGCGAGCTCACCATCATCGAGTGGTGATATGAGCCCGGAGCGCGCATGATGAGCTCGCGAAGAGCAGGGTGGTCGAGGTTCGCCAACTCGAGGAGCTTCACGTCCGTCGTGTATTCAAACACACTCTCTACGATAGGCAGCAAAGCCGAGACGAGAAATCCACTCAATACACCACCGAAGACCGCCAGCCCGAGGGCGGCGAGCGTAGTGAACGAAAAGAGTTCCGCATTCATCAGGAGAATGGCGAGCACGAGAAGCGCATTGACGCCCCCCACAATCAGACCAGACCAAATCAGAGCGAGTCGTGACCGAACTTTTGTAGCTCCCCCAGCCCCGACGAATCCTCCGATGGCGGCAAAACTGGCGAGTTCCAGTGATTGGTCGCCCATGACGCCTACGAGGAGCGCAAAAACAATGGTAAATATGGTTGCGTGTTCGCTATTGAGCACCAGGCGAATCAGCATTCCCGCCGCGGCAAAAGGGATCCCGAAGAGCAGAAAGTTGGATGGAAAACCCAACTGCTGCGCCAAAAGCTCGCTCACCACGATCGAAAACCGGGTCAGACCAAGCATCAGGAGCATAGACGCCGCGACAAAGATGAGGTCTTTGGTCGAAGACGCAAAGAACCTCAGGTTTCGCCGGCCAAAGATATGAAGCGTGGTCACAAAAATCAGCGAAAGAAGCACAACCCCGGCGAATCCCTGCGTGGATTCAAAACTCCGCTCGGCGTTTAACATGGTGTCGATTTGGCGCCGATGGCGTTGCGTAACTACTTCTCCTCGATGAATCAGGACCTGGCCCTCGCGAATCTCCTCGCGCACAAGCTGGTCTGCGACGCCGCTCTGAACCTGAGATCGGCGCGCGAGCGTTTCGCTTTGATTGATATTGGTGTTCGGACGCATCAACGACGAAGCGGTAGAAATGATGGCATTTCTAAGTTCACGATCTCCAACACTCGTCAGGCTGGTCGCCGCGGCCTCTTCAACAAGAACGGGAGTGCGTTCAAGCGACACAAAACGCGAATCGATATCTGCCACATGGTACTCGATGAGCACCTGATTCTCCCGCATTCGGCGCAGGAAAATCCCGCGTTCACGCTCCATCTCCAGAATGCGTCGAGACGCCACGATGATATTGGACATGACCTCAGAGACGAGCTCAACGAGCTGACTTTCGGTACCCGCGCTGAATCCATTTCGCGCAAATGCTTCAAAATCCGAATCTCGGAGCTGCACACCGAGTTTCTGGTCGAAATGTTCCTGCCTCAGCTCCCTACTTATCGCCACTCGCCTTGCCGGATCAGCCCTTGCGATAATCTGCTCAGGTGCCTCATCACTTTGACCATCAATCCTCAGCGCAAGCTGCACGCGCATTTGATCAAACGCCTCAGAGATGCTCTTTCTGAGCTGCGCGTTGAGTCCCTCTTGCCAATCAAAAACGGCAGGCGTCTCATTCGCGACTTGTTCTCGCTGCATACGCGTCGCTACTTCGTCGCGCTGCACATAGGTAAAGTCGCGTTGGGCGATAATATCCTTGGTCGCCGTGTCTCCGACTGCCAATTCACGAAGCAACCTCTCGGACTGGTCAAAATCGGCCGTGACAAGGAGCACAAGGGCCACCACGAATCCAGCGAACGCAGCGAGTTGTCCCGCTGGATGGCTGAACACCTTTGTGAACCATGAGTCTTGAGCTCTTTTTTTAAGTCGTTTGGGCATATCTTTTGGGGGCGGCGATCACGCAGCTTGGTCGGAGTGTACAACAATCCTTCTAAATACGCATTATTCGCCAGAATGCGCGGATTCTTCCGCGCGGTCGTATGCCTGAATGATTCGTTTAACAACAGGATGTCTAACTACATCCACGTCCGAGAAATAGTGGAAGGCAATCCCGGGAATCCCGTCCAGAATATCAATTGCATTGACGAGGCCGCTTCGCTGATGTCTCGGAAGGTCAATCTGGGTGACATCTCCCGTGATTACGACCTTACTCCCAAACCCAACGCGGGTCAGGAACATCTTCATCTGCTCTGCTGTCGCATTTTGCGCCTCGTCCAAAATAATGAACGCATCGTTCAAGGTTCGGCCGCGCATGAATGCCAAAGGCGCAACTTCAACCACTCCTCTGGCCATCATCTGCTCGACACGTTCATTGTCGGTCATGTCCGACATCGCGTCGTAGAGCGGCCTTAAATAAGGGTTCACCTTCTCTTGGAGGTCTCCTGGCAGATAACCCAAGCGCTCACCAGCTTCTACCGCGGGACGTGTCAGAATCAGCCGTTTTACCGCTTTCTCCTGGAGCGCATGCAGAGCCATGGCAACCGCAAGGAAAGTCTTTCCCGTGCCAGCAGGACCCACGCCAAACACGATATCGTTTGCTCGAATCGCGTCCACGTATGCCTTTTGATTGACGCCCTTGGGGCCGATATTCTTGTTCCGCGAAGTGACAAAGACCGTGTCCATGAAAACGGTGTTCAGGTTGACTTTGCCGTCAGCCTTCAGAATATCGATGCTCCTCGCTACGTCAGGTGCGGTGATCGCAAAGCCCCTTCGGCCCAGATCATAGAGTTTTCTCAGAACACTTTCCGCGAGCTCGACGTCGGTCTGAGATCCCATGATTGTGAGCGTGGAATCGCGGGCACTAATCGATACATCGATCGCTCGTTCAATAAGCCTCAAGTGCTCGTCTCGCTGCCCACATGTGTATTTTAGCGCGTCTTGGTCTTCGAAGTGGACCGTTTTATTCTGAGTCAAACCTTACTCCGCCGCATTTTCAGCCGTACCCACCACCAACTCTGATTGCTCAAGGGTGTATTCGTCGGCTCGCCTCTCATAGTCGAAAGTTCGTCCCAGAGGATAGAGCAGATCGTCGCGAAGTAAGATGTTTTCATCGACCAAGCTTTGAAGTTGGCGTGGATACTCGTCATTGAGCGCGCGATAGACCTCGAGCGCGCCTCGAACGCGCGAAGCCTGTGCCGAAGCCGCGTAGGGTTCGAGGGCCGATATGCGAGCGTCCTGTGGACTTGAGAAGAAATCTACATCTTTGAAGGTGAGGTAGGCCCAAATGCCAAGCCCGAGCACCATGAGAATCTGCAGAAACGTAACCACGTGATGAACCACTACGGCGCCAGCGCCTTTGGACTTCTTCTTTTTGGGTTCCGGCTCGGGGTCAGGTTGGAAGTAAGTGGCCGTATCTTGAAGGATCGGAAGCTCGTCTGTGTTCGGGAGCTTCGGGATATCGATAGGTGTTGCGCGTCTTTTTCGAGCCATTATTTCCCCCTCCGCTCAACTGGAGCAATCCCGCTGAAGGCCGCGAAAAGAAGTGTGAGGGAGCTCGAGAGGAAGAGCGTCCAACCAAGCGTTGCGGCGCCTCCCCAGTTGTCCGTAAAGAACTCATGCGGTGGTCTAACAACGCCCATCGGGTTGTAGATAAACAAAGCACCTAGCGCCAAGGAGGTGGTCAGCGCCAAGCCCAAAACGGCTCGGCCGGCCAAATGATGGCCGGAACCTGGAATTAGGAGTGTGAGCGCGCGTCTGAGGAAGCCATTAAGTCTCTCACGGCGCCCGAGAATCGTCTCGTTGTACACCCTCGCGTGGTAGTCGAGACCCGCGCCAGTGACAAAGGTTCGATAGCACGGCAGGCAGTAGGCATGAGCCCCAGTCGTATGATCATCTCCTGGATCGCGAGCCATCCCGCAGCGTGGGCATGGCGTGCTATTCTTTCTCTTCAGGCGGACCAAAGTAATCAGCACCAAAATGAGCAAACTCCCACCAGCCGCCGGAAGAGCGAGCTCCAGGGTGAACTTGGGCCCCGCAACGGCGGTCCACCAAGGTGAAAAAACACTACGAGACGTGCGCTCTTGCTCGAGATGGTAGTTCCAAAACACGTTGAGATTTAACGGAGTCGCCACAAGATACGAGTTCACATCCCTTCGTGAAAACCCGATGTATAAGGAAACCATTTCGAGATTGAGTTGTGCGGCTTCCTTAAACGCCCACGACGACTTCTCGACGTCATCTTGGATTTGGTAGGCGCGCACCAAATTAAACGCCGGAGCACCACGAAGAGACCGATCCGCTCGGGCCTTCTCAAGCAGGTCCAGGGACGAGCCAGCCTCACCGAGCGCGATATAGGATGCCCCAGCCAAGTTCTGGAAGGACCCTCGAATAGTGGGCGAGAACTCGGCCCCCTCTACGGTCTCGACAATTCGGCGCAGCTCGGTCTTCTGGCCAGTACGAAATCCCGCATATAGCCTCGAGTAGAGGGCAACTTCGTCCTCGGGGTCTTTTGCGACCCACATGTCCAGATTCTCGATACAGCCGGCATCACATTGCGTGTACTGCGCCAACATGAAGTCCCGCGACTTACTCGCAAAGAAAGAAGCGAGTGAGTCCGAAGTGGAATCCAGAGTCGGTAGCATTGCGATCCAGACAAGAAGAAGCCCCGAAACAACCCTCTCTCTGATGTTTTGGGTCAGCCCGAGAAGGATGATCAAGACCAAAATAGAGGCCAACATCGAACGCAACATCAGGCCGGGGACGGCAACCGCCAGCAATAGGAGAACCACCGTTTGATTGCTGGAGAAGCCACGGGGAAGGGCACGCGCAATATCGTATGCAACAATTCCAAAATGCCGAATGGTCTGACCAATCACGAACGAGAATGCCGCGAGTGCCAGGGCGATGTTGGCGTAAAGCAGAAGCTTTAGTAGCCAGGCAAACCGCGTGTCTGGCCACGCCCATGCCCTCTCAAAACCATCGATGAGCGGCACGACCCAATGTCTGAGCGACCCCGTGTTGCGCGCGAAACCATAACGAGCCTGAGCCAGATAAGGGTAGGGGAGATCAGGGGCGAGTCGAATAGCTCCCTGGTACATTTCGTGCCCGACTTCGGCATTGGGCTGTTGGCTCGCGATCGCAGCAACAGCGAGCGCCTGAGGTATCTGGTTCAAGTAGCCCAGACTCCTACCGTCGTGCTCGAGCGCCTTGAGCTCATCAGCCCCGGCCTTTCCATCCTTAGCGAGTTCCTTCCAGAGCTTCCAATGCACCTGAAGGTTCACGGGCGATACGCTTGAGGGAGGAACCGGCGCCGGATCCGGTACACTCACATCAAGCTTGGCATCCTTGAGCATGGCTTCAAGGGCGTCATCGCGCTGTGCAAACGCGGTGCTGGGTAAAGTGAGCAAAACCAGGAGAATTCCGGCAAGTAAGACGCTCACCCGATGAATGGGGACTCGAATCACGATGAAACTCGTGTCATTGGGGATGTAAACTACTATCCTCCTGTGAGGATAAGTCCTTTTGATGTCCATATTCAAGTGAGATTTACATGAGAAAGTCAGCTTTGGCCCATGCTCTAGAAGTTGGCCAGAAAGCAGCGGAAGTTGGATTCGATTGGGAGAAGCCAGAACACGCCTTAGATAAGGTACGCGAAGAAGTCGACGAACTCGCCGAATGCATTGGCCAGTCAGAAGAATTTGAAGAACTCGGTGACCTCCTTTTTGCACTCGTCAACGTGGCTCGCAAATTAAACATCGACCCTGACGTCGCCCTCGACGCGGCGACTACAAAGTTTCAACGAAGGTTCGAATTCGTCGTAAAACGGGCAAAAGACGCCGGAAAGGAACCCAACGACTTCTCGCTCGACGTGCTCGAGGGCTTTTGGCAGGAAGCCAAAGCGCGGGAGCTTGATTATCCTTAGCCCTTTCGGTATTCCGCTTCTGTAGATTTTCTTTGGAGATAGAAAAGATGAAATTAGTTTGGCTTCTGTTGGGATTTTCGGCATTTGGTATCGCTTGTTCAGACGACCCTGTCCCCCTCGCAAACGCCGGGGAAGCGTGTAGCGTCGACTCCAATTGTGCAAGCGGCTTGGTGTGTCGCCAGGATATCTGTGTTGAGAGAACCACTACAGACATGGGCCCCGATGACATGACTGGCGATATGTCTCCAGACATGGATACGCCAATCGTCGCCGAGGAATTCTATATTTCTTATATTGTCGAGGATCTCATTAACGAGCGGCAACGCTCGCTATTTGTGCTCGACACACAAAGCGGAACGCGGACAAAGGTAAGCCCTGAGGACTTCAACTGCGACCGTGGATGCTGGATTTCAGACGATCTCACTACGTTCTACTCCCTAAGAACGAACACCGATACCCCCGGCACATTCGACGTCATTTCGTCACCTGTCACCTCTCTCAAGGCGAGCGATGAGTTCACGACCATTCTCGTGGCCGTGCGCTCATTCAGAGTCATTGAAAATATGCTCACTTACGTCAAACAAGAGAATGGTGTGAACAATGCCTATTTCTGGGACGGAAGTGAAAAGCCCGTGGGCACCATCGGTAGCGTTGAGGCGACTCAGGGGGACTGGTTGATCGCACCCGATTCAGCGAAGGCCATTACCTTCGAGGCGACCCTGCAAACGATGACCGTTCGCGTCGGGGATCTCGGCGAGAACATTGGACCCGAAGCCGCTGTTCATACCATCGATGGCTCAAACTATCAGGAAGTAGCGGGTTCGTATTTTGGTGGAAACGTACCAAGCGCCGTGTCTGCTGACGGAAAGCTACTCGCTGTGGCCACGAGCTCGGCCCCCCTTGATACCAACGCCTGCACCGATGCTTCTCAATGCACCGGCCCAGGGGAGCGCTGCGGTATCTTCGGCAGATGCTCGTCCATCAAAGTCGCGGTTCATCTCTTCGACCTAGAGCAGACGGATAACCTCGGCGAGCGATGCAGTGGGGACGCGGCCTGCGGCCCGATTCATGTGTGTGATATCCCCTCTGACACTCAGCTTGACCAAGCGGTCTGCATTCCTCGCCCCGTTGTCTTGGGACTACCCGGCCAGCAAACACAGGGCAATCCAGCACGCCCCGGTTGCGAACTGACCGCCGGAAATGACGACCTCTTCTACACCTCGCTGCGAAGCCCCTTGAATTTCGGTTCGGACGGAAATCTCTATTTTGCTGCCGATCGCGACTGCAACGACCTTAACATCGCGGCAGCGGGCGTGATTAAAATTGAGCCCACCACCGGTAATATCGAAACCGTTTACGGAAACCGCAACGAGAACTTCGACTTCAATCGTTGTTATGACGAAGTCGAGCAAGTTACCAACGTTGAAGACTGCGTGGTGTTCGTAGAATCGGCAGTGCTATCACCAGGTGGCAACAAGATCGCATTCCTGGCTACGAATCCAGAGGTTATCGACTATGCATTGGCGGAGTCGACACTGGACATCTGGTTGATGGACCGTGATGGTCAAAACTACCAGTGGATTGGCAATCACGGCAGCCTTGAGGCCGTTCAGTCCATTCGGGTCCACCCAAAACCGTGAATTCTGCCCAGCAAAATAAGCAACTTGCAGCATAGACCTCGTCTTTGGTACAACCCCGGCCTTAACGTAGTTTAGCCAATAGCGGCGCAGGGTTCATGCCTTGCCCGGGAGTTGCACCGTGAACATGCTGGTTCAATACATGCGGCGATATGCCGCAATCCTCTTTTTGTTATTCGTCATTTCTGGGCTGGGATTTGTGACCGGCGGCGACGTCGATGCCATGCAACGCTCCGTCAATGATGGCGTCGGTATCGTCGTGGCCTACATGGCTACCGTAATCTTCTGGTCATTCCCTGGCTTCAAGATGCCGCTGGTGGTGATCGTACTTATCACCGGCGCCATCTTCTTCACGTTTCGATTTGCGTTCATCAACATCCGCGGCATGAAACACGCTGCCGAGGTGGTCACAGGCGTTTACGATGACCCCGAAGCCGAAGGTGAGGTCAATCACTTCCAGGCTCTGAGTTCGGCGCTTAGCGCCACCGTGGGACTCGGCAATATCGGTGGTGTGGCGCTTGCGGTCTCCATGGGAGGCCCCGGAGCGGTGTTCTGGATGGTCGCTGCCGCCTTCTTCGGCATGGCCAGTAAGTTTACCGAATGTACGCTCGGCCAAATGTACCGAGAAGTGGACTCCGACGGACACGTTCGTGGTGGGCCAATGGTCTACCTTCGTGAAGGACTCAAAGAGAAGGGGATGGGGCCACTCGGAAAGGTTCTAAGCGTCATGTTTGCGGTGCTCTGTATTGGGGGCTCATTTGGTGGCGGCAATATGTTCCAGGCCAACCAGAGCTTTGAGGCTGTGTCCTATCTGATTCCCGCAATGGGTGGTGGAAAGGCCGAAGGTGTGACCGAGCTCTATGTGCCGGCTCCGATCGAGTTGCAAGCCAAGTCCCACCTCGTTCGATTTCAAACCGAAGACGGCAAAGTCTACCACCCTAAGGTTCACCTAGAGTTTGGTGTAAATGACTGGGAAGATTATGATGGCGCATTCCGCGTTGAAGTGCCCGTCATCGCTGCGAAGAGTAGCTCCGTCTTCAATGTTGGCCCCAAAGAGGTGTCCATCCTTGAGGTCGGTGTGGTCCAAAACCGCGAAGTCAAATGGACCAAACAAGAGAATATCACCGTTCTTAATCCAGACGCCCTTGTTGGCGGCTCAGGCCACTTCGGCTGGCTCTACGGAATCCTGCTCGCCGTGTTGGTTGGAATCGTCATCGTTGGCGGCATCAAACGCATCGGAAAGGTCGCTGATAAGATCGTCCCAGCCATGTGTGTGTTCTACGTGTTGACCGGCGTAGTGATTCTTCTGATTCACTTCTCAGACATTCCCAGCGCAATCTCAGAAATCGTTGGCCAGGCCTTTAATCCCGACGCGATGTACGGCGGGTTCCTCGGAGTTCTGATCACCGGAATTCAACGCGCCGCGTTCTCAAACGAAGCAGGCGTGGGTTCAGCGGCCATCGCCCACTCAGCAGCAAAGACCAAATATCCTGTGCGCGAGGGACTTGTCGCGCTGCTCGAGCCATTCATCGACACGATCATCATCTGCTCAATGACGGGACTCGTCATCGTGATTACAGGCGTTTACGCGGACCCAACAACGGCCGGCCTCTCAGGCGTTCAGCTCACAACAGCAGCATTTGAGGAGTCCCTCTCAACCTGGGCGGGCCTCTTGCTCAGTGTGTCCGTGGTGCTCTTCGCGTTCTCGACAATGATCTCTTGGAGCTATTACGGTGAGCGCTGCTGGTCCTACCTCTTCGGAAAGGACCAAACCCAGCCTTATCGCTATATCTTCTGCTTCTTCGTGTGGTTGGGTTGTGTGACGAGCCTCCAAAACGTCATCGACTTCTCGGACCTCATGATCCTCTCGATGGCATTCCCGAACATCATTGGATGTGTGCTTCTCAGCGGAAAGGTCAAGACTGCCATCGACGAGTATTGGGCGGACTACAAGGCTGGAAGGCTCATCAAGTACAAGTAGATTCAGAGGCGGAAGTGATAGTTCCACGCCACGCCGATCCACGAGTACACGGGATAGCGATTGAGGTCGGTAGATAACGCGTGAATCTCGGCGAAGAGCGTCCACGAAGATTCTCTAGACGTGCGCCAATCAACACCGAGCGAGAGCTTGGCTCCAAAATTAGCCTCAATCTCTTGCTCAGGAGTTGGCGCCGAATCCAAATAGAAAGTCGGTCCAAGCCCTAACCAGGGCACATACGAGAATACGTCTAAGTTGTAACGTAGATTGAGTGATGTGAGCGCTACCCACTCGGAAGGAAGTTCCCCACTTTCAGGGTGGTATGAACCACCGGCATCAAGCGCGATCGACCAAAAATCGTTCAACCCGAGGCGCGTGCCTAGCTGTGCGCCGGCCCCCCACAAACCCGACTCACCGAGGGTGTTTAGGTTTGCCGCACCCGCACCCGCCCAAATGGTAAGTTCATCAGCCTGACTTTCTGTGGAAAGCGCCATCAAAAGGCAAAAAACGATGGGTTCAAAGCGATATTTCAAGCCGTTGCTCCGGGTTGACACCTCTAGGGTGCCTCATTATAGTCCCGCCTTCGTCGCGGCGGCCATCCACCTTGGTCGAGCGGAACGTGAGTGTAAGGAGACGCCACATGGGCATCAAGATCAAAAAGAAGACTTCAAGTGACGAACCCGAGGTTCTCGAAGGCGAGATAGACGGGGAGGGGTTTGATAACGACGTCGACGCTTTGCCCGAAGAAGACGAGGTGGCTGTTGTCCTGCCCGCCTTCACCGGCGGCAAGAAGCGCTCGGTGCTCGAAGACAACCCAAAGGTCATCTTCGCTGGAGTCGCAGTCGTGGCCTTACTTGTCGTGGCTGGTTTCGGTGTGGTCGAGTTCCTCGAGTCTCAGCGACTCGAAGCTTCCAAGAGCCTAAATCCAGCATTCCAAGCTTATCTCCTCGAAGTCGAAGGCTCGCCATCACTCGAGCCGCTGAAGCAGCGTGAGAACTTAAAACTTCCCACCTTGCATGCCGACGAAGAGACGAAGTGGAAAGCCGTCTACGACGCTTCCTCCGCCGCCACAAGCACGGACGTCAAAGACGCTGCCAAACTCATGAAAGCTGCTTCAGCGGTACATCTTGATAAGCATGAGGAAGCAGCCACCATCTACGCCGATGTCGCAAAGAGCCCAGAGCTCGAGCCTTCTTTGAAGCTCGCTGCCGAGCTCGGTCAGGTCAATGCGCATGCTTCCGCTGAAGAGTGGGACAAAGCTCTTGAGGCTCTCGCGCGCGCGGAGGCCGGCGGTGAGGACATCGCCAAGTTGCTTCGCTACCAGCGCGCCCGACTCTTAGAAGCCTCTGGTAAAGTCAAAGAAGCGAAAGAGCTCTATCATGAGATCATTGAGTCCGAGCCGACCAATATCTACAAAGCAGATATCGAGCGACGTCTTGCAATCCTCTAAATTACGAATTTCATTGGTGGTTGCCTTCCTGCTTCAGGCGGGATGTGCAGCTTTCGGAACTACCGACACCGGGATTTCTCTGACGACCAAGCCTGATACCCCAGCGCCTGAATTCGTCTTCCATTGGGACCATCAGCTCGTTAAGCCTTCCACGTTCAGTACTCATCCTGGAGAGTTTGCTGCGCCCGCGCATTCAGCCGGAACCGACGAAGTTGTGGTCGGCACCTCAAATGGCGAGTTGACCAAGCTACAGGCCTCAAACGGCGAGATTCTCTGGCAGATTCGACT
The DNA here is from genome assembly GCF_007993755.1 of Microvenator marinus. Lineage (GTDB taxonomy): Bacteria > Myxococcota_A > Bradymonadia > Bradymonadales > Bradymonadaceae > Allomicrovenator > Allomicrovenator marinus. The sequence continues at coordinate 469,152 of NZ_CP042467.1, forward strand.
CAAGGCAGCGCTTTCGTCAAAGCCACTGGTTGCGCGAAACACCGTGTACGCATCGACTTTTGGAGGGCAATTCGTCGCTCTAGATCTCTTCAGCGGCGAAACACGTTGGGAAGTCGACCTTGGAACCACGGCCGAAGCCACACCGGTCTTTTCAGAAGGTCGCGTTCTGGTCAAAGACAATACCGACGTTCTGAGGGCGCTCGACGCAGATACCGGTGAGGAACTCTGGCGCTACAGCCGGCCGACTCCCGAATACTTTGTCATGCGCCAATCCGAAGCTATCGCTGTGGACGCGGGCGAGGTGTTCGCTGGATTTTCTGACGGACACCTGGTCTCACTCCAGCTCGAAACTGGCGAATTGCTCTGGGGCGTAGACCTTAGCGCGGGTGCGGAGTCCTTAATGGACGTCAATCAGGCACCGATAGTACGTGAAGATTCCGTCATTGCTTCTTCATATTCGGGTGGAGTCTACAGCCTTGACCGAGCTTCGGGCGAGATCAACTGGAGACAGGCCTTGGCGAACATTACGGACCTCCATCACCATCAAGGTTTCCTCTACGTCACGCAGGCCATTGGGCGGGCAAGCGCGTATGATGCAGACACAGGTGAGCCGATTTGGGGGTTCAAGCTTGCTAACACCAACTCCGCTACTGGAGTTGTGGCCTTTGGACCTTATCTGCTGCTTAGCACAAGCGAAGCTACCTACGTATTGGACCGTGCTTCCGGATACCCGCATAACAAGCTCCTTGGGTATTCAAAGGTGTCTTCGAAGCTCACCTTTGGCGCGGACCGCCTTTACATGCTGAGCGATCGCGGCGTCATTACAGCGTTCCAGCTCGGCTGGTAACTCTCAAGAATCCTAACTTGACCTCAGACAGGGGCTTGTGTAAAACCCGCGCTCCGCAATTTCGCGGAACACGCTTCACCTCTGTCCAATAGGACCTCTTCCACTGTTTTCATGAAGAGTACGAGGTTTGAAAGGAGGCAAAAATGAAAGGTTTGATCGGTAAGAAAGTTGGAATGACGCAGCTCTTTGACGAAGCTGGAAACCGCGTTCCTGTGACTGTTGTTCACGTCGGCGGAAACGTCGTCGTTCAAAAGAAAAGCGTTGAAGGCAAGGATGGATATTCTGCCCTTAAGCTTGGCTACGGAGACGTACATCAGCACGTCAAAGAAGGCACTGAGCCACGCTGGCGCTTGTCGCGTCCAGAAGTTGGTGTCTTTGCCAAAGCTGGAATCACCGCACCAAAGCGACACGTCAAGGAAATCCGCGTCAGGGAAACTGAGCTTCAGAACTACGAAGTAGGTCAAGAACTTGGTCCTCAAGTATTCGCCGTTGGCGAATTCGTTGACGCCACTGGCACGTCGAAAGGTCGCGGTTACACCGGTGTGATGAAGCGTCACAACTTCGCAGGTATGAAAGCCAGCCACGGTGTTCACGAGTTCTACCGTCACGGTGGTTCGATCGGTGCTTCGGCATGGCCATCACGCGTCTTCAAAGGAAAGAAGATGGCCGGACAGCACGGAAACGCCCGCGTGACCGTACAAAACCTCAAAATCGTTGGTGTTCTTCCTGAAGACCAGTGCGTACTTGTTAAGGGTGCCATCCCTGGACCCAATGGCGGCGTCGTTCTCCTTCGTCAAGCCATCAAGAAGACTCACTAATTTTGGAGTTAAACGGACGTTTGGTTTGACACAGCGCATCCGAATTGGCCACACTATCAGCACTCAATGATTGCGGCCTATGGCGTCCGATAAACTTCGAAAATACCTCGCGTACTACCAGAAAGTCCTGAGGGAGGACCCCGAGAATATCGAGGCCCGCCTCAGGCTTGCTGCGATCTTCCGTGAAATGGGTCGTAAGACCCACGCCGTGGAGGAGTATGTGGCCGCGTCTAAACTTCTAGCGAGGGACGGACTTCCACTCGAGGCCATCGCTGCCTGCAAGGCAGTGCTAGAACTCGATCCCACCCACACCGAAATTCAATTCTTTCTGGCGAGATTGTTTGCTCAAGTGCCCGAAGCAACCGGGCATGCGGGTAGAATCGCTCGGCCGGTTGAGGCAGAGACTGAATCTCCTTCGAGCCGTGAACTCGTCATACCCCGCGATACACGTGGTTTTGATGACGTGAGTGACTCAGATCTCGAAGAATCCCTCATCGAGTTGAACCGCCCAAAGGCACAGGCGCAAAACGCAGAATTGACCAAGAATGAAGACGTCTTGAAGACCGTTTGGTCAAACCATCAGGACAATGAGTTTGAAGAAGACTCGCTCGCTGAGGTGACTGAGGTCGATGAGGAGCAAACTCAGCACGATCTCGACTCCATCGTGAGAATCAGGCGAGAAGAGTTCGTGGGCACTCAGGATATCGAAGCCACAGACATACTGAGTGAAGCACCGAGTGGAATCTATGTGCGCGAGCGTCAAGACACCCTGCGCATGACCACTGAGTTGAGCGACGACCTAATCGTGTCGGTAGAACCCACCGAAACCATCGAACTCGGTGTTTTCGATATGGAGAGTCTCGAGCTCGACGAGGAGAGCATCGAGTTCGAGCTTCCCGAACTCGACGAGTTTGAGGAGCCGAGTTCACCGATTTCGAGAGAGCTTGAACCGCGGGTCCTCAACGTGCGTCGCTCGGAAATCCCAGAGATTCCGCTTCTCAGCCAATTGACCCAAGAGGCGTTTCTCGACCTACTGAACGTCGTAGAGTTCCGCGAAGTCCCAGAAGGAGAGCTCCTCCTCTCGCCAATCAACGAATCGCGCGCCCTTTTCATCATCGTAAAAGGCGAGGTTGAAGTTTGGAAAGAGACCGAAGTCGGTCGCGTTTTCCTCGACACAATGAAAGAGGGAAGTTTCTTCGGAGAATTCCAGCTCCTCACCGGAAGAGCAGGGCGCGCAAACGTCTCCGCCAAGTCCGATGTTCGACTTTTGGAACTGAGTGAACCCGTCCTCAATCGACTCGGAGAACGCTACCCCGAAGTCTGGGACGTGCTCTGGGAATTCTTCTTCCGACGCATGCTGAACAATCTCCTGGCGAGCAGCCCGATTTTCAGAAGCTTGAGTCAGGCAGAGCGTCAGGAGCTAGCCGGGCAATTTCGGCAAGAAGAGTACCTTTCAAACGACGTAGTGACGAAGGAAGGGGAGTTCAACGACCAACTGCTTCTCGTCTTAAGCGGCGAGTTGGTCGTTCAAAGGGACCTCGGTGGAATCAAGCAGGAACTCGCCAGAATCGCCGAAGGTGAGTTCCTAGGGGTGGCGTCGACACTTGGCGAAGAAGCTTATCCAGCCGATGTCATCGCTGCGCGAGATACCGTGCTTCATTGCCTCTCCGGAGAGAGATTCCGCGCACTCGTGGACGGCAACATTCACGTAGCCCGCGAGGTGCATAAAGAAATGCGCAAGCGCCGCTCACTTAGCTCTCAATTTACGAGTGGTATCACCACCTACGCTGAACTCGGTGTGACGCGAGAAGAATAGCACTCAGGCGGTTCTTTCGTTTCGTTCAACCAATCGTGGTGGGGCTTCGCCAGAATAGAAGAGGACGGCGCCGTATGTCTCAAAAGCGAGATGTCGAAGCCCAAAATTCCGAAGTTCCTCAACCAGATACCGACCGCTTCGCAACATCGGGTAGACCCCGTACTGCTCGAACTGGTCCAAAACGGAATCCGCCATGGCTTCTTGGCCACGGATAAGCGCCGAGCCTGCGATATATCCACCTGGATGGGTCACGCGGAGAATCTCTGAAACCGTTTGTTGGCGGTCCAGAAACGTATGGAGGCCGTTGATGCTCTGTGTGCTTGTGGCTACGCCATTTCTGAGCGGAAGATGGGTCAAGTCAGCGCGAAGAAGCTGGATCGGATGCTTATGGTCCTTGAGGCGCTTCTGAGCGCGCTGGAGCATCTTCCATGAAGTATCTACGCCGAGCACTGTCACGTCGTGGTAGGGCGCTAAAACCTGGTCTGTGACCACGGCTGTGCCGATTGGGGCTGAAAGGTAGACGCCCCCGTTGGCACGCCCGATAGCTTTGTTTTCTGCGTCGATGTAGCGCAAGGGGCTACAATGCCAAATGCCCAGACTCATGGGTGGCATGACGTAGTCGTAAATGCGAGCAATCATGTCGAAGAGAGTCTCGGTGCGATACTGACCGGGCTGAATATTGCGCTGACTCGGAAGCATATCGATGATGCCATCCACGATTGGGTAGTGGACCTCACATGCATCACAAACCACCGCCGGACGACGACCCGCGCCAAGCGCCAAGTCGTGGCTATGGCAGCTAGGGCACCTCAAAAGTTCCAAAATACTCTTATCGATCATTTCCTAGCCGTCGCAATGGTTTTTTCGCAACTCTTCAATCTCACGCACTCGCTCATTTTCAAAAGCTTTCCGGTTATTGAGCGCAAACTGAATGGCGTCGCACCTATAGGGCGCAACACGTAAGACATTTTCAATATATTGCGAAGCAGCTTCTACATCTGGCTTGCGTCGCTTCAAGTAGTACTCAGCAAAGGTGAGGTTCATCTCAGGTTCGTCCAAATCGCCGTCGGATTTGGCCTTCTCAAGATTTCGCAAGACTGCGGGATGATCCCACCGATGTCTCTCGGCGTAATATCTAGCGTACTGGGTGTAGAGCAACGAAAATCTTAACTTCGGCCCTAGCGTCTTATTGAAGTCTCGCCTCGCGGCCGCCAGGTTTTGCTCGACGTCGCGCCAACGCGACTGGACTCGCCTGACATCCGCCAGCAACATCCAACCATACGGCCCCCACTCAGGATGTGAGAGCATATCCCTCAAGTTCTCGCCGGCTTGTTCATGGAGACCTAGTTTCGCCAGTGCTGAACCGTAGAACACAGCAGCTTCGCCATCGGTGGGCTCTTCTTTATAGGCTGTCTCAAGATAGGCTGCCGCACGCTGGAACTCAGCTCTGAGATACGCGATACGCCCCTCGAGAACCTTTATCGTGTGGTTTCCAGGCTCGCGAGTATGCCATTTGTCGATCTCTTTCTGGGCGCCCTCTAGATCGCGGTTTTGCATATGAAGTCGAATCTTCTCGATTCCAGCCTCAATGTCTTCTGGGCGCTCAACGGAGGCTTTCGTGATGAGCTCACGTGCCTCTTGAATCTCGTCTTGAAGGCGCTTTAGACGCGCAGTAAGCACCATGCCAGGAACAAAGTGTGGGTTTAGCTTTCGCCCCGCCAAACATGCCTTCTCTGCAGGCTTTTCATCGAGTCGGATAAGGTTGGCTTCGCATTCCGCAAAGGCCCAGCGCTCATCAGCATCGATCTCTTGCGCTTTTTCGAACGATTTGGCGGCACTTCGAAGCAGTTTGTCCTGACCTTCAAGGGTACCGGACTTTGCTTGTTCCAAGAGAGCTTTCCCTTTTGCCCAGTGCCTCAGCGCGGCTTCCTTATCTTTTTCGATCTCGTCTTCAATTCCCTTCAACGTCGCGTCAAACTCAGACTTTGCGAGTCCATCTGCCAGAATACGCATCGTCTCGGCGTCCGTAGGGGCAAGCGTTGATGCCGCCGCCTTGGTGAAACTTCCAGCAGCCTCCTCGTAGCGTCCGAGATCGAAGTACGCCAACCCCAACCACCATTCACGCCGAGGGTCGGCGCTCACCACTTGTTGGAGCTCGTGAGCCGCCTTTTCCGGACTACCTCGGCGCAAGAGTAAATGTGCTTGAGCAAACCACAACTCAGGACCGAGCAAGTCAGGAGTCGAGTGCCGTTCAATCAAGGTCGCAGCCTCGTCAAAACGCCTCTGAGAGACATAGAAATTCACTAAATGAGCTGCGTATCTGGCTTGGTTTGGCACCGCTTTCTGGGCCTCGCGAAACTTTTCTTCTGCGCGGTCGAGATCGTTTGCGAGCACCAAGGTCTGAGCGAGGGCGAGGCTAATCTCGGCGATATCGCGCTGAGAGAGCTCTCCTCGAGCTTCAGACTCGAGCAGCTTCGTCAACACTTGCTCAGCCTCTTTCCTTGTCTCCTTGTCGTGCATGGCGAGGTGAGCAAAGGCGAGCGCAAACTGAGTGTTTTCGGGATGTTCTTTGATTCGTGTCTTGAGTTTTGGAAGTACGTTTTCTTCCCGGTTCGCCGCATCCACGGCGAGGATCAGACCTTCTTGCCGAAGTCCTAGACTCTCCACAGCTCGTAAAGAGGCGATGGCGCGATGCGCTGACCGTGCCTGCTCGAGCTCAAGTCTGGCCCAAACATCGGCCTCTTCTATGGCAAGCTCGCCCGCAAACGTCTTGCGGTGTGCCGCTCCCAACTCACTAGCCTCGAACGGCTTTCCACTCGAGAGCTTGAGATAAACACCTGAAGCGGCGAGCTTGGAATTCGACGCCTCAAGACTTGCTTTTGCCGCATCAAATCCGGTTGGGAGAGGATCGGCGTGCAGATAGTTCAGCAGGGAAGACGTCAGGACAAATCGTGCCTTAGCTTCGGCGCGCAACTTGGGCCCCTTAGAGCCAGGTAACGAAATGGGAAAGAAGCCAGACGTATTGGTCGCCTTCCAGAGGAGGTCTCGGGCTGCCTTAAGGTCAGCGTAGGCGTAAGACTCTTCTTTGGGGGCGGACTCATTGAGAAGTTTTTCAACTGCCTTTGCCTCCATCGTTCCTGAAACCACCATCGCGACCACCAGTCCGAGCAAGAGCACAGAAACAAGGCCCGCGATTTTTAGGACTGGCCCGAGCTTAATACTGGGTTCGTCACTGGCGCTTGGAACGGCCGAAACCGGAGGATTAAATGCCGGAAATTGGTCGCTCGACCATCCGCTGGGCCGCTCAGCTTGACTCACCGGCTGCGCTTGGTGCTGAGGCATCTGGGCCGGCGCCGCCGGTGCTGCCGCGGGTGCTGGCGGATTCTTGTACTTGATATCCTCGTCCACATCGACTTCGACCGAATCAGACCGATGGTCCCTGACAAAGGAATCCTCGTCGAAGAAGACCGGCGCCTCAGGAATGTCTTCTTCGGTGTGGTCCTCAAGTTTGATGTGGAAATTGGTCTCTTCAATATCTTCGTGGGCCGGCAGATATCCGGTCTCGTCCATCGCCTCAGCAAGCTCGTCGGACCATTGCACCGCCTGTGTTGCGTCATCTTCGATGGTGCGGTCTTCCAGAATCAGGGCAGAAGTCTCGTCCGACGGCCCCGCGAGGTCCGCTGTGGTCCTGAGTTCATGTTGTGCTCGATAGACAGGGTCCCTCGCCTCGGGAAGTTGCACGCCCGCGTTGGAGAGAACTTGGTCGAAACCACGGTCTCCGTCCAGGTTCGGAACTTCCTGAAGCAGAGAAAGCTCGTTGTCATCGCCATGCGAGTCGTAGTCGGCGAGCGCCTGGAACGACCCGGTTCCCATCTTTGAAAGTGGGGCAGGCTGCTTATTATCCCTCGCGTTCGGGAGCCCAAGTAAGGTTTTGCGGGGCGTACCGTTCTGAAATGGGACTGCGTCGTCCTTGACCCGCCCAGTCAAGACCGCTTCAAGTGTAGCCGTACGAGAGGCCGGGGCGCCAAGCTCCTTTGCACGCTCGAGCATTTTCCGTGCGCGGTCCGGCTCGCCTATCTTTGCAAGGGCCTGAGTCAAGGAGAGCAGGGCCTCGACGTGATTCGAGTCCTCTTTGAGCAGAGCCACGAGTTCTGCCATCGCATCGCGTGGACGGTCGATCTCCAAGAGCATTCGCGCCAATTTGATACGAATCGTCTCCACCGGATGCCGCTCGCGGCTGCGTTTGAGCAGCTCGATCGCAAACTCGACTTCCCCTGTTCTTCGAAATTCTGCGGCTCTTGCCAAAACGGCAGGTACCGACTCAGGGAGAGTGGCAACAAGTCTTTGGATTTCGGCGTATGGATCGGTGTGAGACATGTATCAAGATTCAACGATATGGCATTGGCTGCGCGCGCGAGCCTAGCACAGCCAAGGATCCACGGTAAAGCACTCAGGTGCCGCTCTCTCCGTGGAAAAAATTGCCAATCTCAACCTCCGTCGTATGGTCTTTGTGGAACTAAGGAAGGGTGCGCGCACCAAGGAGGTAGTATGCACACGAGAATTTTAATCGGTTTAATCTTGGGTTTTGGAGCAGGTTGCGGCGAAGACGTGGGTCCCATCGAAACGGGCCAGCTCGAGCTCTCGTGGCAAATCAGTCCGCGAGGCTGCGAAGAAGCCGGAGTTGAAAATGTTCGAGTTGAAGTCGATGGAAGCCTGCAATACCGCGAGATCATTGCTTGCGCGGCTGGAAAGCTGAAAATCGATGACGTGGTCGCCTCCAATTACACGGTGCGACTCGAAGGACTCGATGAAGTCGGTATCGCTCGTTTTGTGTCCGACCCTCAAACCATCACCGTACGCCCCAATCTCAACACTCGAACTGAGCTGATCCGCTTGAGTGCAAAGCCAGCGAACATCGATGTGGGCTGGCGCTTTGAAGACGGACGAGTGTGTGGAGCTCACGCAGCCGATAGCGTCGACGTGGTGGTTTTCGACAAACTCGACTACGAAATCACGTCAAAAACCTTCAGCTGCAACGACGGAATTGGCACGCTCGAAGGCCTGATGGCAGGCACATACTTCATCGAAGCAGTGGCCAACGGCGAAGATGACTTCTTCATCGGACAGTCCTCCGTTTCGATCGGAAGAGGCGAAGTTGGCGAGGTCGAGATCGTCCTCGCTCCGAGATCGCGATGAGCTTGCGGTTCTGGTATAGGAGTGCGGTACCTCGTGCCCCAAGAGAGGCTCCCCATGACAGAATCTCGTTTTCGTGAAGCTTTGACCTTTGACGACGTACTGCTCGTCCCAAACGCGTCTGAAATCTTGCCACATGAAGTTGACCTAAAGGCTCAACTGACCACCGACATCTGGCTGAACATCCCACTTCTCAGTGCGGCCATGGACTCTGTGACCGAAGCCCAGACGGCCATAACGATGGCGCGTGAGGGCGGTATCGGTGTCATCCACAAGAATATGTCCATCGAGGACCAAGCTGCGGAAGTCCTGAAGGTCAAGAAGAGCGAGAGCGGTCTCATCTTGGACCCGATCACGGTGGAGGCACAGGAGCCGCTTGCCAATGCGGTAGATTTGATGCAGCTCCACTCGATTAGCGGCCTTCCGGTTGTCGATGGCAAAAAGCCTGTGGGAATCCTGACCCATCGCGACATTCGCTTCGTGGATGACCTCTCGCGTCCGGTTCGCACCCTGATGACCCACGAGCTGATCACGGCTACTGAAGACGTGTCACTCGACGAAGCCAAAAGGCTTATGCACCACAACCGAATCGAAAAGTTGATCGTGCTCGACGAGAAAGGCGATCTCCGAGGCCTACTTACGATCAAAGACATCGAAAAACGCGAACAACACCCACGAGCCGCGAAAGACGAACACGAAAGATTGTTGGTGGCAGCGGCTGTGGGCGCAGGTTCAGATGCCAAAGAGCGTGCAGACGCTCTTGTCGCTGCAGGAGTCGATGTCTTGGTGGTGGACACGGCACACGGCCACTCCAAGGGAGTCATTGCAACCGTGCGTGATTTCCGCAGCCGATTCCCCGACATCCAGATAATCGCAGGAAATGTGGCTACAGCCGCAGGCTGCGAGGCCCTTATCGATGCAGGAGCGAATGCGGTTAAGGTTGGCATTGGTCCCGGCAGCATTTGCACCACTCGAATCGTGGCGGGTGTGGGCGTGCCGCAACTCACGGCCATCATGGATTGTGCCGAAGTCGCAAACCGGCGCGGGGTTCCAATCATCGCAGACGGCGGCATCAAGTACTCCGGCGACGTGGTCAAGGCGCTCGCCGCTGGCGCACATAGCGTCATGATTGGTTCGCTCTTTGCCGGCACCAACGAGGCCCCTGGCGAGACCGTGCTTTTGCAGGGACGTGCGTATAAGAGCTATCGCGGTATGGGCAGTATCGGTGCCATGAAGAAGGGCAGCAAAGACCGCTATTTCCAGGAGGGAAGTAGTACTGAAAAGCTTGTGCCCGAAGGAATCGAAGGACGTGTCCCGTACCGTGGTCCGCTAACTGACAATATCTTCCAGCTTCTCGGTGGGTTGCGAAGCGGCATGGGGTACGTGGGAGCCGCAGACATTCAGGCGCTGAGAACTAGTTCGGAATTCGTTCGGATCTCGTCAGCTGGGCTTCGCGAAAGCCATGTCCATGATGTGATCGTGACTCAAGAAGCACCCAATTATAAGACGGTTTGACATGGAATTAAGTCACGGAATCCTCATTCTGGATTACGGCAGCCAATACACTCTTCTAATCGCTCGAAAAGTTCGTGAGCTCGGGGTCTACTGCGAAGTTTGGCCCTGCAACGATGAACGATTAAATCAGGGGATCGACGCCAAAGGCGTGATCCTTTCGGGCGGACCGGCGAGTGTGCACGTCGAGGGCGCGCCGTCGCTAGACCTTCGAAGTGGTATCCTTGAGAAAGAAATCCCCGTACTCGGTGTCTGTTATGGCATGCAGCTTCTTGCGCATACCCTTGGTGGCAAGGTGGAAAGCGCACGCGTACGAGAGTACGGGAGAGCCGAGATCCAAGTCTCGCCGAACACCATTTTCGACGGGGTGGAGACCACAACCACGGTTTGGATGAGCCACGGAGACGAGGTCACTAAGGTTCCTGACGGATTTGCCGTGGTCGCTCAGACGCATAATGGCGTGGTCGCAGCCATGGCTAATGATTCCCGCAGAATCTACGGCGTACAATTTCATCCCGAGGTCTCACATTCTGTTGAAGGCCTGCGCATCCTCTCTAATTTTGTGTTTTCAGCGGCTGAATGTGTGGCCGATTGGAATATGCACGATTTTATCGAGGCGTCCGTGGATACGATTCGTAGCCAAGTTGGTGCTGCCGGTCGTGTGATTTGTGGACTTTCAGGAGGTGTGGACTCGAGTGTGGTCGCTGCGTTGCTGCACCGAGCCATCCCAGACCGCCTTACCTGTGTACTGGTCGATAATGGCTTGCTTCGCCACCAAGAGGCGGAAAACGTTCAAGAGGTTTTCGAGGGACATTTTGGAGTAGACCTTCGGGTGGTGGACGCCAAACGCCACTTCCTAGATAGGCTTGCAGGGGTGACCGACCCCGAGAAGAAGCGAAAAATCATTGGCGAAGTCTTCATACGTGAGTTCGAGAAAGTCGCGGCAGAGATCGAGGACGCCAAATTCCTTGCTCAAGGCACACTCTATCCTGACGTCATCGAATCGGTGAGCATTCGCGGACCAAGCGCCACCATTAAGTCGCACCACAACGTGGGCGGCCTACCAGAAGACCTTGGGTTTGACCTCATTGAACCCTTAAGGGAGCTCTTTAAGGACGAGGTTCGAGTTTTGGGCCGCGCGCTGGGACTTCCACCTCATATGGTGGACCGACACCCTTTCCCTGGGCCGGGCCTCGCCGTGCGTATACTGGGCGAAATCACGGAGGAGAGGCTCTCGATATTGAGACAATCCGATAAGATATTTATTGAAGCTTTACGTGAAGAAAATCTCTACCACGAGATTTGGCAAGCGTTTGCCGTACTCTTGCCCGTCAAGACAGTGGGGGTCATGGGTGACCAGCGCACCTATGAAGATACTCTGGTGCTTCGGGCTGTAACCAGCGAAGACGGTATGACCGCAGACAGAGCGAACCTCAGCGTGGAGTTTCTTGGCCGTGTCTCGGACCGAATCATCAATTCCGTGCGAGGTGTAAACCGCGTCGTTTACGACGTCACGAGCAAGCCACCTGGAACCATTGAGTGGGAGTAATCCATGAGTCTTAGAAAATTCGTTCCCTATCTCCTGGTTCTCTCGCTCTTGACCTGGGCACAAAGCGCTTGGGCGCAGTCGACCGCCGTCTTGTTGGATATCATAAACCCCAGTTCGGAATCTTCGGATGTATGGTGGGTGTCAGATCCTCCAAACTACTCGGCCAACATGCAGAATCTCTTTTCCGGTTTGGAGGAGGGCGGCGTTGCGGTTCTAAAACCTCAGTCGGTTACCGATATCTCGTCGGTGATTCGCCAACCCAAACTTAGTAAGACAAATGCGCTGAATCTCGCACGTCTACTTGGAGCCGAGCGAGCACTCTTGGGATCGGTGAAGATCGAATCGCTGGGAGAGGTGACCGCGCTGCCTATCCTTGGGTATCGCGTCTCATACTCGGGTACAATCGTGGACCTAAAAACCGGAGAGCAAACCCCGATTGACCTTAGTTCCAGCCACTGGGAGCGCTCATCTGAAGCTGCGACTCAAACTGCATTTTCGAATTTGGGTCAGACCTTGGCCAGCCGGATATCGAAACCAAAGAAGAGCGCGCTCAGCGGCCCGACCGGCTTCAACACGGGCGCCTTTCAGGTCCGAATACGAACGAACTCGGGAAAATGGTTCGACGAGACCATCAATTGGCTTCTATCCACCGGAAAAGTCGCTGAGATTGAGTTTGCGTGGGTGTCCACGGGCTTTATTGCACTTCATCTGATTTCCGATGCCAACACACGCCTACAAGGCCCTGAGATAAATGCACTTGCAAGAAACCTCGTAAATCAGGCATTTGATGGGTTCAGCGCAACGTTATCAACGTCAGACGAACCACAATCCGTTGAGATCACCCTCAACGCTAAAGTCGATGGCACGGGGACCGAATGAATGAAATGAACGATAAGGGCGAGGAAGGAACAGGACTGAATACCTCACAGTTCTGGCATTATTTTAAGCGTTATCCCTACATTCTGGCTAAGCTTTGTATTTTTGGGCTTGTGGTTTGGGGCGCGTTTCTGCTGTTGCAGAGCGTTCAGGCCGTACTCTTCCCCTTGTTCCTGAGTCTTTTGATAGCCTATCTGCTCGACCCTTTAGTGGATGTCTTGGAGAGCAAAGGCATCAACCGGACGCTGGGAATCGGCATTTTCATTGGTATTGGTTTGCTAGGGATGGGGCTCTTTGTGCTCTTCCTCTACCCGACCATCTCCAAACAGGCCTCATTGATTTGGGAGCGCCTGCCGCAGTTGGCAGGCATCATCGAAAACCGGCTCTTCCCGTGGCTTGAATCAAACGGTGTCGCGATTCCGGCAACAATCTCTGAAGCACTCTCTGAACACGGAAATACGGTCAAAGACGCGCTTCCAGCTTTGGTGGAGAAGGCAAGTGGCTTGACAGCAGGATTGGCGGCAAAGACGGGCCCGATCATCGCAAGCCTTCTCTATCTCGTCATGATTCCCATCTTCACGTTCTACTTCCTACGTGATTTTGACCTCATGAAGCCTGCGTTGTTGGACCTGATACCAATGCACAAGCGCGAGTTTATCGTCGAGCGACTCCATCGAGCTGATGAGGTGGTTGGCGCATGGTTTCGAGGGCAGGTCGAGGTCGCGCTTATTCTGGCCGTGCTCTACGCCATCGGCCTCGGTGTGATCTTCGGAGTAGCAGGTGTTGGTGCGACAAGTGGTATCGCCATTGGACTTCTGACGGGTATCCTAAACATCATCCCTTATTTTGGCGTCTTCATCGGTGTTGTACTTTCCACGCTCATCGTCCTTCTCGACTGGCACGGAATCGGTCCACTCATTGGTGTTGGGGTGGTTTTTGCGGTGGTCCAATTGCTGGAAGGTTATGTGATTACGCCGCGAGTCGTGGGCGAGAAGGTCGGTTTGAGTCCTGTGACTGTGATTATCGTTCTTCTACTGGGCGGCGAAGTGATGGGGCTACTCGGGGTGCTCCTAGCAATTCCCATCGCCGGTGTGATTCGTGTCCTGCTTCCCGACATTCTAGATTATTACAAATCATCACCGTATTACACCGGAACGCTGCTCTACGAGCTGCATGGCAATGGCAACAACACGACTGAGGCACCCGAAGTGAAGCCAGAGGAGCCTGTGGTGGCATCTAGGCCTGAGACGCCAGAAGTAGAGGCCAGCGAGGCCGACGATCCGAAGGAAGAAGACGAAAAAGAAAGCGAAAAGCCCGAATCTGACCAAGAGAAGAGCAGTTGACACTGCACGGTCATGCTGGAAGTATCCGAGTAAGATACGCAGTGAGTATTCATGGCCGCCAACGACACCAAGAAATCCCTAAGAGACCGGATTCGGAACTTACTCGTTCAAGAGTTCGATGGACTTTCACCCGACGCGGTGGCCGGCATTTTGTCCGGACTCGCCTCGGAGCTGATTCAGTTCTCCGAAGCTGGTGTCGCAACAGTTTCTGAGGCTCTCGACGAGAGCGAAGTTGAGTCGTCCGAGATCTCCTATAGCTACGGGCAAGATGGTGCGATCAACGTTATCGCGCGCGCCGAAGAGCAAATTGCCGACGTCATCAATCAGGTTCTGAACGTGGGCGCGCTCCTCGTAAGGGTCGACCCCGCTCCAAAGCTGAATTCACTCGTCCACTTACGCATATCCCTGCCTGAGGTTCACCTCGAGTGCATCTTCCAAGGACGTGTGGTGCACGTCTCGGAAAAGGGAAGTGCGATCGAGCTTGGACAGATGACCAAGGAGGACCGCGCTTCTTTCGAGGCGATTTGGCCGACCTACCAAGGCTTCTTGAACGGCGCAAAATCGGCCCCAGCAGCTGGCCCACAGGCGGGTGTCGCTCCAAATCAGACCATGCACGCGAATCGTCCGTCAGTATCGGCAAGTGACTCTGTGGCGATTCCGCTCGGTGCACCAAGAACTACGCGCCAGCTCAAGCAGATTAAGAGACGCGTAGATATTACTGACCCTGACGTGAAGGTATTAACGTCCACGCAGTTCGGACTCAAGGCGGTGTCGACCACCCGTGAGTTTTACGGCCCCGAGAACCTCTGGCTCCAACCCGGTGTCGAACCTGAGCGTGTCGAGGCCCTGGCGGAAGACCGAATTGCGGACATCTTTTTGCAACTCTCAGAACACGCGTCGACCGGCCTCATCGAAGTCAATACGCTTACTCAAGCGGGCCCGCTAAAGAGACAACTTCTCTTGGACTCCGGATTTGTCGTCGAAGTCTCTCGACAGCCCCGTGATGCCGACGAAGAGCTCGGCCTCATGCTTCTGCGAGCAGACAGAATCACCAAGCAGCAGCTGGCGATGTCTGCCGCTCACGCCGACGAGAACGAACAATCACTCGCCCGAAGCCTCGTGGATCTTCAGATCCTGGAGCCCGACCGAGTTCGTCACGCCATCGCCGGACGCCTGACCTTTTTGTTGGGAGAAGTCCTAAAGACCAAGACAGGAGACGTGCGGTTCTACGACGGTGCGAACCTTCCTTCGGGCTTTCTTCCTGCGCCACCTTTGCGAGTGCACGTACCGATTGAGCGCGTGCTCTTTCAGCGGCTCTTTGAGAACTTCAAGACGTTCCCGCTCAAAGACCGCGAGGCGATGCTCGAACCCGCCATGGACGCGTATCCGGAAATCGTTCCCGATGAGTCTGAACGCATCGAGCGCACGCTTGAAGCGAGCGAACACAAGGTATTGATCGAAAAGGTCATCACAGGCCGCCGCAGAATGCGTGAAGTATTTACGGAAAGTAACCTCGCCCATGCCGATACTTTCGCAGTTGTGCAGTCGTTGCACCGTATGGGTCTTTTGCGTTTCGATCGCTCCTTGCACCAGACGGTTGTCCGAGAACGCATGCGTGAAAACGTGACCGTCAAGTACCTGAGCGTGCACAAGGCAAGCTACTTCGAGGTCCTGAACGTTCACTGGTCTGCGTACGATGAAGTGATTGAAAAGGCTTATCAGGAACTCTCGACTCAGTTCGACCCACAGACCGTGCCTCAGTCGCTCGAACCCGAGGTTCATCAGCGAGTCGTCGAGATCCGGGAACGCGTGGAATCAGCCTATCAAGTGCTCAGCGCACGAGAGACTCGGCATTCGTATCGAAAGCGCATCATGCCAGAATACAAGTTGGCGCACGCCATTCCGCTCTTTCTCAAGCAAAGTGAACTGGCGGAGAAGAGAAGACAGTGGAACGAGGCGATGGACTCGCTCAAACGCGTGACAGAGATAGATCCCGCCCATCGTGACGCGCGCATCAAGATGGACCATGTAAAGGCAATCCTTGAAAATCGGCTTTCACCCGATGCTACTGACTCGAACTTTTAGCCTCCTCTTGGCCTTGGCTTTGGCAGCTGGGTGCTCAGAGCAGCGCGACAAAGCGCCTACCGAGGCACGTATCCAGGAAAAACCAGCCCTCACCGTGGATACGGTTGAGCTTGCGGCCAATAGGGTTCAGTCGGCGCTCTTTCTATCGCATTCCGTGACCCCACTCGAAACGGGCGTAATCCGAGGTGTCGCGCTGCCGACCTACGCCGAGTTCCCGGAACTGACTTATCTTGAGATGGTCGACCGGGCGCAATCGGTCGGAGCTACGCATATCAGTTTGATTGTGAATTGGGAGCAAGACACCATCTATCACAACGAAATCCGTCCTCGAACGGATATCTCAGATGACCGAGTACGCGAAATCATTAGGCACGCGCACGCTAAGGGCCTAAAGGTGATGCTTTTTCCCATCCTACACATCAAGCGCCGCAGCGATGGTGAATGGCGCGGAAAACTGGCCCCGACGTCGCTGAAAGACTGGCATTCCAACTACGCGCAATTCATTCGGCACTACGCACTGCTCGCCGAACAAGAGGAGGTCGAGATTTTCAGCGTTGGAAGTGAGCTTTCCTCGATGGAGGCCAAAGAATCTTTTTGGAGAGAACTCATCGAGGAAGTCCGCAAGATCACCAGGAGCCGACTCATTTACTCGTCGAATTGGGACCATTATCAGGTTCCGAAATTCTGGGAAGACCTAGATTATATCGGTGTGAGTAGCTATTTCGAGGTTGCTGAGACTCCGCGTGATTCAGTGGCCGCTATTTCGCAGGGCTGGACTACCGTGCGCGATGAATTGCTAGGTTTTTCAAAGACCGTTCAGAAGCCCCTTGTGCTCACAGAGGTCGGCTATCCAAGCGTGGATGCGGCTTCCGTTCACCCCTGGGATTACACGGCCAAGAGTGGGCCAAATCCAGTCCAACAGCTCGCGGCCTATCAGGGGCTAGTGCAAGCGTGGTCTGGCCAAGAGTTTGGAGGGCTTTTTCTTTGGCACGGGTGGGGCAGGGGAGGAGACGACGACACGAGCTACGCGTTTTGGGAAAAACCTACACAGTACCTGGTAGAGCGTTGGTTCGACGATCCCGCCATGAGTCCACAAGGTAGAGAAGCGGTGGCAGAATAATCAGGTCGCCCAAGATTGCCCCAGCAATCGTGATGCCTGTCAGAGTTCCAAACATTCGAGTAGGCACAAAATCACTCATCAGCAATACGCCTAACCCGATGAGGAGCATCACGCTCGTCAGCATGATGGCGCGACCGGCCCCCATATAGGCTCGTTTGATCGATTCACTGGCGTCCCGTCCAGCGTCTCTTTCCTCTTGGTATCGAGCCAAAAAGTGAATCGTGTCATCCACCGCAAGCCCAAGTCCAATGGAGAACGTGATGATGGTGGTCGTGTTGAGGTCAATTCCTCGTACGCCCATATATCCCAGGGTCAGAATTAGAGGAGTCGCGTTCGGAAGCACGCTAATCAGACCGAGACGAATCGACCTGAACGCCACGGTCATCATGCCAAAAATAATCACCATGGCGAGCAATAGACTCCCGAAGAGGTCTCGTATGAAGCTATCCAGTGAAATGGACGCGACATAGGCATCGCCAGTAAGCACCCACGAGACGTCGTGACCGGGGGGAAAGAGCTCGCCCAGCTTCTCTTTGAGTTCGTTCCCTAACGCCAATTGAGCCTTTGCTCCGTCGTCGGCAACCCTCAACAGAAGCCGCACGTGTGAGAAGTCCGTGGACACGAATTGACTTGCTCCACTCCTAGAATCAGGAGCTCCGGCCAAAAGGAGGTGCAGTTGCTCAATCTCGTCTCGGCTCTCAGGCATGGTCCCGCGCTGTGCTGGATCCGCAAGCAGTGCCGCACGTGCTGCCTGGTGATAGTCCACAAGACTCTGAGTTGAGAGCACCACATCAAACTGCTTGGAAAACGTCTGCAGTTCAGCGAGCTTCTTATAGTTCTCAGGATTCTTGAAGGCGCCAGGCTCGCTCGAATCAAGACTGATCTCGATAGGTAGAATTCCACCGAGCTTTTCTTCCGACATCTTGAGGGTGTTGTAGGTCGGATGCCCGGGTTCGTAGACTTCGAGCAGTATGGTGTCGATCTCCACCTGAAATGCTGCCATCGCAGCAATCGCTGTTATCACCAAGCCACTGACAAAAAATCGCCAGGGGTGCGCCACAACTTTTTCACCAAGGACGCCCATGAACTTTTCAATCAACGGCTGGTAGTCCGGTTTTTGAGTATTTAGCCGTTGCACCGGCCGCATCTTAACCAACGCGGCTGGCAGAAAGAGTAGGGTGACGAGATAGGCCAAGAGCACCGACGCCCCAGCTTGCCAGCCAAAGTTCTTCAGAATCTCCGTATCTGCGGCGAGCAGTGAGAAAAAGCCAACAGCCGTGGTGGTACTCGTGAGCAAGCAGGCAAGGCCCGTGTGGCGAATCATCGCCTTGACGGAAGACGCTCGATCCGCCCCAGCCTCGTTTTCCTCCCCATCTCTCGCGATCATATGGATGCTGTCCGAGACCCCAATGATGAAGACTAGCGACGGCAAAATATTGTTGATGATATTGATGGGCGAATCGGTAAAGACCATCATGCCGGTCACCAAAACCATAGTGATGGCCACCACGCCGAGGGGAAGTACGACCCCTGAAAACCGCCTGAACATGAAGAACAAGATGAGCAAGTACGCAAGCCCCGTTGCCGGCACGAACGTCAACTGCTGGGTCTTGAGGTTCTCGACGATCTCTTGGCGCAGATAGGGAATCCCACTGACACGCGTGCGCAGCTCCGAAGGCACACCGCTCTCGGCTAGCTTCGCCTCGATCTTAAGGATGGCTGCTCGAAGATCCTTCACGTCTTGGAGGTCATCTTGCAGCCATACCAAGACCACGGTCGTCTCTAAGTCAGGACTAATCACGCGCTTGTTGAGGAGTGGTTCATTTGCGGCGAGTTCCTTCAACGCCGCCGCTGCCGACGGTTCAACCTCTCCGCTTTCGAGCACGATAGGAACGGTGGTCAAAAGTCCCGCCTCAGCTCCAGACCTTGGAATCTCCATCGTCGGCAGAGACTGCGCGTTCTTAACCTCTTCGAACTCTCTCAAGGAAACCGTAAAGTCTCGAATCCACTCAAGAGTTTTGGGCTCGAAGAGCGAATCACCCTCCACGATAATGGTCACCAAATTGTCTTCACGCCCAAACTCAGCGGCGAATTTCTCGCGCTGCTCGAGCACGTCTTGAGTGCCAGCAAAAAGTTGTTGGGGCGTAAAATCGAAACGCAGACCTTGCAAAAACGGCGCGTTCGCAAGCACAATCAAGCCCATGCCGAGCAGAACATAGACCCGGAACCTGAGTATGAAGTCTGATAACAAGCGAAACATGCAACTCTCCGAGGGCGAATGCCTTGACGCTACTCCTCTCGCGGAGTCCTGACCATATGCGATTCATCGGAGTAGATGTCGGTGCGAAAAGAGTGGGGATCGCGGTCTCAGACGACGAAGGCCGCGTTGCTGTCCCTAGCGAAAGCCTCGACGCAAAGACGGCTATCGTAGAGATTCTCGCCATGGCCCCTGACACCATAGCAGTTGGACTTCCGCTCGATCTCAAGGGCAGGGAAGGCCCTGCTGCACGCAAAGCTCGGAAGTTTGTAGATGATTTGCTCTCGCAGGTCGAAGCCGGCCAGGTCCCGCCGCAAATCGAGTGGATCGATGAGCGTTTTTCAACCGTAGTTGCCTCAAACCTTTTGAGAGACGCTGGCCTCAACGCAAAGAGGCAAAAGGGCGTCATCGACGCCATGGCCGCATCTCAAATCCTTCAAACTTACCTCGATTCTCGAAAGTACGAATGAGCTCAAAGAACAAAAAACAAAGCCCCCGAAGACTTCTCGGTTGCGCCGCGTTCTGCTTCTCACTCGTACTTGGCGCGGCACTTCTGGTCTTTGCGGATTTCTACTTGTGGACTCAACGCCCGTTGGTCCAAGACAACGAGCAAGTTCAATTCAGCGTTCCAGAAGGCACCTCTTGGCCAGAGTTCGTTCGTCTGCTCTCAAGTGAAGGTATCGTGACGCACCCACGCTACTTCGATATCTGGGGCCGGACGCGGGGTCTCCCTCAAATGATCAAGGCCGGCAGATACACGCTTGAAGGACCGCTCTATCTCGAGGAGGCATCCGCGCTCTTCGCCAAGGGTGGTGAGGCTGAAGACCTCGTCGTGACGATCTTGGAAGGTTGGACGATCTTTCATATCGCCGACAAATTGGAAGCCTCGCAGATCGTCTCGCGAACCGCTTTTCTAAACGCTGCCCGTTCGCCGACATTGCTCGAAGAGGCAGGCATGGAGGCGGAGAGTTTCGAAGGATATCTCTTTCCGGACACCTATCGATTTTCAACCACTGTGTCCGCCGAAGAAATCGTGAAGCGGATGCACGCGAGATTCAAGGATATCTATCAGGATGTTTCAAAGAATCGCGGTCCGGACACAAGTGATTGGTCCGACCATAAGATCATCACGCTTGCGTCTTTGATCGAAAGGGAGACCCGATCGCCCACAGAACGCCCCAGAATCGCCAGAGTTTTCCTCAACCGGTTAGACCGAAACATGCGGCTACAGACCGACCCCACGTGCGTCTATTCCGAAGAAACTTACAGGGAGATTCCACACCCGAAATTCTGCAAGGACCGACTCAACCGTTACTCGACCTATGTGATCGACGGATTGCCACCAGGCCCGATTGCTAACCCTGGCAGAGCCAGTCTCCAAGCCGCACTCAGGCCATCCACCCTCGCCGAGGACAAGGACTACCTCTTCTTCGTGGCAAGAAGAGACGGCTCCGGCAATCATCACTTTTCAAAGACCTATGATGAGCACCGGCGACGAGTCCGCCTCTATTTGAAGGGGAATTAGGGTGCGGGAGCGGAGCTAATCGGAACGAAGAGCATGTCGAAGCGAACCACGGAATTGGAACCCGTCGCAGGCTCAAACTTCCACTTCTTGACCTCGGTGAGCACGCACTCTTTGATCGAAGCGTTGATCGCCGTATCTCGCTCAACCGCTGCGATAATATTGCCCTTCGACCCGCTCACAGTGAACTGAACAGACATTTCGCCTTTGACACTCGGGTCCTTCTCAATGGCCTCACGATAGCATTTGGAGAACTCATAACGCTTGGCCTTGACCTGATTCTTTACCAACTCTGGGTCCAGCTTACCCTGAACACGCAAGGACTCTTCGATCGGGTACACCAGTGCGTAATCAGACGCATTTCCAGCAGCCACCGCAGCTTCGCACGGTGGACACTCCGCGCTTGGAACCTCAGCAACGGCCGTTGTTCCGGTGGAATCGTCGATATAGGGCATACCGAACCACATCCCAGCTGCTCCCGCGCCTGCCCCCAAAAAGAACGCCAAACCGGTCACCATGACTACTACGACAACACTACAACCTTGACTCTCTGCCATCGGTCTTCTCCTGTTAAATTGCTTATCACAAAGGTCTATCACTCAAGCGAGGCGCTATTCAACCGCGAAGCGCTCAAACAACTTGCGAAGCGTCGGCGCGTGAGACACAATGGCACACTGAAGGAGGAAGCCGTGTCATTATTGCAACTGGCTCTAGACGAGCACTTGCGGCGAATTGCGAGGCATATTCAGGAGGAATGGGGGCTTTGGGTAGGTGTCGTTTCCAAGAACGAAGCGATCCCCTTTCCAGGAAGGACAAGCGTCAGTCTGCCGATTTGCGAGCGCCTTCTCGGTAATCCAGAATCCGCGCTGAAGTGCCAGGAGTCTGTCAGGGGATTTTATCAGGCCAAAGAGCTCGATTTCTGCCATCACCAGCTCGGCGCGATGGTCGTCCCAATCAAGACGACACATGGCAAAAAAGTGGGCAGTATCTACGTTTCTGGCTTCATCCCTCAGGAAGAGGGCGCACCGATCTGGGACGCGCTCAGGAAGTCATGGCCGGATGAGCTGATTGAGTCCGTACCCGTGCTCACTCGGCGCCAGCGTGATTCGATCCTCGCGCTCATGACGTTGATGCAGTCCGTTGCGACCGAGGCGCTCGGTGCCACTGAGATCGAGGAAATCCCCAGTTACCGCGAGATTATCGGCGCCTCAGAGCCGATGCAGAAACTCTTCAAGGAGTTAAGAAAGGTCGCGAGGACTCAGAGCACAGTGCTGGTGCGCGGAGAAAACGGCACAGGAAAGGAGCTCATTGCGAAGGCCATCCACCGAGATAGTCCGCGCAGCACCATGCCTTTCCTCGCCCAGAACGTCGCGGCAATCCCGGCCGACCTCATGGAAAGTGAGCTCTTTGGGCATAAAAAAGGAGCGTATTCGGGCGCACACCGCGATCGAACAGGACTCTTCGAAGCCGCACACAAAGGCACATTTTTCCTCGATGAGATCGGGGAGATGGATGTAAGCCTGCAGGTCAAGCTGCTCCGTGTGCTCCAAGAAGGTAGCTTTCTTCCGATCGGAGACTCGGAGTTTAGAAAGGTCGACGTCCGCGTCATCTGCGCGACAAATCGCGATCTCGAAGCAGCGGTCAAGGAAGGTAGGTTTCGCCAAGATCTCTATTATCGCGTCAACGTCATCACGCTCACGGCACCGCCGCTCAGGTATCGTCGCGACGACATCCCCGCGCTCGCCACACACTTTACCCAGCTCGCTTCGCACAAACACGATCTCCCTCCGAAATTCCTAACCGAGGACGCCATTGCTCGCCTGCAGGAGCATTCGTGGCCGGGAAATGTCCGCGAACTTGAGAACGAGATCGAGCGTCTGGTGATCCTTTCCGGTGACGCCACCGAAATCGACGCATCGTTTATCAAGCTCAGGGCTCAGACACGGCAAAGCGCGGTGGATGTCATGGCCACCGACGTACAGCTTCCCGACGCTGTCGAAGAGCTCGAACGCAAGATGATCCTTGAGGTTCTGCGACGCACGAATTGGAATAAGAGCCAAACCGCGCGGGAGCTAGGCGTCTCGCGGCGAAACCTCATTCGAAAGGTTCAAGCCTTCGGCCTCGAAGACGAGCGTTGAGTGAAACTTCTCTTCCTAATCGTTGGGTTTTGGGCGTTTTTGACCAGTCCGTTGCTGGCTCAAGAGCGCATCGAGAGTTTGGAGATCAAGGGACTCTTTCGGACCGAAGAAGAAGTGGTCAAACGAGAGTTGACCTTTGAGATACCAGGTCAGGCCGAGGAAGCTGAGATCGAGGAGTTCGTGCAGCGGCTTAGAAACCTGGGGATTTTTCGGATCGTCAACTACACCCTGGTAGACGGGCATCTCGTGGTGGAAGTTGATGAAAAGTGGACCATCCTTCCCATGTTTAGCATTCAGTCTGGAGGACGCCTCTCGAGCCTTCTAGTCGGTGCGTTCGATGCCAATCTGGCCGGCAAATACATGGAGTTGGGTGGACGGTATCTTAGGCTGGGAGACACGAACTCGTTTGCACTCTGGCTCTACGACCCACGCTTCTTAAACCAGCGCTCCCTTGGAGGCGTCGACCTCTGGTGGTCGAATCGCCTGAGAACCCTCTATACGAAGGACGGAGAACTCGAAGGCGGCTACCTACGCCTGAGGAAGCTCGCAAGATTTCTCTACTCGAAGGAGTTTAACCGCGACTTCGAGCTTGGGGGCTCCCTTGCCGTTCAAGACGACACATTTTCTAGAGAACTGCTCAGCCCAAGTGTGCTCGAACTCAATTCACCTCTGCCCGAGGACACATTCGGACTTTTGCTGACAGGCACCTTGAGATTAGGCCGGCTGGACATCGACAATTACCTCGTCGAGGGCTTGCGTTTCTCACAATCGTTGACCGTGACACTGCCAGGGTCGAGCTTTACCGCCTTCGAATCCACGTCGCAATTCTCCCAATACATTCGCTTTCCGTGGCGTCAAAACATCGCATGGCGGCTTGGCTACGCGTTCACAACATCCGAAGAGATCGAGCAAGGCTTCTTCATTGGAGGTTTTGATACGGTCCGTGGCTACTTGGATTCCCGTTTCCGCGGCACACACGCTTGGTACGCTAACGCGGAATACCGAATCGGTTCGCTTGACTACAAATGGCTCGCGCTCCAGCACACTGCGTTTGTGGACGGCACCGGCGTCTCAGACGATTTTCGCACATCTCTGAGGCTCAGCGGCGCGAGCGCCGGGCTCGGACTAAGAATCATGGTCCCCAAGGTCTATTCAGTCGTTGCCAGAGTAGACTATGCCTTCCCACTCATCGGAGGCACGACGGGTGGCCTGAGTTTTGGCGCCCAACAGTTTTTCTAGACAATTACTTGGGCGGCGCTGCAATCCTCGGGTCCACGGACTCACCGTTGAGGATGCGATACGCGATATAGCTGCCGATCACACGCTTGGTGTAGTCGCGGGTTTGAAGCGGGGGGATGTCTTCAACAAAGAGCGCGATATCGTCAGACGGGTAGCGCTTTATCCACTTACGAAGGGCGCCGGAACCCGCGTTATAGGCCGCGGCAATCAATACTGGATGGTCGTCGAAATTCTTTGCCAACCAGAAGAGATGGTCTGCACCCACGCGGACATTGATTTCCGCGGTCTTGAGGCGGTCTGGCGTGGCATCTCCAGGAATATCGTCATCATGCCCAAGCGCTGTGCGCGGCATCAACTGCATAAGTCCAAGCGCACCTGCATAGGATTCGATGTCTTCAATGAAGCTCGATTCCTCGCGCATGATCGAAGCGGGTAGGGCGGGGTGAACCCGTTGGCCACCGGCCTGCTTGGCCTCCGCATCAACAGCATCGCGAAGTTCCTGAGCGAACGGATTCGGCCACGCGACCCCCCACCTCCAACGCTCGATGAAACGGTTGGAGCCTTCAGTGGTTAACCACGGCCTTCCATCAACCCTTCTTCGAATCTGATTATGGCTGAACGGAAATCTACCCGCTCTATCCGCCCAATAGGCGGAAAGCCAGATTTCATCGGGGGTTTTGGCCCGAGCCGCCAAAAAGTCGGCCAACCATTCAGGATGACCAACATCGGCCAAGAGCCCTGCGTTCATCGGACGCTCCACAGCGGCTGGAACCCCGTTTCGAATCTCAAATTTCGGTGCGTCGATCCCGGCTTCTTTGAGTCGTAGGTACGAAAGTGGACCGTAGAAGGAGGCCGGATAGGTCTGCCAATTCTGCAAATGAACGGCCTGTGATTCGTTGTCTCTGCCGAGACTTAAGAGGGCCTGTGCTTCAAAATAGGCGAGTCGGCCCTGGCTATAATACTGGTTATCATGGGGTGGTAGGCTCAGTGATCTCAACTCATCTAGAAAGGCTTCAAACTCCCTGGCACGGTACAACGGCTCCAGGTACTCCCAGGCAATCTCAAAGATCATGTCACCACCTGGGTACGAAGTAAGGGCCTTGTTGAGATACGACTTTTGAGCGGGTCGTTCGTTCTGGTCGCGCGCGATTCGCGCGAGATACATCAGCGCGTCATCTGCGTGAGAGCGTTCAGGGTAGGTCTTTAGGAGTTCTTCAAACCGTTGTTTACTTTCGTCAAGCGCCCCAAGGTCGTATCGACGCTTCGCCACAAAGTAGAGCGCACGAATATGTGAATCAGGCGCGGAGGCACACTCGCCGAGCATCGCCGCATGCATGTCTTCTACAGTGTTTCGCTGACGAAGCCGAAACACAGACTGTGCATGGGCGTAGCGTGCGAAACACCTGAGCTCGGTGTCCAACTCGTCCCACTTCACCTTCTCAAAACTTTGGTCGGCGGTGATGAATCTGACTTCTGACCAGAGCCGAATTCCTCGGCGTGCAAGTTGCTCAGAAGAAGGCTTAAAGCCTGACGGTCCCCAGTTTGCCTCCTCCGCCTTCGTGCAATGCGCGTAGAAAGAACCGGGAACATTGTTGGCCAAATCAGCGGCACGTAGCCACTCGCAAAGTTCTTCGCGCTCACTGGACATCAATGCCTTTTCGGCCACGTCTTCCGTAGTCTTTGCCTTGAGAGCCGCGTGTTTTGTGCCGGGGAACGGAGAATTCAAAAGTAGGTCCAACTCCTGAGTCGAGAGAGGCTGCCCCCCAGCTGCTTTGCGCTCCAGCTCCTTGGCCCTCGCAAACTCAAACAAATCTGGTGAATTCTTCGCAACCACACGCCAGGCTGCTGACTCAAGGAGCGGATTCGATTGGGTGTTCGCGCTCAGGGCCACACGAAGGCCGATTTCCGTGGCCATTACGGGATTAGACGCGTTCTCCGCCAAAATCAAATGAACAGGGGACCATGCGTAGGTAGGCAAAGCCCACAAGAGGCAGATCAGAACAATAAACCGTTTCGTCGCCATGCGAGCCCCAGAAAAATCATATGTGTATCGATGGACGCCTCAGTGAACGACCAGTGATGCCGATAGAGGGCGTTGAGCCAAGGCGAGTGACCCGCATCGGCGTCCCAAAGAGGAAAGTCGAGGCCCGCTCCAAGAGTCAGCGCCGGTCCAATCCCGGAGGACTGAAAATCAACGCCCGCCCCAAGCTCCAGATAGAACGACGAGACCACGTAAGAGAGCCAGGAGTTACCCAGCAGAAACATATAGAGCGGGTGGGCCCCAAAGCCGTAATGAAGGCCATTCCGCGTCTCATCAAAATCGTCGTAACGCCACGAAACACGACTATCCAGAAGCAACATGGGAAACGAGTGCCTGAAACCTAAATCGAACCCGAGCGAATTGGCATCGTCGAAGTTTTGAGCTCCTCGAACGCTCACTTCAACAAAGGATCCGTTGAAGTAAGGTGAGTAGTTTCTTGAATCTTCGGCAAAGGCATCGAGCGCCACCAAAGATAGCCAAATCCCAATCATAAATTGGAGGGTCACACGCATAAAATCTCACATTTAACCTGCTGCA
Organism: Microvenator marinus; assembly: GCF_007993755.1. Classification (GTDB taxonomy): domain Bacteria; phylum Myxococcota_A; class Bradymonadia; order Bradymonadales; family Bradymonadaceae; genus Allomicrovenator; species Allomicrovenator marinus. The sequence goes on from NZ_CP042467.1 coordinate 496,045, forward strand.
ACCATCATGCATTACACCTGCAAACTCAACAGGGATTCTGAAATATTCCGGGACCGCGAACTCATACTTGCGCACGGGTGCCTAAGACATTACTATCCCGCGCCAGTGTTGATTTTGGACTAAAAGGTACCTCGTTATGTTTACACGCACGCAAAGACTCACAGCCATCGTTGCTTTGGCGGCATTTACACAAACCGCCTGTTACAACACCTACTTCATCACGAAGAGCGAGCTCGAAAAGCTTGAGTCGAGTGTTGAGCCCAAAGAAACCGTGGAAGTCTTTGGCGACTGTCCTGGTGTTGCTGTGCTTGACTCTGAACGCCCAGCCTTTGCCCAGGCAGAAGGGGAAGCGCCCGCAGAAGCTGGTGCAGACGCACAAGCTGAAGTCGCTACCGACGCGCCAGCCGATGCCCAAGAGGCCGTGGCCGAAGAGATGGAAACCGCTGGAGAAGCTCCTTCGAGTTACGATGGATGCACCACAGTTCAGGTCTCGACCGCAAACGCGCTTTTCATCAAGACCAACGACGGTCGCATGAACCGCGTGACCCCGTTCAACTTCATCATGAGCCAAGGTCAGATCGTCTCTCCAGAATACGATCTACTCGAGCGACTCGATGACGTAGAAGGCGCTGAAGTCGACCAGTTCTCGACTTGGAAGACCGTCGGCACCATCGCAGGTGTCAGCATCCTCGCCATCGGGACATTCGTTGGCATCAGTCTAATCGCGCCAGAAAGTGACGGATTCTCTCGCTGAGAATCCCTTTTTTGGGCCGAATGAATCGTTGATTATCCAGTGGGGCACTGTTAGAATCCACAAGTTCCTAAATGGATTACTATGCGGTGCTCTGAATGAATTACTTCAAGCTCATACTACTCATTCTTTCGCTCGCCCTTGCAGCTTGCGGCGATAGCGAAGTCAATACCAACGCATCCGGTGAGGCTGGGCCAAACGGGCCGAGCTTTAGCGACGAATTTTTCATGGTGCCGGCGGGACCCACATCGGTACAAGCCAACGTCACCGAATCCGTGCCTCTTGGCGTTCTTCTTTACAGCAAGAAGACCGGAGAGCCCGCTGCGGGTCAAAACATCTCCTACGAAATCATCGGTGAGGCAGGGCAGGCTTCACTGAGTGCGCGTAATGGCTCGACCGTCGAAGACGGCTCAGCTTCCGTCAGCTTGCGAGTTGGCTCGGAGATGAATACCATTCAAGTTCGCGCCGATCACCCAAGTGCCAACGCCATTGACTTCCAAGTCAGCGTTGAGGCCCTCGCCGTAGGCTCGCTCAAGGTCAACCTCGTCAACACAGCTCCCTCGATCATGGACCTCTACGACATCGAAGTACGGGTCTACAAAGAATCGGAATACAGCTGCGACGAGTTCCGCCCGTTCCTTCCGCAGCCACAGGCACTTTACGAAGAGATCGCACCTACCACAGCGACCGCTCCTGTATTCGACAACCTCGGCACGTCCCAAGAGTTCATCATTACCGCTGTAGCCAGAGGCGACCGTTCGCAAGTCGCCGCGGGTGCTTGTCAGGACAACATCAACATCTCGGCCGATTCGATCAACGAATATGAACTGCTCCTGCAACTCATTCCGCTCAGCCCCGTTGGCACCTACGATGTGGAGAGTTTCTGGGACTTCACACAGGCCCTGGAAGACTCGGGTTCCATTGGTGCCACGATTGTTCGAGTTCTGAACATCTTCGAAAACCCAGGGCGCGCGATCTATGACGAGATCATCAATCTCGTCGAACTCCTCGTTGGCGGCATCATTTCGGCCGGTATTGACCTTTTCCTCTCGGCGACCGGTCTCGATGACTCGTTCGCCAACATGATCAACAACTTTATCGCCGAGAATGAGGCTTTGTCGAAAATCTTCCGCGCCGGTAACGATTTGCGTGAGGTGGTCTCAAATCTTCAGATCCACAGTCAACTCACGATCGGTAAACTCGATTCAAATTACGAGTTCCGTGGCCGCGACAACTGGACCGGTATCACGCTCTACTGGCGCTGGAACTGCGATGAAAACGCTCCGGCTGACTGCGGCGCGATTCCCCTGGTTGCCGACGCCAACGGCGAAATTGCCGACCTCGGCGTACTTAGCTCAGAATGGTCGGGGCGTGTAGTGGCCTACAACCAGCTCCAAATCGATTCTCACACTGTGAGTCTTCGCTACGGGCGGTTGATTCTATACATCCTCAACGAATTCCTCCTCCCTGAACTCACCAATGGGAATGCCAACTCCTTGACCGATGCCTTCGCGTATTGGATCGGATGTCCAGACTTGGCCACGAACATCACGGGCTCGGATGGAGAGGTTTGTGCCTTTGGCGCGTGTCTAACGGATACACAGATTGAAGGCTTCTGCTCCTCAGCAGTGAGCACACTCTTTGGTTTCGCCGACCTCGCCATTCAAAATCTGGAGTTCGATATCGGCTTGAGGCTTGGCGGAGAAGGCACCCTTGTTGAGTTGGATTCAGACGGTTTTGCGGACTTAATCGAAGAAGGCGAGTTCAGTGGATACATCCAAAACAGTGAGGGGGGGCAATCTTCGCCTTTCACTGCCGACTTCGAGGGTGTACGAGTCGGATTCGACACTCAAAATCTCTAATCCGTATTTTGACGGTTTCGGTTTTTTAAGTCATCAATCATAGACTATGATGGGCATTGGATTGAGATTCAGGAATTCTAGATGAAGCTTGTTTGCGCTGGAATGACCGACGTGGGTACGACCCGCGAGCACAATGAAGACGATTTCTACCTCTCGGAAGGGGAAGAAGCACTCTGTGTGGTTGCTGATGGGATGGGAGGGCATAGGTCGGGCGAAGTCGCCAGTGCTATGGCTATCAAGGCCATCGTCGAGTTTTACCGTGAGACGACGGTAGACGGTAAAGGAGATGCCCGCCTCAATGACGGCGAGGATGAACGCTCACTGGACGAGTATCGTCTGGTTAAGGCGATTCGGCAGGCCAATAAGGCCGTCTTCCAAGCCGCCTCAGAAAGCGAGTTGTATCGCGGAATGGGAACTACGGTAGTAAGCAGCTATTTCATCGAGGGTGGCGTCTATTTCGCCCATATCGGCGATTCTCGAGCCTATCGCTATAGAAACGGTAAACTCGAGCAACAGACCGAAGATCACTCCCTTGCGAACGAATACGTGCGCATGGGAATTCTGAAAGCCGATGACGTCGAGCATTTCCCTTATAAAAACGTGATTACCCGAGCGTGTGGCCTCACTGATGAAGTGGAGGTCGACGTTGTTTTCAGAGAAGTCGAGCCTGGTGATCTCTATCTACTTTGCTCAGACGGGCTCACAGATATGATCACAGACTCGGCTCTTCAAGAAATGCTCAAAGATCATTCCGACCTTGAGAAACTCGCCAAAATACTGGTGGATCAGGCCAATGAGAACGGTGGTGCGGATAATATCACCTTGATTCTCGCCAAGGTCGAAGAATAATTTTTAACTAATTTCGCAACACATGCGCAAATCGTCCGAAAATAACTTCTGACAAAGGAGTTATTTATGGAAACGATCAACGTATGGGATTGGTTACTCTGGAAACACAAGAAGTGGGATGGCGCAGCGGACGCTGAAGAACGAGCGCGAGAGCTCGGGCTTTGCCCTGATGAGCTTGAAGAAGAACTCGAAAAGCTTCCTTCGGATGCGCGCATCGTCTCTTCGGATGGTCCGGAGTATCCAGATTCTCTAAGAGATCTCACGAACCCACCCCGATACATCTATGTTCGCGGGCAGATCCCTCCAGCCAACGCTCTCGCGTTCATTGGCACACGACGAGCCACGCGTTGGGACGAGGAGCTCATCCGGGGCTTTGTGGGCGAGCTCGTCGCTCGGGGCCACCACGTACTAAGCGGAGGGGCCTTTGGCGTGGACATCTGGTCTCATCAAGCGGCACTCCAAGCCGGCTCACCAACGACCATCGTGGTGCCGGGAGGGCTCGATCACATGAGTCCAAAGAGACATCTCCCAGAATTCGAGGCCGCCCTTGAAGGAGGAGGGGGCATTTTGAGTCTCCAGCCACTCGGCACCCAACCATTCAAAAGCTTGTATGCGCCAAGAAACGCGCTGCTCGCGGCACTTTCAAGCGGTGTAGTGGTTCTGCGCTCCGGCGAGACCGGCGGAACAATGATCACAGTCGAAATCGCCAAACGTATTGGACGCCCAGTCTATGCGCTCCCCGGCGACCCCCGCGACGATACGTGCCGCGGATGCCTCAAATTGGTTAAGACCGGGGCGGCGCAGCTCATCTGGGAGCCTGCGCACCTCAGTGCCCATGAACCAAGTAGTACCAAGGGTTCGTTGATTGACTTGCTCAGAACGACAGAGTCACTACACACGGCGTTCGAACAAAGTACTTTAGAATGGCACCAGTTCGAAGAGCAGGTGTTTGAGCTCGAAATTCGAGGCCAAATCAAACGACTGGGTGATGTCGTCAAAGTGACGACGTGACGTGATTGACACGTGATCAGGCAAGCGGTACCCATGCCTGACTCGAGGTGAACTATGCTCAAACACCACTTAATTACACCCGGCCCAACACCCGTCGATCCAGACGTACTACTCGCCATGGCGCGCCCGATGATTCATCATCGTGGCGCTGCCTTCAAAGAGATTTTTCAGGGCGTACGCGACGGGCTTCGGTGGCTATTTCAAACTCAATCCGATGTTTTGACGCTCTCTTGCACCGGCACCGGCGCATTCGAAGCGGCCATCATCAACTTCACTCGTCGAGAAGACACATTGGTGGCCATCGGAGGTGGGAAATTCGGCGAGCGGTGGGGCGAAATCGCTCAAGCTTATGGCATGAATGTCATCGCGATGAACGTGGAATGGGGCCAACACGCAACACCAGAGGCTCTTGCAAAGGTTCTGGAGGCGAACCCAGACGTCTCCATGGTTACACTCTGCGCGAGCGAAACATCTACCGGCGTTTATCACCCTGTGAAAGAACTCCTGGAGGTCGTTCGCGAAAAGACCAACGCCCTCATTGCTGTGGACGCCATCACAGCGCTCGGTGTGCACGAACTTCCCATGGATGAATGGGGCATCGACATCGTGGTCGCAGGCTCGCAGAAGGCCTTTAGCCTTCCGCCTGGTCTCGGATTTGTCGCCGTGTCTGAGAGGGCGTGGGAGCGCGCTGATGAGGCCGATCATCCCAGATACTATCTCGATCTTCGAAAGGAAAAGAAGGCTCAGTCAAAGAACCAAACCGCGTTTACAGCCGCGGTCTCCCTGGTGATTGGCTTAGAAGTAGTGTTGGGGAAGATGAGAGCCGAAGGGCTCGAAAACATGATTGCAAGGCACGCCATGCTCGCCAAAGCCACGCGCGAAGGGGTCGTTGCATTGGGCCTTGAAACTTTTGCGTCGCGGCCTGCGAATTCAGTGACCACCGTGCAAGTCCCGGGGCTCGACCCAAGTGTGTTGGTATCAAAAATGAAAGCCGACGGCGTGTTTATGGCGGGTGGACAGGACCATCTAAAGGACTCTACGTTCCGTATTGGTCACCTCGGCTTCTACGACGAATCCGATATTCTTACCGCACTTTGCGCACTCGAAAGGGCGCTTCAAAGTGTCGGCCATGATTTCATTCCGGGCAGTGGCGTGAGCGCCGCCCAAAAAGTATTTTTGGAAAATCCATGAGTTCAACAATTGTGATCGGCGCCCAATGGGGTGATGAAGGAAAGGGTAAGATCGTTGATATCTTCGCAGAAAAGGCTGACCTCGTGGTCCGATTCCAGGGCGGCAACAATGCAGGCCACACTCTGGTCATCGGAGACCAAAAGACCGTCCTACATCACATCCCAAGCGGTATCTTGAGACCCGAAGTTCAATGCATTTTGGCAGGAGGTGTCGTCGTCGATCCCGAAGTTTGCCTGCGTGAGATAAAGGCCCTGACCGAAAAAGGGGTCTTGAGTCGCGAAGGACAACTCGTCATCGGGGCGGAGTGCTCCGTTATCACGTCCTACCATCGCACCTTAGATGCCGCTCGCGAGGGTAGCCTGGAAGGCACCAAGATCGGTACGACGGGACGAGGAATCGGACCGTGTTATGAGGACCGAGTCGCGCGTCGCTCAATCTTTGTGCGCGATCTTCTCGACCGCAAAGGACTTGAGGCGAAACTCACCCAAAACCTTCACGAAAAGAACGTTCTGCTGTCCCATTACGGAGCACAAACGTTTTCAGTTGAGGAGCTTTTGGACGAGCTTCTTGCGTTTGGTGAAGCACTTAGACCCTACGTTGCCGATGCCAACGCGTTGGTCCGAAACGCCCTTCAAGATGGCAAAAAAGTTCTTTTTGAAGGCGCGCAGGGAACGCTCCTCGATGTCGGGCTCGGCACCTATCCGTACGTGACGAGCTCTCATACCGTCTCAGCCTCGGCCTGCGTGGGCGCGGGCATAAAGCCGCAGGCACTCACATCCATCTTTGGGATCACCAAGGCGTACTGCACGCGTGTGGGCGAGGGGCCATTCCCCACCGAGCTGCATGGGGATGTCGGAGAAGAATTGCGGAAGCTCGGCCACGAATTCGGAAGTACCACCGGACGACCTCGTCGCTGCGGGTGGCTCGACCTTGTGGGCCTCAAGTACGCAGCTGAGGTCAATGGTCTCACGTCCATCGCGATTACCAAGCTGGACGTGCTGAGCGGATTCGACCAACTCAAAGTCTGCACAGGTTACCTCGACAAGAACTCCCGGCCGATTTCGGAGCCTCCGCTCGACGCGAGAGAGCTAGAAGGGGTTTCTCCCGTCTACGAGGAGCTTGCTGGCTGGTCCGAGGACCTTACTCAATGCCGCACATGGGCGGACTTGCCAAAATCAGCACGGGATTACATTGAGTTTATAGAGGCCAAGGTGGGCGTTCCTGTAGACTTGATTTCTGTAGGCCCCGACCGTGAAGCCACGTTTTGGAGACACGCATGAGCGACGATGTGGAAGACGAAACATTGCACGAAGAGTCTTGGAGTGACCTCGAGAGAGAAGAAGCGTCGCGAATCCTAAAGGGCTTGGAAACGGTAATCCCAGGAATTTTACGACGTTCGATCATCTCGGGCCTAAGTGCAGCGGTGAGCGAAGATGGGCTTAGGTCGATCGTCAGCGATAAGAAAGACATTCCGAAGGACGCAGTCTCTTTCATCCTCTCTCAAGCCGATTCCACTCGAAAAGAACTCCTCCGAATCGTGTCTCGCGAGATACGGCTCTTTCTCGAAAACATGGACTTCGGGGGAGAGATCGCGAAGATCCTGACAACCCTCTCATTCGAGATTCGAACCGAAGTTCGCTTCATCCCCAATGAAGAAGCCGTCAAACCCAATATTCGCAATCGCGTAAAGGTCAAACGGGTTCGTGAAGACGGCAAGGAAGAGACAGTTTCGGAGTTCGAAGACAATCCGACAGACACTCCAAAGGGCGAGGCCACAAAGAATGAGTCGGCAACTAAGCCAGAACAAAAGACTCAGCGAAGATGGAGTCGAAAGAAAGGCTCCGAATAGTATTGTTCCAGCATCCAAGTTCTGAGATTCTGTTGGGCAGTCAGAATTCTGTGAAAAGTTAGTAATAAGGAAAATAATGAAAAAGCTATTGATTTTAGGTGCAAGCGTATTAGCTGGTTGTGGTCTCTTCGACGGAGAGGACCCTTTTGATATCGAATTCGACGAACAGGTGCCTGTTGCATTCAGGATCGACGCCGATAGATTCTGCCCGACCACGATTGATTGCACCGCAGCTGAAGGGCCAGCACCTGATCGTGTCGAATTGCCTCCAGTAGAGCTCGATATCGACATCGATATCTTGGCAGCCACTGGTAGCACCCAGCTGCGAGAGGTCTCGAGCAGATTGAAGTCCATCGAAGTGGACCGCGTTGAATACAAATATTTGAACAACACGCTCAACATCAAGACTCCAAACATCAAGCTCTACGTGGCGCCCGAGAACGCGAGTAGCCGCGGAAGCGGCGCAGAACTCGCCTCCGTCCCGCAGGCCGAGGCTGGAACGACTCCAAGCGGCACAGAAACCGTTCCCGACGATCAGAAAGATGCGGCGAGCGATATCCTCAAGACCCTCCAGATTTCGGTCATTCCCTACATGGAAGCTGAAGCGATCGAGCGTGGTCAGCCATCTCCTCCTAAAGGCGGAGCAGACATTGAAATGATCCTGCATCTCAAGGTTGTGGCTAACCCAACGGAACTGCTCTAGAAATCGAGTAGGGTTTTATGCTACACTGGAGCACATGAGAAGATTGAGGCCCGATGAAAGAGGTACGAATTTGAACTACTGGGAAAACCCAAAAATTTGGAACGCAATGGTGGCAACCAGCCGCACGCCAGAGGTGTTCCATTTTCGAGGTTTGGGTGAACCCACGCTCGTTCAATCATTTCGCAATCTCTCCGATAGCCTTAAAGGTGCATCGTTTCTCCCACTGGTTTTCGACGGCAACCATACCGAAGGCGCAGTCGAAGGGCTTCTTTCATCGGCACTTAAGAGTATCGAAGGTTTGAGAGAACTCGATGACTCGCTCATTGAGCTTGTGCATTTCTACCGCAACTTGAGTGCTCGCAACCAACGCCACTCCAACCAAGCGTTGGGTAAGTATCGTCTCGAGATTCTCTCCAATATACTCGCTGCGATTTCTCGCCGTAGACCACTTGCGATTTTTGCAGTCAACCTCGATGGGGGCCAGCCGAGCGACCTCGAAGCACTGGCGCATATCGCTGAGTTTGTGTTCGGCGATCCGCTCAGAGACCTTGCGCCCGAAGCATCGACCACAGGTGTGTACGGGTTTCTGGCCTATGTAGATAGCGCCCATGCTCCGACTTGGGCAAAAGACCTCGACGCGAGCGAGGATCGCAAGGGCGAGGCGCTCGAGATACTCTCGGCACCTGGTAATCTGCAGAAGCTTTTGGCTGCTGTCCGCGGTGATATCGCAAAGATTCCAGACTTAATCGACGATCTTGAAACGCACTCGACGAGCTTCGCTCAGCACCGCCTAAAGAATCTACCTGAAGATGAGCAGGCTTTTGTGCATCTGCTCGCACTCGCGGTGCGGCCGCTGGGCTTGGACAGAATTGAGCGTTCCATGGAAGCCCTCGGAATCCGTGTTCACCTCAAAGATGTGCTTCGCTCGCTTCAGGAAGCGGGTTGGATTGAGCGTAGAATTTCGAACGGAAGTATTGAGGTTTATCTCTCGGACTCACAGCTAAAGAGCGCGTTTGCGAACGCAGCGTCTAACCAGCACTATCGCACGGCTCTTGCGAACGCTGAAATCACGTGTGGCGGCTCATCCTTTGACCCAGTGTTTGTCACTGAGCAATTCTACCTAGCCGAAGAGTTCGATCTTGCATCGAAGTTCGGTCTGCGTGCCCTTGAACAGCTAAGGAATCGTGGAGCGTGGGAGGAGTGCGTACAGCTCGCCGAAAAGCTCGAAACGCAGGAAGTGCTCGGAGTTTTAGATGTAAAACTCGAAGCGCTTCGTATGCTCGGACGGCACCGGGAGGCGCTGATCTGTGCTCTCGCCCTAGAGGAATTATCCGGAGAGTCCGTTGACCTTAGCTTAGAGGTCGCCGTGCTCAGTACTAGGCTTGGGGATTTCGACGAAGCTGTTCGGCGATACCGAAGTGTTCAAGAGTCCTCGAAGAGTGGACAACATGTGCTCAAGGCTCAAAACGGCCTGGCAGATATTGCATACGCAAGGGGCGAGCATAAGGACGCTGAAGCCATCTCCGGGAAAGTGATCGGCGAGATTCTCGCTGGTGAACGTGGATTTTCAGAAGACCTTATCCTGATTCAAGCTCGAAACACACTTGGTAAACTCTCGATATTTCAGGCGAAGTACAACAAGAGCCGAGAGATTTTTGAAGCCAACCTCGACTTGGCCCATAGCTATGGCTGGGAAGATGAAGAGGCGAGGGCATTGGCCAATCTTGGGGTTGTGGCGCTTCAAGAAAGGGACCATGCGCAAGCGACCCAGCTTCTGAATCAAGCACTTAAGCTAAGCGCGACACAATCGAGCCTTCCAAGAGCGTATTGCCACGTTAACCTGGCTACCATTGCCCAACGCGAGCAACGATTTGAGAAGGCCGTTGAGCATTGTTTAGAAGGCATGAGGGCAGCGCGTATCGCACAAGACTCCACCGCCTATGGCGTGGGCGCTCATAACCTTGCGACCATCTACCAAGATCTCGGTCTCTACGGCCGAGCGCATGAGGTCATAGACCATCTGGAGACCAATCCGGCAGATACCATTGCCAATCGCTGGAATCAGCGGGTTCGCGCCTATCTCTTGTTGGAAAGTGGTGAAAATGAGCGTGCACTTGAGCTCTTCAAATCGCTAGAGGGCAAAGATTTTCATAGCGCACTCTACGGCCCAGAGTCGCACCTTCGAATCGCGCAGATTCATCTCGAAGCATCCAAATACGAAACCTGTGAAGAGGTGCTTCAAGAGTTCGACATCGATGAGAATAACGGTGATTTTGAGCTTTTGATGGCACTACACTCCATGTTGACTTCGGAGTTGGCACTGCGACGTGACGGTGCTTTCGACATGGACGCGCTAAAAGAAACGACAGAAACATTGATCCGCCTCAATCAGCCCTATGACGCATTGCGCGCAGCGATCGTGTTTGCCAAAGGCATGATCAAGGAAGGGGAGGGCAGCGCGGCGTTGAAGACCCTGCAGTCACAACTCAAGCGGGTTGGCGCTGTGGCGGAGAAACTCCCAGACCTCTACCGAAAGAGTTACGTGGAAAAACCACTTCACGTAGAACTCTTGGACCTCATTCGTGCGCTTCAAGGGGAAGTGCCACAGGTCCTTCGTCCGATAGAAACTCAGGCCAAGGCTTCAGCCGAGCGATCGGCCACGTGGAGTCCCGCGTTTGATAATATCATCGGTCAAGACCCTCATCTCTATCAGATGTTCCGTGTGATCGAGAAGGTGGCGCCCAGCAACGCAACGGTACTGCTTTTCGGTGAGTCGGGAACTGGTAAGGAGCTTCTGGCAGAAGCCATTCACGCCAAGTCCAAACGGGCAGAAAAACCCTTGGTGAAGGTCAACTGCGCAGCATTTGTTGAGTCTCTTCTCTTGAGTGAACTCTTTGGTCACGAGAAGGGCGCCTACACCGGTGCGACCCATCAAAAGCCCGGTCGATTCGAACTCGCCGACGGCGGAACCCTCTTCTTGGACGAGATCGGGGATATCTCGCCAAACACTCAGGTTGCCCTGCTTCGCGTTCTCCAAGAGGGAACATTCGAGCGGGTCGGCGGTCACGAAACGATTAAGACCGATGTCCGCGTCATTTGTGCCACCAACAAGGACCTCGAAGAGTTGGTTCGCAAAGGGGAGTTCCGCCTCGATCTCTATTACCGCCTTAAAGGCGTGATCATCGAGAGCCCGTCGCTACGGGAACGAAGGGCGGACATTCCATCCCTGGTCCTGCATTTTGCGGAAATGTTCAGCGAAGATGTGACACCACGCTTTGAGAAGCCGGTGCTTGAGTTTCTTTCTAAATACTCGTGGCCCGGCAATATTCGCGAGCTGCAAAACTTTGTGAAGAGCGTGCTGCTCTTTGCCGAAAGTGATGTGGTGAGCCTCTCGACTTTGGAAGACTTCAAAGACTTCTTCCAGAGCGGGGATTTTGTCGACTCTATCGAATTCGAGATTTCCGAAGCCGAAGAGAGAGCCATAGCAAGCGTTGTGGCTTTGCCAAAGATTGGCGAATCTTCAGATCGAGATATAGAGTCGATGTTGGTGGAAAAAGTTGTTCGTGAGGGGCTTTCCCTTACGGACTTGAAGCACCGCTTAGAGATCGAATCCATCAAGCGAGCGTTGATGGAAGCTGAGGGGAATGTGACTCGAGCAGCCGAGATTCTTCAAATGAAGCGGCCGCGTTTGAGTCAGATTATTAATGGGACAGAAGAACTAGCGGACCTAAAGTCCACGCTAGTAGGTTGAGGTTATGATGAATTCTAGAATCGGATTTGCGCTGCTTGGGACACTCGCATTTGGTCTTTTGGCCGGATGTGTAGATGCTGAGACACCAATGCAAGAGCGAACTCGCCATGCTCAAAAGGCACAGGCTGTGGTCGTGACACCGGAGTTTAAACTCGTAGGTGCAGAGGAAGTCCCGGAACATCTCTTTTTGACGCAGCTGGGACTTCTCGTTTCCGAGATTCGCCTCACGCCCATGGCATCGACGTCGTCCGGCGTTGCATACTCCACGGCCGAGCCCATTGAGCTCAGCTTCGATGTGGCAGAAGGCCAATTCGTTCAAACCGGAAAGGCCGTAACACTTCCCGATGCGGGACGCTATGTGGTCAGTATTCGCCTTGAGCCTATGGTCCAAGGTGACCAAGAACTCGGCTCTCTCTCCGTTGAGGGGTTTGTGGCTTCAGAAACGTCCGACGTTTCCAAGAACTCCGACGGAACACCATTGCCTTTGCCTTTTGATGAGAAGCCAGAGGGCGACGGCCTCACAGATGCTGCTGAGGCCCCACTCGCGTGGACTCCATTCACGTACAATAGCCGTCGGACCGTGTTTTACACGCTCAACCAGGTGGACCTTGAAGAGGGCGACCAGTATCTGGAGTTCTCGTTTGACCTCAGAGACTGGGCAAATGGCGTCGCGACGCACATCTCAAAAGCCGTCAAGACTAGCCCAGCTACCGGCGAAGACGGCGGCGTGGACGTAACTCGTCAGATCGAGAGCCTTGGACAGGGTGTAGATGCCATTGTCCAAACCGGCGCCGTGACTCGAGACCCAACTCGATTCTAGAGTTTAGAGGAGTTTCTAAGTACCCAAGAGGGGAGCCAGCGCACGAACGTCTCGATAGAGGCGTTCGATTCGATACTCGCGCGTGTATCCGTAGCCCCCGTGCATCTGCAGTGCTTCGTCAGTCACATAAATGGCTGCGTCTAGCGCAAGAGCACGAGACGCCTCGGCAAATTCAGGTGCATCGAGAGAACGAAAAGCCAAAAGAGTCGCCGCATCCGTGCGACTGCTCATTTCTGCCAGTTTGAATTGGGTTCCCTGAAAATCGGCAATGCGTTTTCCAAATTGCACGCGTTCGTTGGCGTACCCGTATCCAACCTTCAGTGCGTCTGTAGCCAGACCCGCAAAAATCAGAGCGAGCGCCGAGTGCATCCAAGACACCGTAGTATCGGATTTCGCACCCTGATTGCCCATGTAAGCGGCCGCTGACTTCAAGCCGTAGAGCGACACGGGTTCAAATCCCGATGCGCCATGGGCTCCTTCAGCACTGTAGGCGAGCGTGGCGGGTGCAAAGAAAGAAACGACTCTATCTTTGGAGACGAATCCCAAACCATCGGAGCCTGTTGCCGCTTGATTCAAGGCCCTGAGCACAGCGAGTGAGGCTACCGCGTCAGCCTTTGCGAGTTCGAAAAGAACAAGTGCGGCCATCTTCGGATCGTCTTCCCAGACCATGTCCAAGAGTCCAAGTTCGCGAAGCACCTCGGCATCAAACGGCTTGGTGTCATCGTGAGAAACACTCAATGAGTCTTTTGCGAAGCGCGATACGGCGCTTCGCACCATGTCTAGTTCTTCCGGCCAGGTAAACCTCATCCGAGCCTCCTTCCCAATTCTCGTGCAATCACGATCTTTTGAACCTCGCTTGTACCCTCATAGATTCGGGTCACGCGGGCATCACGCACTAGCTTTTGGAGAAAGTTTGAGTTCAATGCAGCCTCAATGCCTGCCTCGGCGAGTATCGTATCCCCCAAGGCCGAGGCGCACTCGCTTGCGTAGAGTTTCGCGACACTAGCCTCGTAGGTAAATGGCGCCTTCTCTTCCTTGAGTTTTGCGGCTCGCCAGACGAGCGCTCGTGCTGCCTCGACCCGCCCACTCCAATAGCTCGATGCCGCCCAACCGATGCGACCGGCTTCTTCCAAGAGTGCGTCACAGATACCGAGCGCCTGGCTTGCGATTCCGATGCGCCCACCATCGAGAGCCATCATCGCAACCTTGAAGCCCTGTCCAACATCCATAACCAATGCGTCGGCAGGCACCTCCACGTCATCAAAATTCACGACGACGGTGTTTGAAGCATGTTGCCCCATCTTTTCTTCTGGTGCGCCAAAGGAGACGCCAGGTGTTCCTTCTTCCACAAAGAAGACACTAATCGAGGACTTGCCGCCGTTTTCGACCTGAGCCCAAACGAGGTAGGCCCCGGCAAATTCACCAGATGTAATCCATGCCTTTGACCCGTTGAGCACATACCCAGAATCTGTACGACGTGCATTGGCTTGCATTCCCGCTGCATCGGAGCCGGAACCAGCCTCACTCAGGCAAAACGACCCGGCAGGCGTTTGTCCGCTCAGCAGTTTTGGGATGAACGCTTTTTGTCTTTCGTCGCCAAACTCCTGGAGAACTTCAGCGACCATATTATTGACACACATGGTCACAGCGATTGCTGGATCGCCCCACGCGATGGCTTGCACGGCGTTTGAATACGCCACAACGCCGGCCTCCAACCCGCCAAATTCCTTTGAAACATTGACGCCCATGAGCCCGTGGCTCGCGAGCTTCTTCAGAGTTTCCACTGGAAATTCGTGGGTTTCTTCCCACCGAGCCCAGTTCTTCCTCAAATCTTGCCCAGCAAGCCCCCTGGCGAGCTCGCCAATGGCTTTGTGTTCAGAATTCGGCACTATGTTCATCATTTCCTCTTAAACTCAGGAGAACGCCTTTCAAGCAGGGCAGTCATTCCCTCAACCTGATCGTGGGTTCCAAAGAGTGCTCCAAAAGCCTCTTGCTCATAGACCATGGCCTGCTCGAGATTGACTCCTTCGCCCTTAAAAATCGCGGATTTTGCCGCTCGAAGCGCCAACGGACCGTTCGCTCGGATCTCAGCCACACGTTCATCAATCTTGGAGGCGAATTCATCGATAGGATACACGTCCAGAACAAGACCAATCTCTTTAGCTTGCGCGGCCTTGATTTTGCGGCCGGTAAAGATCAGTTCGCGCGCATGATG
The DNA here is from genome assembly GCF_007993755.1 of Microvenator marinus. GTDB lineage: Bacteria > Myxococcota_A > Bradymonadia > Bradymonadales > Bradymonadaceae > Allomicrovenator > Allomicrovenator marinus. The sequence continues at coordinate 511,047 of NZ_CP042467.1, forward strand.
CCAACCGATGCGGCGGCCAAGGCGTTGGGTTCCGCCCCAACCAGGGATCACCGAAAGTGCAACCTCGGGCAGTCCGAGAACAGCTTTGTCGGAGGCGTAGAGTAGATCGCAGGTCAGCGCCAACTCGAGCCCACCGCCGAGGGCGAATCCATGAATCGCAGCGATGGTAGGGAAGGGGAGCGCCGCTATAGCGTCCATGGCTTGGTGGCCGAGCTCGCTGAACTGCTGGGCTTCCTCGGGTGAATACTCGAGCATCGCCTTGATATCAGCTCCTGCGACAAAAGCGCGTCCTTCGCCGCCGAGCACCAATACGTCGATCGACTCGTCGTTTGAGGCGAGTTTCGCGACCTCGATCAGTTCCTCATGGACCTGCCGATTGAGCGCATTGAGTGAGTCTGGGCGGTTAATGGTGAGTCTTGCGACGCCGTCTTTTACTTCATATTTGAGTGTTTCGAATTGCATACCAAGTCCAAGGATTAAGGTTGGGTGTGAATTCCCCTGAATACCGCCAAATTTCGCGGTTCAACGATAGTCGTAGAAGCCTCGCCCGGATTTGCGGCCGAGCCATCCTGCGTCCACGTACTTCCGAAGAAGCGGGGAGGGCCGATACTTGGTATCTCCGAGCTGCGTGTGCAGTACCTCCATAATGGCGAGACACGTGTCCAGCCCGATGAAATCAGCCAGAGTGAGCGGGCCCATCGGTTGGTTCGTTCCGAGTTTCATTGCAGCGTCGATATCCTCCACGCTGCCAACTCCTTCCATAAGTGTGTATGTGGCTTCGTTGATCATCGGCATCAAGATGCGATTGACGATGAACCCAGGATAGTCCTGTGCAAGTACCGTGGTTTTTCCCATCTTTTCGGCGACGTCATTGACCAATCGGTAGGTCTCATCGGAGGTCTGAAGTCCACGGATAACCTCGACGAGCTTCATGATCGGCACCGGATTCATGAAGTGCATCCCGATGACTTGTTCGGGACGTTTGGTGAACGCGGCGATCTTGGTGATCGAGATACTCGACGTGTTCGAAGCCAGAATGGCGTGAGCTGGAGCGTTTTCATCCAAGGTCTTGAATACGGATTCTTTAACCTTCAATGATTCGACCACGGCCTCGACCACGAGGTCCGACTTCGCGGCATCCTCGAGCTTGGTCGTCAGCGCTATCTTCTCAAGGGCGCTATCGCGATCCGCTGCACTCAATCGTTCCTTTTCGACGAGCTTGTTCAAGCTCTTTGTGATGGTGGCGAGCCCGCGGTCAAGGGCATCTTGAGAAAGGTCGGACATGATTACTGCGTGACCACTAAGAGCCGCGACTTGCGCGATTCCATTGCCCATTTGCCCAGCCCCTACCACACCGATCGACTTGATTTGCGACATACGCTACCTCGTTTGAACTTGGAGAACCTAAAATGCGGAAAGTGACTATCACGCCCCAAAACCAAGCGTCAAACGCTGGCCGTCTTGAGCGTTGCCGAAGCCCAAAGGGTGACGTAGGCTTTAATCATGGCCATTTGCCCACATTGTCAGACTCAACTCACGAATTCGTTGGAGCCGTGCCCCACGGGCGATGGCTACTATTCCGTCGAGGAGAAGGTATATCGTGAGAACCCCGATGATGCCCTCATGGGGTGGCCGGTTGCGGGCCGCTTTGTGGTCAATGGGCTGGTGGGCCGTGGAACCATGGCCAAGGTGTATCGCGCACATCAACTCGGGGTAGAGAGAGATGTTGCCTTGAAGCTATTCAGCCGCGATAGCTTGATCGAAAAGAACCTACCTCAGAGCGACCGCGAAGCAGCTATTCAGATGGCCAAAGATCGCTTCGTGCAGGAGGCTAAGGTGCTCGCCAAGTTGCAGCACCCAAACTGCGTGACCCTCTACGATTTTGGCGCCCTCGCACAAGACGATTACCTCTTCATCGCGATGGAACTCATTCAGGGAGTCTCGCTTCGAACGGCCGCAAACCGGCGACTAAAGTACGAGCCAATCTTGGAGATCGCACAGCAGGTCTTGCTCGCCTTGCGTGAGGCTCACGGCGTTGGGATCGTCCACCGAGACTTGAAACCGGAGAATATCATCCTCTCAGTGAGGCCTGGCGGAGACGAGCAGGTGGTCAAGGTCGTAGATTTCGGGATAGCACGCATGATTGGGGCGAGCGTCGATGGTCAGACTATGGTTGGAACGCTCTTCGGAACGCCAGCGTATATGTCGCCGGAACAGTGCAGGGGAGACACAAGTGACGTAGGTCCACATTCGGATATCTATTCACTTGGTTGCATCCTCTATGAACTTCTCTGCGGAAAACTCCCGTTTAGCGCGAACTCGCCTCAAGAGATGATCCACAAACACATTCATGAGGAAGCGCCGGATGTGATTGTCAGGGCTGGAATCCGGGCTCCCATTGAGTTCGTGGATTTCATTGCTAGGTGCCTCAAGAAGGACCCCGCCCAGAGATTTAGAGACGCCCAAGAGGCGCTTGTGGCGCTAAATGAGCTCAGCATCTCTGAGACCTCTACCGCGGAACATATGCGTCGGACCGCGGTGCAAGGTAGCAGTCTGAAATCCGTGAAAGTCATGGGCCCCAAAGACATGGTTCGTGGAGATGTCTTGGAGGCCCCACGGCTTGACGCAATTCCGGACATCGATCCATCGCCTATGGTCACAAACGTAGTCAAACAGCAGAGCTCGGCAGGGTCTGGCTCAGTCCTTCAGACCCAAGCAGATGTTTCCATGTCCCCGACTAAACCGAAGCGGCAGTTTTCCACGATGACACTGGTGATGGCGGGCATGGTGATCATTGCCCTGATTTGCGTCATGGTCCTCGTCCTTGTTTTTAGCCAAATTGCCTAGGTCTTGTTTACGATCCCTTCGGCTATCTCCAAGTCTTCACCAAAAACCATGACTTCAAGGGGCTCTTCTAGCGCAAAACCACGTTTGAGCCTTGCGGAGTATTGACCGCGGACATGCACCGAGATTCCCGCCCGCTTCAAAGCTTGGGAAGCGAGATGAGCGCGCGAAAGGTCGCGGGTTTCAAGGACGGTTCCGTAGAACTTTCCGCTTCGGCTGAACGCCATTTCATTGCGCAGATCGAGCGCGATTGCCACGCCAAACGCGATTCCAGCCGCGTAGAGCGCGCCAAAATTTCCAAATGTGTTCAAGAAGACCAAGGATACCGCGCCAAAAAGAAGTCCACTCCAGAGGCCTGGCGGTGTCTCCGAACGATTGCGTTCGAGCCACCAGAGGCACAAGAGAAGTACCAGCCACGAGAGCACATGGACCCAGAGCAGTGCTGGGACGAAAGCCATACTCAGCCCCATGAAGAGTAAGGGCCAAATGCCGCCTGCGGGACCGGGATTGGCTCCAGGGGCACTTCCGATGCCAACTCCGAAGAGCCCCATGCCCAAAGCTGCCAGCCATTTCGTCCAAATCGTGTTCAAATTCATCTTTACTCCTCGCCCGGCGATTCTCCCATAACTCGTACTCGGGGTCCAACCGGGCGAGGCGGTGGTGATTGACACAACTTGGTTTTTGTCGTTAGAACGTCGGCCCAAAGGTCGATTGCCCAAGGATATCCGCGTGAAACAAACCACATTCTTTCTAAGTCTAATTTTCGCACTCGTTAGCGCATGCGAGAAGAAGTCGGAGACGACTGAGTCCACACAGACCCAAGCTGCTGAAGCCAAGGCTGATGAGTTTGTGGCAGGCGACAAAGCCGACGGTTTCACCGCAATTCTCGGAGCTGACCCTGAAACGTTTGATACCGCAAAAATGAGCGGCGCGCCTGAAGGGCGAATCGCGTTTCAGCTCTTCGAAGGTCTTATGATGCCTGGCCCAACTACCGAAGGCCTGGACGACCCATCGAAGCTCGTGCGACCCGCCATGGCTGAATCCTACGAATTGAGCGAAGACGGAAAGGTCTACACGTTCAAAATGAGAAAGGATGCGAAATGGTCGAATGGCGACCCTCTGACCGCGAAAGATTTTGAATGGTCTTGGAAACGCGTCCTCACTCCAGGCTTCCCCGCGGATTACGCGCAGATGCTCTGGGTTATCGAAGGCGCCGAGGCGTACAACAAGGGTGAGCAGACCGAATGGGAGAAAGTGGGTGTCAAGGCCGTAGACGAGGCAACGCTTCAGGTCACCTTGAGCCATCCGACTCCTTACTTCCCAGAACTCACCGCGTTCTACACCTTCTTCCCTGCACACCAGAAAACGATCGAAGCCCACGGCGATGACTGGACCAAGCCTGAGAATATTGTCTCGAACGGCCCGTACAAAATGGTGAGCTACGAGCCGCAGCGCGAGCTCAAGATGACCGCCAACGAACACCATTGGGAGGCGTCAAATCTGAAGATCAAGGATGTTCGATTCCGTATCATCACGGACGCTAATGCCAGGGTGAACGCCTACAAAACCGGCGAGGTTCACTGGTCGGGAGAGGGTCTACCTGTGGCCCAAATCACCGGCCTCCTCACGCATCCTGACTTTAGACAGGAGCCAATGCTAGGCACTTACTACTATCGCGTAAACGTCTCCAAAGAAGATAGCCCGCTGAACGACCCACGTGTCCGCCAGGCGCTCGCGCTTTCGGTCGACCGTACATCTGTGGTCGAAAACACTCTCAACAACTTGCATATCGTGTCCAAGTCCTTTGTCCCACCGATGGCCGGCTATCAACCAGCCGCGATGGGTGAATACGACGTTCGCAAAGCCAAGGCGCTCCTTGCCGAAGCCGGATTCCCGGACGGCAAAGGATTCCCTGAAGTTGAACTTCTTTACAACACGGATGAGAACCACAAACTTGTCGCCGAAGCCATTCAAGCGCAGTGGAAGCAGAATCTCGGTGTGGACATCAAGCTCAACAACAAAGAGTGGAAAACCTACCTGCAAGACGTCGACACGATGAACTATCAGATTGCTCGTGCAGGTTGGATTGGCGATTTCAACGACCCGATGACCTTCCTCGACATGTGGGTTACGGACAACGGAAACAATGACACTGGCTGGTCAAATCCCGAATACGACGCCTTGATTAAGGAAGCTCAGCAGACAGTGGATACCAAGGCGAGAATGGCGACTCTCAAGAAGGCCGAAACCCTTTTGCTTGAGCAAGGTCCAGTCATTCCAATCTATTTCTACACCAACAACACGCTTGTCAGTCGCTTCATCAAAGGGTTTGAACCGCATAATCGGGACATCCACCTGTTGAAGTACATGGAACTTGAGAAGTAATCAGGGCCCCCTAAGTGACTCGCTATATTCTTAGAAGGATTATCTCCAGCATCTTGGTGCTGGTCGTAATCATCACGGTCTCCTTGTGGCTAACTCGGCAAGCTCCGAGTAACCCATGTTTAAAGGAGCGCGAAGCCAACACCTGTGCGTGCGTCAAAGAGAACGCACTCGATCGTCCGGTCTTCCCGGTCTTTCGAGGCGAGCCTTTGGCGCCGGTTCAAGGGTGCGAATTCTGGACCTCAGAAAACACGCTCAGCGTTGGTGGTACCTCATTTCTCATGCCTGCAGACTGGGGCGAGACGCAGTACGCGATCTATCTCAAGACGATTCTCTCAGGCTCACTCGGCCAGAGCATGAAGTCGGATTTGACGGTGATCGAAACGCTCAAAGCTGGATTTCCGTATACCGTGCAGCTGGGTCTCCAAGCCCTCTTCGTGGCACTGCTACTCGGGATCCCTGCAGGGCTGCTCGCCGGTTTAAAGCAAAACACAGCGGTTGATTATTCGACGATGACGGTGGCGATGGTCGGCGTAAGTGTGCCGAGCATCGTACTTGGCCCTCTACTCATCATGCTTTTTGCGCTCGAGCTCGGCTGGTTCACCGCGGTCGGCTGGAACAATTGGACGGATAGCGTGCTACCGAGCATCTCGCTCGGACTCTTCTACGCGGCCTACGTTGCACGGCTAACACGCGGAGGCATGCTCGAAGTCATTCGCAAGGACTACATTCGAACCGCTCGTGCCAAGGGTGTGCGAGAAAGCATGGTGGTCATGCGTCATGCCCTTAAGGGCGCACTGCTCCCGGTGATCAGTTATCTTGGGCCTGCGAGTGCTGCGCTACTGACGGGTTCTGTCGTGGTTGAAGAAATTTTCGGACTTCCAGGAATTGGGACCCACTTTGTGCGCTCGGCGCTCAACCGCGACTACAATTTGGTCCTTGGGACCATCATTTTGTACTCCACGATTCTCGTTTTCCTGAACATGGTTGTGGACATTCTCTACACCTTCATTGACCCACGCGTGAGCTACGACGACTGATGGCTGAAGAAATCGTAAAAGGCACAAGTTTGTGGGCGGACGCATGGCGAAGGCTGAGAAAGAACCGGGCAGCCACGCTGAGTGCTGGACTCCTGGTGATCATCACTGCACTCGCACTCGGCTACGAGCTCTTCGCGCGCTTCGTGACCGGTTTCGTCATGGAGGAACAACATGGCTGGGTGGTGCCTAAACCTCCCGGCGCTCGAAGCGTTCCAACTCATTATTATTCGGTGGAAAAATCCGGCGTTTTTGATTTTGCCAAGATCGACGCGAATCAAGATGGACTCCTAGACGCCAACGAAGTCCGCGAGGCTTACAGACGTTATGAATTCTCGCTGATCGACACCAATCAAGACGGCAAACTTTCCTACGACGAGTATGTAGACGCACCGCTGAGCATGGAGTCGAGCGGCGAATTCATTCCCACCTGTACACAATGGCGGATGGTCTCGAAGAGCATGGCTCCAATCGAGGACCGTAGCGTGTTCGACTGCACCGCTAAAGATGGTTTTATGGCGTATGAGGATGCGGGCAAGCTCCTTGAGCTTGTCTCAAGCAGCGAAGCGCTTGAAATCGTCAACCGCTTTGATGCAGACGACGACGACGCCGTCTCCGAAGCGGAATACGTTGGGCTTCCAGTTCCCAGAACCCATATCATCGGTACGGACCAACTTGGACGTGATTTGCTCTCACGCACAGTCTACGGCGCCCGCATCTCGCTCGCAGTGGGGTTCCTGGCCACGTTTGTCTCGTTCATCATCGGTGTCTCATGGGGCGCGACGGCTGGATACTTCGGCGGCAAAGTTGACAATATCATGATGCGAATCGTGGACATCATGTACGGCTTGCCCTTCATGTTCCTCGTGATCTTGCTGATGGTGGTCTTTGGTCAAAAGATCTTCCTCTTGTTCCTAGCGCTTGGCGCCATACAATGGTTGACCATGGCCCGCATCGTTCGTGGCCAGGTTATCAGTTTGAAGAATCAAGAGTTTGTTGAAGCAGCCCGTACAATCGGTGTCTCCCCGGTGGGAATTATCTTCAAGCACCTGATTCCCAACGCTCTAGGCCCGATCATTGTTTATGCGACTCTGACCGTGCCGGCCGTGATGCTTGAAGAGGCGTTCCTTTCGTTCCTCGGACTCGGCGTTCAGGCTCCTCAAACCTCGTGGGGCGCGCTCATCAGTGAGGGACGACAGCTCATGGAATCTGCTCCTTGGCTGATCGTCTATCCGGGCCTCGCGCTCGCGGTCACTCTACTCGCGCTCAACTTCCTCGGAGACGGCCTCCGAGATGCCCTCGACCCACAACTCAGGAAGGATTGACATGGAAGAGGCGTCACCACTTCTCGAATTGCGGGACCTAAAGACCCATTTCAAAACGGATGACGGCATTGTTCGTGCCGTTGACGGAGTGAGCTACTCCCTGATGCCGGGGGAATCCCTCGGCGTCGTAGGTGAGTCTGGCTCGGGAAAATCGGTCACTCAGATCTCTGTTCTTGGCTTGATTCCTAAACCACAAGGCATCGTGACCGGAGAGATTCTCTTCAAAGGAGAGAACCTTCTTAAGCGAACCGACGCAGAACTGCGTGCCATCCGGGGCAACCAAATCTCGATGATTTGGCAAGACCCTATGACCAGCTTGAATCCCTTTCTCAAGGTCAGCCGACAGCTGACCGAGCCCCTGCAAATCCATCAAGGGTTGAACAAAGCGGACGCTCGAGCCAAGGCGATCAAGATGCTCGAGAAGGTTGGAATCCCGGGGCCAGCTGAGCGATTCGACCAATATCCGCACCAGTTTTCTGGCGGAATGCGACAGCGCGTCATGATTGCGATGGCGCTGCTCTGTGAGCCACAGCTCTTGATTGCCGACGAACCCACGACCGCACTTGACGTGACCATCCAGGCTCAGATTCTCGAGCTGATGAAAGGGCTTCGTGAAGATTTTGGCACCGGCATGATTCTGATTACGCACGACCTCGGCGTGGTGGCCGGAATGGCAGACCGCATCGTGGTGATGTACGCGGGCAGGGTTGTTGAGGAGGCTCAGTCGAAGGACCTCTTTGAGCGTCCGGCACATCCGTACACCGTGGGTTTGCTAAAGAGCGTGCCTCGACTCGACCGAGGTAGGGCCGATAAGCTGATTCCGATCGAAGGAAGGCCACCCGACGTCTCAAAACCCATTGCAGGGTGCGCGTTCGCGGCGAGATGCCCGTGGGCCGAGGACCGTTGTACCAAGAGCTGGCCAGAGGCCGTTGAGATTGGGCCTCGACGCCGTGTTCACTGTTTTCGCGCCCACGAGGTCTACGGGGCAGAGCTCGGCACCCATGCTACCGCTTCAAAGGTAGAAGAGATCGAAGCAAGAGTTAGAAAAGGCGAGAAGCTTGAGAGTAGGGGAGAGCCGAATGAGTGAAGTATTGCTCGAAATCGAAAACCTCCGGATGCATTTCCCCATGTACAAGGGCGCTTTGATTCGCAAAGAAGTCAATCGCGTCCGCGCTGTAGATGGCCTCAACTTCAAGATCATGAAAGGCGAGACCCTCGGGCTCGTCGGTGAGTCTGGGTGTGGTAAGTCCACGACCGGGCGCGCGATCATTCAGCTCTACCGACCCACTGAAGGCAGCGTGAAGCTTCGTGGAAAAGATCTGACGAAGCTTAGTCACTCCGAGCTGCATCCGTTGCGCCGCGACCTCCAGATGATCTTCCAAGACCCGTATAGCTCGCTGAACCCGCGAATGACTGTCGGAGATATCATCGCCGAGCCAATCAAAGTTCACCAACTTGAGTCCGGGGAAGCGATTTATCGACGCGTGCAAGAGTTGATGGAGATCGTCGGCCTCGATCCGAGGTTCGTCCGGCGATATCCTCACGAGTTCTCTGGTGGACAACGTCAACGTATCGGCATTGCACGTGCGTTGGCCAGCAAACCAAGCTTCATCGTCTGTGACGAGCCCATCAGCGCCCTTGACGTGTCGATTCAGGCACAGGTCATCAACCTTTTGGAAGACCTCCAAAATGAGTTTGGATTGACCTACCTCTTCATCGCACATGACCTCGCCGCCGTAAGGCAGATTTCAACCCGCATCGCGGTGATGTATCTGGGCAAAATGGTGGAGCTTACGAGCGGAGAAGAACTCTATCGGCGACCCATGCACCCCTACACGCAGGCGCTTATCTCCGCCGTTCCAATCCCCGATCCCGAGGTGGAGCGCGACCGAGAGCGGATTGTGTTGACTGGCGATGTTCCGAGCCCGCTCAAGCCTCCCTCCGGATGTGTTTTCCACACACGCTGCCCGTTTGCCTTCGAGAAGTGCAAAAAGGATGTTCCGGAGTTTAAGGAAGCTGAGGAAGGACACTTCGTGGCCTGTCATCTTGTGGACGACCCTGAGCGTCGGAAGACCGCTCCGAACGTGACATCACCTGAGGCCGCAAAAGCAGCGGTTCATGCGATGGACAAAGCGTTTGGACCAAGCTTGCCGGAAAGCTCCAAATAGATTCGCGTAAGGTCCTTTCCGCCTTCTCGGTCGAGGTCCGACATCGGCGAGTCAAGGACCACCGCCCCACCTCTCAACATCACCACTCTCGAACATACCTTCTCGAGCATCTCGAGAATATGACTCGAAAGCAGGACCGCTCCGCCTTGCTCACAATGCACCTTCAGAGCTTCTCGAATTCTCCACGTGGACTCGGGATCGAGCCCGACGAACGACTCATCGAGGACCAAGAGGGGAGGGGCCCCAATCATGGCTCCCACAATCGCGATTTTTCGCGCCATACCGCCTGAGTATTCTTTGATGACGCGGTGACGAGCCTCCAGAAGGTCTCCTAGGCCGAGTAAGCGCTCGATCTCGGAATCAAGCTTGGCGGCTTCCACGCCTCTCAAGCTTCCGAGATATCGAAGATACTCTTCACCCGTTAAATAGCCGTGGAGGTCCAATTCCTGGGGCACAAAACCCACTTTTTTTCGAGCTCCCACGGTATCGTCGGCGACATTGATTCCGCTTACGGAAATCTGCCCCGCGCTCGGAATCAAGCGCCCCATGATGCAGTTCATCAACGTGGATTTACCGGCACCGTTTGGTCCGATTAACGCAACAAAATCGCCTGCTTGAATCTCAAGCGAAACATCATCAACGGCCTTTGTCAGTCGGAATGACTTACTCAGTCCTTTTATCTCAACTACGTTCATCATTTCCTCATCATAGTCGCACGGGTCTGAGGGGCTTTCGGGGAACTAAGAGCGGCAGGATGGCTGCTCCTGACAAACCCAATACCAACGAAACCAGGGGTGAGAATGTGGCGGCCAGAGTCCAGAGTACGGCCGTGTAAATGGGTAGGAAACCCACGACTCGCTCGGCCCTTGAAAAACGCTCAGCCAAGATTTGCACAGCCGCCATAAACACAGGCCCCAGAAGCCCAGTCGTCACAACCAAAGCCTCTCTCTCCGTGGAGAGCGAAAAGATAAACGCCGCACCCACAAAAGCCGGCACGTATCTCACCCAGAGAGCCCCGATCGCGGCAAATCTCGCGAAAACTTCGGCCTCATAAAAGACGGGGAGGTTTCTAGAATGGTGCGGACCCACAACTTCCGCAAACGCGAACCTCCAGGGGTTTCCGAGCGCGAAAATCACCGTGGGAGCAGCCACGAACACCCATGTGGGAAGCGGAGCCCAAAGAAAATCAACGGCCAGTACAAGGCTGAACCCGGTCGTCATCATCGAACGCCCCAAGACGCCAAGACGCCAGGTCTGAATCCAAAGCCTTCGGTAGGTAAGTCGAGCCCATTCGGGCACGTACTTTTCCATAAACTGGGCTTCAAACTCCGACTTCTGATGTTCAGCATGAAGACTGACAGCGGATGAATCCGCTTCGTTGAACCAAGCGCTGACAAGGTAGTAGCGCTTATGACACTCTTTCCATGCGAGTAGGAGCCCCAGCACGGAGAGGGTTCCCACCACCGAAATTCCAAGCTGAAACGCCCTTGTGAGCTTTTGCGCGACCAACACATCGCCGAGGGCGAGTTGGAGCAAGAGAAGGGCGACAAGGGAGACGGCCAGGGCTGCTCCCGGGGCATAGATGAAACCCGCCCCCGACGAGCCGTAAGCATCTCCGGGTAGTCGCACGCCATCGGGGGAGCCAAACTGCGACCCGAGCCACATCAAGGTTCCAAAGGTCAGCCAAGACGAAAAGAGCGCGCCCAGGACCACCAGTGTGACCGTAAGTCCCCCCAGCATCAGGTTGACTCCGAAGATGGGCCAGAAGATTGCGGATGCGCACAAGCCGAGGATCAAACTCTCCGAAGAGATCACGATCAGCCGCTCCAAAAAGATCTCACTTCCGCTGAAGGGCAGGGCGCGCAGTGCACGGATATCATCTCGCCGAAAGAGAGCCTCCATGACTCGAAATGAGATGGCGGAGCTCAAGAGGGCGGCGATCCAAAACGCCACTTCAAGTGCGACTCTGCCTTCGGATTTCGCGTCACGCAGCCCTGGTGCCCACGTGTCGACAGGCACGGCCAAAAAACTCTCCTGAAAGTGAACGCCTGTGGCTACAAGCAGGCTCACAATCACGAGCCCCCCGAGCAGCTTGAACACCGAGATGCCTGCACCGTTGATGTCGATGCTTCTCTTGAGTTGAATGCGCTTGAGAGAGAGTAAAATTCGGAGAGACATTAGAAAACGATTCCGGCTTCGGTAGTGACGACCCCAATGCGAGACGCTCGATACCCGGTTTGCTCCAGCTGACTCATGACGGCATCCACATTGGCAGCTGGTACCGCGAGGATCATGCCGATCCCCATATTGAAAATGTTCATGCACTCTTCACGCGAAAGCCCCGCTTTTTTGACGATGAACTCGATCACCGCGGGAACTTCCCACGTCTGGTCGATGCGCGCGCCAAATCCCTCGGGTAGGGCGCGTGGCAGGTTCTCTTCGATACCGCCCCCCGTGATATGAGCCGCAGAATGAATCAATCCACCGATAGCGCGAATGGCGCGCGAATAGATAACGGTGGGCTCAAGCAGCGCCTCTCCAAGGGTTCCCTCACCGAAGGGTTGGGAAAGTGAGAGTTGATGTTCGGCGATTATCTTTCGGATAAGGCTGTAGCCGTTGCTGTGAAAGCCGCTCGACGCGAGCCCGATCAGGACGTCTGATTCCTTCACTCGCTCGGGCCCCAGCATCATTGAGCGCTCAACCACACCCACACAAAAGCCAGCGACATCGTAATCGCCGTCGGCGTAAAAGCCCGGCATCTCGGCGGTCTCGCCGCCCACAAGCGCGCAACCCGCTTCAACACAACCCTTTGAAATGCCGCTTACGATGGACTCAGCCTGCGACGGGTCAAGGCACCCAGTCGCGAGATAATCTAGAAAAAAAAGCGGCTCGGCGCCGGTCACCACAATGTCGTTGACGCACATGGCCACGCAATCGATGCCGATCGTGTCATTCTTGCCCATCTCAATGGCGAGTTTGAGCTTGGTACCCACCCCATCGGTCCCTGAGACCAGAACAGGGTCATTGAGCTGCACGCCCGCGTCTTTCAAAGAGAAGAGTGCCCCGAAGCCACCGATTCCCGAGAGCACTCCAGAGCGGTGTGTATCGTGGACAAGTTTTCGATATCGTCCTACGGTTTCCTGCGCTGCGCCGAGGCTCACGCCCGCTTCTTCATATGAGGCTGCTCGAGTTTTGGACTTGTCGCTCATTTGGCACTCCTTTCAGCCCCATCTCTCTAACAAAGGCATCGAGATGTCGCGACCAAAATCATCTTCTCCCTCACTCGCCAACGGCGGCGTGTGGTGGCCTCAACGCCGCGACATGGTGCCTCCACAAGACCTGAAGGTAGATGTCGTCATTCCAGCGCTCAATGAAGAAAAGAGTATCGGTTTGGTCCTCGACGCTATCCCAAAGGGCTGGGTTAGACGCGTCATCGTCGTGGACAACGGAAGCACGGATGAGACGGCTCAGAAGGCGAAGGATGCTGGCGCCGAGGTCATCTTTGAAAGTCGAAAGGGATATGGTTCGGCCTGCCTCGCTGGCCTTGCATTCGCGCGCCTCAATCCCCCAGATATCGTCGTCTTCTTAGACGCGGACTTCAGCGATAATCCCGCCGAGCTACCAAGACTCATCGAACCTATCCTGGTCCGCGATGCGGAGATGGTGATCGGCTCGAGAACCATCGGACCCAGACAACGGGGGGCGCTCCTTCCACAAGCGGTCATGGGCAACAAGCTCGCGTGTACTCTGGTGGAGTTTCTATTCGACTACCATTTTTCGGATCTCGGCCCGTTTCGTGCCATCACCTGGGAAGCCTTAGAACGAATGAGCATGCGCGATCCCGACTTCGGCTGGACCGTAGAAATGCAGGTTAAGGCAGCCCGCCTCAAGATCCCATCGGTCGAGGTGCCAGTCAGCTACAAGAAGAGGGTAGGGACCTCAAAAATTACCGGCACCGTCAAAGGCACGGTGCTCGCCGGATACAAGATCCTTTATACGATTTTCGCGCACGCTGTGGACGACGAATGAAAGAAGTCGTGGTTTTTGCAAAAGCGCCCGTACCGGGAAAGGTTAAAACTCGCCTCGCTGCGACGGTCGGTCCTGATACCGCCGCTAAAGGGCACCGAGCATTTATCTCAGACCTTCTCACAATGCTCGGTGGTTTGGACGCCAAGACTGTGCTTGCGGTTGGGTCGAAGGCTGACCTTGACCACGACGCATTTCAAAACCTGGGAGACGTAGAGATCGTGGTGCAGCCAGAAGGTGATCTTGGAGAGAGACTCTCGGAGATCACTCGATTGAGATTTGACGGCGGTGCTTCCAGAGTGCTCCTGATTGGTACCGATAGCCCGACCCTCGGTCGACTCCAGATTGAAAATGCGTTCGACGCACTCCAAACGCACGAGGTAGCCCTCGGTCCAACTTTCGATGGTGGCTACTATCTATTGGGGTTGAAGAAATTCAACGAGCATCTTTTTAAGGGCATTCCGTGGTCGACTTCGGAGGTGGCGAATGCCACTCTCGATGCCCTCATCAACCAAGAATTGAGTGTTCAAATTCTTGAGTATTGGTACGATGTGGATACAAATGAAGACTTAAGATTTCTTAGGTTTCAACTTAAGGCGTTTCTGTGCGATGATTCTCGCACGGAGCCTTTACCTCAGGCCACAATCGCGTGGCTTAATGAGCTTGATCAAAGGCATTAGTTTTTCTGAGCGAGGTGTGCATTGGCGACGAAAGGCAAGGATTCAGAAAAGGGCGTTACTTCTTGTGCGGCCGGTACTGTTCTCTTTAAAGAGGGTGAAACAGGCACGAAGATGTACGTCATAAAGTCTGGGCGCATTCGGATGTCCAAACGCGTTTTCGATACCGACGTTACAGTGGAAGAGCTTGGTGCCGGTGATTTTTGCGGCGAGATTGCGCTGCTGAACGAACAACCTCGGCCGACCACCGCTACGGTATTGGCGGACGCCACGGTGATTCAAGTTGACGCCGCACAGTTCGAAAACATGATTCGAAGCAATTCGGACATCGCTGTCAGAATGCTCAAGAAGATGTCTCAGCGACTTATTCAGTCACAGTTTCGGCTCTCAAACTTTGCGCTCAGGACCACAAAAGGCCGACTTCTCCACCAGCTTCGCGCTGAATCTAGCGTCGCTGGAGGAAAGCCCTCTCCAATTCCAGACAACCTTGTGGATGTTCTGGGACTGGAACTTGGCGAGATCAAGGTCCTGCTTTCCGAGTTCGTCAAAGACGACCTCATCAGCATCGATAAGCGCGGGTTCTTCACCATTACCGACCCTGTGGCGTTCGATCGGTATCTGAAATATCTCGAACTCAACGACCACTTCGAATTCAGAAATTAGGTTCAAAGTAATGGCCGACCCTTGGCGTGCGTTTTCAACTCGCCTCTTCGACCAGAACCTCTTTGCCGTCAAATTGGGCCTCCAAAACATGCGACTGGCGCTCGACTTGGAAGGTTCTCCAGACAAGGCGCAAGCTGCAATCGTGGTGGGTGGAACCAACGGAAAGGGTTCGGTTTCTGCACTTCTCTCCAATATTTTGGAGGCCCATGGGCTTAAGTGCGGACTCTACACCAGTCCCCACCTCATCGAAGTCCGTGAACGCTTCAGAATCAATGGTGCGCCGGTATCTCGTGAACAAACCATGCGGGTGGGAAAGCAATTGCTGCAAAAGTACGGCCGGCCCGACGCGACGCCCTGTCTGACGTTTTTTGAACTCACCACATTGATGGCAGCCAAGATCTTTGAAGAAGAGAAGGTGGATGTCGCGATCTGGGAGGTTGGACTTGGCGGAAGACTAGATGCGGTAAACACCATCGAGCCAGCTCTTACCGTGATTACGACGATTGGACTCGACCATCAGGAATACCTCGGAAACACAATCCCGCTGATATCGCTCGAGAAGGCTGCACTCGCCCGCAAGGGCATACCGACGCTGATTGGCAGACAGGACCACGAGGACGCGCGACAGACGCTCCTTGAAGCCATTCCGGACGCCATAGAAGTGCCATGGGTCGAAGACGAAGCAGATTTTAGACAACGCCATATCTCAACCGCCACGCTCGCTGCGCAAACCTATTTGGGCGACCGGTTTGATGCCGAAAAAGCTCAGAGTGCGGTGTTACGAACGCGATGGCGTGGCAGACTAGAATCCTTGGAAATCAACGGAGCCACCTGGCTCATCGATGGGGCACACAATATTGACGGTGCTCGCCATTTTGCCGCTTTCATGCGGCACTACGAGCCAGATACCTTCTTGATTGGTGCGATGAAGGACAAGGACCTCGAAGGCGTCTTTGGATGGCTGAAGAGGCCGCCTTTCGAGTCAATCCCCATCGTCAGCGCCACGCTGAAGACACAACGCAGCGCTCAAAGCGACCAGATAAGGTCCACACTCGACCGAGCCATACACTTCGAGTCTTTGGAAGAAGCCCTCGAAGAGATTCGAGAGAACGGCTTCGGAAAGATTGCGGCGTTCGGGTCGCTCTACCTTGTCGGTGAGCTATTGATGGAATTGGGTTTGAGTTCGGAAGACCTGACGACATGGAAGGACTAACTAGGGTGTGCCAACCACCTCGATCCCGAGATTTCGACACGTAAAGAGAAAGACCTCAAGTTCCGCCTCACCAAAATGTTCGGGGGGAAGCGCCTGAGAAATCTCCGTCCAGCTCAAAGTACCTTGCTCGATCCCTTGGCGCAGGAGTTCACGCTTTCGGCCGTGAAAGTCATCATCATCTGGCATTTCAAAGGTCTCGTCGGGTTGCATCATAAGCTCCAATCTCGCCCTTTGGATGCTTCGTGGCGCCCGTGGATTCAAGTAGTGCCAAAAAGCGCAAGAACAAAAAAGCCACCCAGGTTGGCTGGGTGGCTTTAGGATTGGGGAAAGTCAGATCTTAGAATCCGGTTCTGTTTCCGCTGAAGGTACCGTCAGTCTCAATGATCGTGTCTTGAGAGATACGGATCTTCACGTCCCACTCACAGAGCATCGAGTCGGTTCCGAGACCGTCAATGTATGGAAGTGGCTTGCCGATCCAAGCTCCGGTGTACGCCTCTGGCTCGACGAGCTTACATGGCGTGCCAGTTGGCGTAGCGAGAAGGAAATTGTCTTCGCCAGAGATCGTGAGGTTTTCCGTCAGGAATTCACGAATTCCATCGGACGCCGATTCAAGCAGACTTTCGCAAAGGTTACGTGCAATCGTTTCAACGCTGCTGCCGATGTTATCGACCATAAAGTCCGCAAACCCCTGACATCCAGTTGTTCCACCTGGAAGCACCAACAAGAGGAGTTCGTTCAACGCCGCCTCCAATGAGGTCACAGTCGGTCCAAAGATCGAAGGAAGTACCACTTGTTCGATGATTCCCAAAATGAGTACACCGTAGTTCAGTGCCAGTGTGTGCTCATTGATAATCAAACCAAAGCCGGTTTCACCCTCACCAGTAAGCGGAACCACAGTTCCTGTGAAAGAGCCCTCCACAACGGACGAGGTTGCACCGAGGTCAGTCGCGCTGAATGTTCTCTCGCGACAAGCAGCTGGAGCCGAGGATGCACAATCACCTGTCCAATAGACAATGATATCCTCCCAAACCTGCTTACCAGGGCGGTTGCCGTCTTGGTCAGCATTCAAGAGGCCAACCACTGTGTTGGTTTCCGTGTCCAGTGTTGGATCAGGCTCACGCTCAATCCGAATGATGCCGTTCACCCTGAACTCTTGGAGTGACTCGTAGATATCAGCGGTAATGTCGATTCCACCCTTCACCCAATCTGGCGCGTTGTTTTCGATCCATGTTGCAAAGAATTCGTTGAGCGCGTCTCTCCCAAGGTTCTGAATCAAACTGTTGCCCAAGAAGGATTCAATTGCTCCTTTGAGAGTTCCGAGGATGCCGTCATCTGGTAGGAAGTCTACGATCAACCCGATGATTCCAGTGTCTCCACTGCCTTCTCCCAAGATAAAGCTCGCCGGGTCTGTAGCGAGACGGCCGATGAGATCGATGGCCAAGCAGACTCCGCTTGGAAGCACACCAGCGTAGCCGCCATTCGGCTGCGGATCACAAATGGCGTCCGTGATGCTGAAGGTGTGGGTCACATCAAAGGATCCTTTCAAACGCGGAAGATGGTCCTCAAGTCGAACGATGACGTTGACCGAGTTGCCGTTCTCGATTGGAGGATTGGAATCTGTGCAACCAAAAGCGAGTTCTACTTCGCCGTCATCTCGAGACATCGCTTGAGCTGCCACGTTGAAAGATTGTCCGTTGCTCAAGCCTGGGAAGACCACGAGAGGCAAGGTTCCGTCTACGCTGGCAACACCATTCGCGGTGTACTCGGCAGTCAACACAGGATTGGTGGAAGCGTCGTCATCTCTTTCTCGTGCGATATCCTCTCGGATTGCGTCGCAGCTATCTTCAGCCTTGTACAAGAAGACTTTGATATCTCTAAGGGATGCCGTTCCAGCGTGCTCGAAAGTCACCGAGTAACTAGCTGAGTCTTTAGGCTGTACACCGGCGACAAACTTAATTGGAGCAACTGACGTATCGCCAGGAAGTGACACAATCACTTCAGCCGCACCTGTGGCTTGTCCAGCTCGAATCTCGACTTGAGCAACACCGTCGGAATTCGTCTGCGCAGAGGCGGCGTTAAGTGAGGTGCCTACCGCCAGACCGACACTGAGTTCATAACGAACAGCCGCGCCAACAACGGGTGCACCGTTGCCATCAATGACGCGAACCTGAAGCGGGGCAGAGGAGTTGAAGGTCACGTCGACCTGACAGTTTACCTGTCCTGCACACTGGCCCGTGTGTTGAAGTTTCGACCCCATGGGAATCGGAACATCCACACCCGGAGGTGTGGTCATGTTATTGGGAGATGTGCCGACGGTATCGTCACCACAGGCGGCTCCGAAGAGCAGCAAACTTGCGACTAATGCGCTTGAAAGGCGAGAAATTGACATCCTAACTCCTACCCATTTGTGTCTTTGGGTAAATCCAAATCTTTTTACCGTTACGAATTTGACCTTAATAAGCTACACCGAGGCGGCATCTCGGGTCAAGGTTTCCCCCCTTTCTTGACACCCCTTTGCTCCGTGTTAGCATCGGCTTCGAATTGGTTCCCAACTCTAAGACTCATCGTAGGAAACGACATGCGGCATGCCGCGACACCTTTCATCCTCGGTTCACTGCTTTTCGGCACCTCGATATTCAGTGGTTGTGCGACGACTCAACCGACCCAGGAAGACCCAAGACTGGTTGCGCTCGAGGCTCGGTTGCACGAGGCAGAGCGCCAGAATGGGCGCCTTTCGGTTCGAATCGAAGAGCTCGAAGACCAAATGTTTTTGGTCAACGACCGCGTCGAAGCCAATCGTCTGGCACTTCAACGCCGTGGGATGATGCGTGGAACCTTCGAACAAGACGTGGCAAATGCGCCGTCAAGAACGCCTGAAACATCGTACCGTGATGGGCGCTATGAGGCTCCGCCACAAAAAGAAACACGCAATACCGTGAGAATTCCGCTTTCGGGTTACGATCCGTATCAGGACCCTAACAGCCCGATCTATGGCGAGGGGCCTTCCAATCAGGAACAAGTCCTAGCGAACACTCGCGTGACCCAGGAAGAGGAAGAGGTCATCATCAACGATGATACCCTTCGCGCCTTCGCTGGTTCTGACCATGTCGAATCGCGTCCTTCAACGACGGGTTCTGCTCGCCAAGCCCAGCCGCCCGTGACTTCTGAGCGCCTTCCCACATCGTCGGGAACCACGGCCACCAATCTGGAGAAGCCGGTTACACAGGCTCAGAAGAGCGCGACGAAAGATGCTTTGACGCTATACAAGGAGTCGCTGAGCCACTACCGAAGCGGGCAGTATCAAGCGGCTTATGAGGGGTTTGAGGCTTTCTTAGCGCGCAGCCCCAGCCAAGATTACGTCGACAATGCTTTGTATTGGCTCGGTGAGTGCCAGTTCGGCTTGGAAAACTTCGAGGGAGCGGTTGGATATTTTCAGCGATTGCTGCGAGAAACCCCCGACGGAAACAAAGTTCCTGACGCAATGTTGAAAATGTCACTCGCCTATGAACGGCAGGGCAGGGTAGACTCTGCAAAAGAGACACTTGAAAAACTTGTGAACCAGTATCCGACCACACAGGCCGGACAACTTGGTGCCCAAAAACTCGGACAATAAGTCCGTTTGGATAGTTACTGGAGTTTGTGAATGCTTAAACGTCGTTTCATTACCAGTGCCGCAACCCTCGCACTGACTGGGATTTTCGCGGCCGACGCATCGGCGCAGACCGTCCACTACAGCGGTCGCACACCCGACTACCACGTCGTACGCAGTGGCGACACGCTTTGGGACCTTTCGGGTTCGTACTATGGCGACCAATACAATTGGCCACGCCTCTGGAGCTATAACGCGCACGTCACGAACCCACACTGGATCTATCCGGGAGATATCGTCTATTTGAAGACGCCATCGACGGGTGGAGACACAGGTTCTGGAGATCCTCAAGTTCTGGCTCAAACACAACAAGACGGTCAGATGGTGCTGCCCGTCGCGGGATTCGTCTCTGCGGACCGCATTGAGTACGCTGGACGTATCATCGCTTCACCCAAAGAAGCCAACATGCTTTCTCCTCTAGACAAAGTCTGGGTGGGGTTCGGAGAAGAGTCCTATACCGAAGAAGAGCGTGAAGATATGGATGAGGAGGACCGTCGCAAGATGGCTGCGGCTCAACCTAATGTCGGAGAGCTCTACGCGGTGGTCCGAGAAGTTGGCGAAGTCAAAACCGACGAAGATGATGATGAGGCTGTCGCAGGCTACAAATACCTTGTTTTGGGAACGTTACGAATCGACGAGGTGAGCGACAAGTATCATGACACGGCCGTTGTGATGCAGACCTGGCGAGAGATTGAGCGAGGGGATTATTTGATTCCTTACGAGCGTCAGGTCAAGAACGTCCAGCCCACTGCGTCCGATCGAGATGGGGTTGCGAAAATTGTTGATAGTGTGGATGCGCTCTTTGATTTTGGTGAACACCATTACGTTTGGGTCAATAAGGGCGCCGATGACGGGATTCGAACTGGAAACCGCATGTTTGTTTACCAACGATTTGAAGGTTTGGATTCCCCAGGTGAAGAGGCTGATTCCAAAATCCCATGGCAAAGGGTGGGCCAACTCATGGTCCTCGATGTTCGAAAGAACTACAGCCTCGCTGTGATTACCGACTCAAGTCGAGAAATCAATATTGGTGACCGTTTGGAAATGTATCAGGGCTTCTGAGCTTCCTCACATCTCTCTAGAACTATAAAGCCGGCCATTCGTGGTCGGCTTTTTGTTGTTGATTTTTCCACTTGAAGCAATAAACTCACGTCTTAATCTTTGAATTCTGGCGGGAGTGACAAATGAAAAGTTTCGAAAGGTTTTGCGGTTTTGGTATTGTACTAACCATTCTTTTTTCGAGTTGCAGCGACGAGTCGACGGTGGCGGAGGGCCCAACATCTGACGAATGTGTACCATCCGCCGGTGGAATCGAGCTCTGCGACGGTTTGGATAATGACTGTGATGGAGACATCGACGAGGAGTATGACTTGGGGGCAGCCTGCATGGTTGTAACTGAAACGTGTACACAAGAAGGGCTCACGATTTGCGCAGAGGATAAGGTCTCCACAATGTGTGCAGAGAATACGGAAAACTCATGCGAGGCTATGTGTTTGGGTGCCGGTGAGATGTGTACATTGGGAACCGATCAATGCATAACCACTGGGACACTGCTTTGTGAAGATGGAGAGCTACGATGTTCTGCGGAAGCGCCTGGGGAGTTTTGTGCAGGAGAATGTCAACCCCCATCCTTTTTCACTTCGTCGGAAAATTGTGGAGGGTGTGGCGTTAGATGCAATGAAGGAGAATTGTGTCTGGATGGTGAATGTGAGTGTGAGAATGAGGAACTCATTTGCGAAGATGTCTGCCAGACGTCAGATTTCTTTCGTTCGAATCCAGAACATTGTGGAAGCTGCGACTTTCGGTGTGAGTCGTTGTGCGTTGACTTTGAGTGTGTTGACGTAGTGTCAGTTGCAATCGGCTACTCTCATACGTGTGCCTTGCTAACGAACGAGACAGTACATTGCTGGGGAGATAATTCTTTCGGACAATTGGGAAACGGAACTTTTGATTCCTCGTCAAACCCCGTTGAAGTACAAGGACTTCAAGATGTTTTGTTAGTTAGTGCTGGCGCCAATCACACATGTGTGTTGGTAGAAGGTGGCGAAGTGAAATGTTGGGGTCAAAACAACTTCGGAAAGTTAGGGGATGGGACAATTACAAACCGCACTTCACCAACAACAATCACGAACTTGTCCAATGCGGACGCTGTTTCGGCAGGCGGGAATCATACTTGTGCATTGGTTGGGGGGAATGTGATGTGTTGGGGATTAAACAGTTCTGGCCAATTGGGTGACGGTAGTTTTGAAAACAGGTTGATACCTACGTTAGTAGTTGGTCTTTCTGATGTGACTCAAATCACTAGCGGTGGACAACACACTTGTGCACGAACCTCCAGCGGTTCCGCCAAATGCTGGGGGACAAATCGTGGTGGACGATTAGGTGATGGCACAACGACACAAAGGAACTCTCCAGTCGATGTAGTCAACTTAGAGAACATTTTTGGTATTGCAGCAGGTGCATCCACATGTGCAACGACAACATCGGGTAGCGTTTACTGCTGGGGAGATTCTGTGGGAGATGGAACAACTCAAGCGAAATATACGCCAACCTATGTTGGGGGATTAAACAACGTTGGTGATGTGAGTGTTGGGACTTCTCAAACTTGCGCCCAACTTGGTAGTGGAGGTTTAAGGTGTTGGGGTAAGAATGAATACGGGGGCGTTGGAGTAGGGAATACCATCCCCGTGTTGGCTCCTGAAGCAGTTGCGATTGATCCAATAGAGAAAGTTGTCACAAATTCTTATAACACCTGTGCAATTTCTGGAGGGAAGTTGTTTTGTTGGGGTTTGAATGAGTTTGGCCAAGTCGGAGACGGAACAACACAAAACGCTGCCATTCCCACACCAGTTAAATGGTAAACCAAACATTGATATCAGATCCATGAGTTTACATAATACATATTATCGGACGTTACGCATGTAGATATCCATATACTCCCCAAACCACTCAGTCGCGTAATTATTGGGTTTTAACTGATTTTGAAGAATTTCTTGAGCTGGTCGGTAAAGCTCTCCTTCTTATTCTTACGCATTTCAATGAGCCTTAACTGTCGCTTCACATCATGGTTTTGGCCATTGATGAATGAAGCCTCACGTAAAAGAGATTCGGCCTTTTTCTCCTGACCCATTCCAAGTGCCACCGTGCCCATAAATCCTAGGAGCCAATCTTTACCGGATAGCGTTTGGCTGATTTCGTCCAATTCCTGGAAAATCTCACCAGCTCGTTTTTTCGAAACGACTTCGCCGCGGTCATTTTTCTCAGTGAGGAGAAACTCTGTGTAGAGAAGATTTGCACGGTACTCAATCTCATCCGGCGCCAACTCACAGGCTTCTTTGAACGATTCGAAGGCACCCTTATGGGCACCCGTCTTCATCATGTTCTTTCCACGTCGAAATGCCGACTCAGCTTGTAATAACGCGCCAATATCGGGCCCGTCGTCGTTTTCAGCGTCGTATTCCTCACGTTTTTGAGGGTTTGAAAGAACACGGTGAGCATCGTTGATAGCGGCAAAGATGGTTTGAACTTTGTCTCGAGCATCACCCAAATCCACATTACTAAAACGGTCGATATGCCACTTTTTGGTGAGCTGCCGGTATGCCAGATTGATATTCGGTTGGTCGGCATCAGGTGCAACACCCAGGACTTGATAGAGGTTACCTTCCTCTATCTTTTCCAACATTTGCTCAATTTCCACCAAGATTTGCTCGTTACCCTGAGCCATAGTGTGTTCCCTTTCCTTCAAAATTCACCCTATCTTACGTGTAATCGTGGGTTTAGAGCAATCACGACTTTTTGAAATTTGGATGTGGATCCAAGTTCTACGAAATTTTTATTTCAGTTCATTTTTCCCCTTCACAAGCCATCATCACTTATGTAGTGTTCCGGCCCCTGAGAGAGCCAGACTCTCAGTGTGGCGGGGTAGCTCAGCCTGGTGAGAGCGCAGGATTCATAACCCTGAGGTCGAGGGTTCAAGTCCCTCTCCCGCTACTAAAAGCCCCCTTGATATCCTCAAGGGGGCTTTTCTTTTCAAAAGATTTTTTGACAAGTGATCGACCCCCTTTAGAAGTGGATGTAGGATAAACACGTATGAAGGTGACTCTATGTCGATGAAACGTCTATCAACGGGACTTATTTCTGGCGCAATCGCGCTCGCCACTGCTGTGAGTGTGGCGCAATCCCCTTCGAGTATCGTTTCGTCTTCAGTTTCCGAGGCGAGCCACGCCGCTAATGTTGAACACACCTCTAAACTGGGCTCGGAGGTCGGAATCTCAATTCAGAATGCGGCTCTAGCATTCAAGCCCGTTGAGATTGCTCGTGTTCCCGAAAACTGGGCGGAAGCTGGCTTGGATATCACCAAAGCTAAGAACGTGGATGGCAAGTTGGTTCAGGTCCTTTCGGACGGCTCGAAAGTAACGTTTACGGTAGATCCGTCGGTGCAAGAGCGACTCGAACGACTCCTAGTTGAAAAGAAGGTACCTCATAGTGGTGTTGTGTTGATGGAGCCACAAACGGGCAGAATCAAGGCGTTCGTCAGTCACACTCAGCACAATCCGCCCATCGAAGATTTCGCCATCAAATCAGCTGCTCCAAGCGCATCGGTCTTCAAGGTGATTACCGCTGCCGCGCTGATCGAGGCTGGCCACGATCCCAACGCCTCGGTGTGTTACCACGGCGGGCGAAGCTTCCTGAGCGCTGAAAATATCAAGGGCAACCCGCGAAAAGACCACAAATGCAACTCGCTAGGCCCTGCCCTGGCATGGTCAATCAACTCGATCTTCGCGAAACTGAGCTATAACCACCTCAAGAAGGCAGATCTCGAGGTGTGGGCTGAGCGGTTTGGATACAACTCACCCATCCCGTTTGAGCTTCCTGTCGAGGTCAGTACGGCGGAGTTTGTAGAAGACCCTCTCGAGCGTGCGCGGTCAGCGGCTGGCTTCTGGCACACCTACCTTAGCCCTCTACACGGCGCCATGATTGGGGGAGCCCTAAAGAATGATGGTGTGATGATGCGGCCGTCTATCATCGAGAAATACGAATCCGCCGATGGTACCGAATTGCTCGCTTTTGAGCCGAAGGTTTACAGGCGTGTGATGCGGCCCGAGACCGCTCGAAAGCTTGGAGAATTGATGGTTCAAACCACCACCGAAGGGACGGCACGCAAGTACTTTAGGCATCGTAGAGGTTTTCCTGACCACATCACGGTCTCCGGAAAGACCGGAACGCTTTCCAATAAGAACCCATATCTTGGATTTACTTGGTTTGTGGGCTACGCCAGCGATTCTCACACTAAGAAGGATATCGCAGTCTCTGGATTGGTCGCCAACACACCAATTTGGCATATCAAAGGCGGCTTTGCTGCGAGCGAAGCCGTGCTCGCCTACTTCCAATCAGAAGCAAACAAGAAGGGCCTCGCTCAGCGCTGAAGCGCCTCTTCTTCGATCTGATAGCGCGCCTCAATCTCACCGATCTCTTCGCTCAAAAGCTCCCATCGCTCATAGTGCCCCACGAGCTCATCCTCGATCTTTCGAAACTCGAGAGAAACCTCTTGGGCCCGTTTAGAGTCATCGTAAAGCGAGGGGTCTGCCATGAGCCCCTGCAGTTCAGACTTTTTACCTTCAAGTTTCTCGATGAGAGATTCGCAGGACTCGAGCTCAGGCTTCAGGGTCTTGAGCTCGAGAGACTTCTTTTGCCTCAGTTCCGCTTGCAGTCTCTTGATGTTTTGTTTGGGGCTCGAGTTGGTCGCTTTTGATTGCGCGCCCTCCTCTGCCTCTTCGGCCCGCTTTTCTCGATAATAGTCAAAGTTTCCGGCATACGAGTCGGCTTTTCCGTTTTCCAAATGCACGGTTCGCGTCGCGACCTGGTTGATGAAGTGTCGATCGTGCGAAACGAAAATCACCACGCCTTCAAAGTCTACCAGAGCATCCTCCAGAACCTCTTTGGACGCCATATCTAGATGGTTCGTGGGTTCGTCGAGGAGTAGGACCCCGGCGGGATTGAGCATGAGTTTGCAAAGAGCCACCCTACTCTTCTCACCCCCGGACAAAACCGAGATTTGTTTTCCAACGTCGTCTCCACTGAAACCGAACGCGCCCAACATATCGCGAACCAGAGAGGCCGTTTCCATGGTCGCCGCGCTCTGTGCCTCAACTAATACAGTGTTGCTCGGATTCAAGGCTTCGAGTGCGTGCTGCGCGAAATAGGCAGTCTCGGCATTCGAACCAAGCTCTACGCTTCCAGCATCTGCGCGAAGAGCACCTGCGAGAACCTTCAGCATCGTGGACTTGCCGGCACCGTTTGGCCCCACCAGAGCCACCCTCTCGCCCCGAAAGAAGTCTATATCGATGCCGCTATAGACCACGTTTGACCCGAAGGCCTTATGAACTCCCCTCGCGGCAATGGCGACCTTTCCAAGCCTTGGTGGTTGAGGAAAACGGAAACGAATCGCCGCACGTTGTTGTTGCCCAACATCGATACGTTCGACCTTTTCCAAAGCCTTAACTCTGCTTTGAACTTGTTTGGCCTTGGTCGCTTTCGATCGGAACCGCTCAATGAACGCTTCCACTCGCGCTATATCCTTTTCCTGCCTCGCCGCTTTCGCGATGCGTTCCTCGAGGATTTGAACTTTACGTTCTTCGTAAAAATCATAGTTGCCGTGATAAATGCTCAGACTCCCAGCTTCGAGCTCCACACAGAGGTTTACCATTCGATTGAGAAAGAATCGGTCGTGGCTCACGATGATGACGCTGCCTTCATACCGGCCAAGGAAGCGCTCGAGCCACTCGATCGACTCCAAGTCCAGGTGATTTGTGGGCTCGTCCAAGAGAAGCAAATCTGGGCTTCTGAAGAGCAGACGCGCAAGGAGCGCTCGCATCTGCCAACCTCCCGAGAACGACGTGATCGGAAGGTCAAACTGGTCTGACGTAAATCCCATACCTGACGCAATTTCTCGAGCTGTACTCCTAAACTCCCATCCACCCTTCGAACGAAATTCCTCCTGGACCTTGTCGTATTCAGTGAGTTGCGTCGGATCATCAGCGAGCTTCCGGGAGAGCTCTTGAACTCTATTCTCAAGCTCAAGCAAATCGCTTCGCCCCTTAAGGATCGTATCCATCAACGTTCCGGAGCGCTCCGAGAGCGCAATCTCCTGCGGAAGAAAGCCAATTTGAAAGCCCTTAGGCGTAACAATCTTTCCGCTATCGGCTTCTTCTTCGCCCGCAAGGATTCTCATCAAGGTGGTTTTGCCGGCCCCGTTGGGGCCAATCAAGCCCACGACGACCCCTGGCGCTAACTGCCAGCTAACCTCATCAAGTATTGCTCGCGCCCCATAAAACTTCGAAAGGCCTTCCACTAAGAGCATCTTCAATCTCCGCTATTTTCGCGGCCTCCTTGTAATCGCGTCTGCTTAGAGAATCCAGACTTGTTTTGAGAGCGGAACCCGCCAATAATGGGGAGGTTCAAATCACTTGGAGATTCTGATGAAATTGCGTCTATTTCTGGCAACACTCATGCTCACACTGCTTTGCTTTTCGCATCAGGTGTCGGCGCAGGACACCTCAGTGGTGGTCCTGAAGTTTGAAGAATTCAACGTTGACCAATCGATCTCAGCAGCTTTCTACAATGGTTTGGTCGCCGGGATCGAAGACCACCCGGACATGAAGGTTTCATCCTCGGGCGAGCTCACTCTTCAAGACCTCATGCTCGCGATGGGGTGTGAATCTCCAAACGTAGAGTGCTTGAGTGGACTGAGCGCAATGGTTCCTGGAAACCAAATGGTCTTTGGCCAGGTTCAACAGTCTGACGATGTGGTCTTGTTTACCGTCCGCCAATTCGATTTTGCCGAACAACGCTTTGTTCGTGAAGTCTCAGATATGAGCGTCAAAGGCACAGCAGGCCAGATCATCGACGCTGTGCCAGCAGTCATCGAGAATTTCCTTTACGGCCCCGTCGGAGTCCTTGAAGTGGCGGTTCAGGGAGGCTCACCAGAGCTTTTCCTGAACGGCGATAAAGTTGGTCGTGCCCCCACCATCCTTGAAAATCTTCCGCTCGGTGAACATGTCGTGATGGTTCGCGATTCGTCCGGCGTAGAGAAGTCAGAGACCGTCATCTTGCGCCGCGGTGAAACGGGAGTCGTTTCGTTCGATCTCGGTGGCGTGGCGGACCCAGGCAGTATTTCAGGTGCTCCTTCAGCAGTGCCAGGCTGGATTCTCGTCGGTGTGGGAGCTGCGGGAATTGGGTTTGGAATCTTTCAAACCCTTCAAGTGGGAAGCATTGACGACGATTTTGCAGCCCTTTGCGCTGAGCCCGGAAACGTGTGTGAAGGTGCAGACGCGTCGCTCTCAGGCCCTGAGGCCGCGTCTAGAGCGCGAACTCTTGCCGATGATGGTGGAACAGCAAAAACACTTCAGCTTGTCGGATTTTCTGTGGGAGGTGCGGCGCTGGCCGTAGGTGGATACCTGCTCTACCGCTCATACTCCTACTCCGGCGAGGAGACCGTCTCTTTCCAAGTTAGTCCTAGTAAAGACGGCTTCCAGGCCGGAATGGGAATCAAGTTCTAGCTCTAACCTTGCGAATCAATAATGAATGGCATTGATTCCGTAGAGTGCAATCGCTTTGACGGTGGGATTTGAGGCCGCGAGGAACCCTCTAAAGGTCGGTTCCATGTCCTTGTCTTGATTCCTCGCGAGGAGCCAGGCAGTGGATTGGACTAATTGCTTTGGCCCAGCATTGGCCCGTACAACCTTCTCCAACACAATTTCGTTCGCGCGGTCTGAGCTGCCTTGGAAGTAGAAGAAGATGGCCTTCCTGTCTCCTGTGGCTCCCGTGCTATCAAGCGCGATGTCGCGCAATTCCTTGTCGAAACCACCAAAGTTGATCGCCCATCGGATCGCGTCACTTTGTGCGGATCCAGTCGTCTTGGCGAGGAGATGGCCAATTAGCTTGTTTCGAATCGGAGTCTTCAGTGCACGGATATCGTCCATATACGTGGCAGGAGGATTGCGAAAAGCTTGTTCCTGCGCCTTCTCGGCCTTCTCGGGTGCCAATTCAAGTGCGGTCAAATAGGCCAACCACTGAATCTCAACATTTCGGTCTCGAAGTAGCACATCGAGCGCCGCTCCACCTTCCTTGAGCCCGATATTCCTGATTCCCTTCAAGGCAGCTAACTTGATCTTCGGATTGGAATCCGTGACCAAGAATCGAAGCGCTTGCACACTCTTTGGGTCTTTGATGTGTCCGATCGCTTCAATCACCGCCAGTTTGATCTCTGGGTTTCGCTCGTTGCGCAACGCCTTCTCGAGGACATCGAGCCCGCCGACCATGCCCAATTGACTCAAGCCTTCGACAGTAGCCTCTCGAACCTCGTCGAGCGCTTCGAAAATGGTGCGTTGATAGACCTTAAGCGCTTCTGGGCTATTCGTTCGGCCAAGAGACCTGAGCGCCAGCTTTCTAGGCTCAAACTCGGTGCTCGACTCCATTTTCAGGAGTTCTTTAACGAATTCTGGATCCCGAGAAGCAGCGGCCAGTTCATGACCAAGCGCTTTTTCCTCGGCGTCTTCAGCCTTCAGATAGGTATTTGCATCCTCAAGTTTGGTCCGAAGACCGGTCTGAAGTATCGCGTTCATCCACTCGATTCGCGCGGCGGGTTCTTCAAGAGTTTTCATCAACGCAAAGGCCGCGGAAACTCCTTCAGGAAGTTTGAGCTCGAGAACCCGACGGGTCGTCTGGGTCTTAATCTGCGCGTTTTGATCTTTGAGACCAGCGAGCAGAAATTCGCGTGTAGAGGGCTCAAGCTCTGGGTGCCTGCTAAGGGCCACAAGCCCCTGATAGGCGTCGAGACGCGCCGCTTCGTCCTTGGACTTGGTTAAGGTCGAGATCGTGTTCACTGACGTCTTGGTAGGCTTTGCAACGTAGGCTGCGACGGCGAGTTTGCGGTCGGGTGCCGACTTTCCCTTCAGGATTTCTTCGGCGAACTTTGAGGGTGCCCCATTCGTGTTAACTGCGAATCGAAGGATAGTTGGCTTGATGTCCGGCGTTGCGGCCTTCCATAAGTCTTCCAAAATGTTGGTCTGAGTCTTCGAAGGCAATGCTGCGACCAATTCATCAAGAGTCTCGAGGAGTCTCGCGTCGCTCATCAACTCCTGAGTCAGGGTCCCGAGCGCCTTCTTGTCACCACTGAGGTAGAGTCCGATGTTCGCGGCAATCTTAATACGCTTTATCTCGGACCCCTGCCCTGCGACCAGGGCCTCTTTGGATTCCTTCGGATCGCTCATCGCACGCACCAAAAGAAGGGCCTCGACCGTCGAGTCGTCGGTTTCCTCGGCCATCTTCTGCACGTGCGTCGCAACCTCTTCTTTTAGTTGTTTCGAGATTTTAGCGGGAGCAATCGCAGGGACGAGGAGCGCACCAACCAGGATACATGTAGCTAGTCTTGTATTCATTTAGATTTCCTTACCCAAAATATCGGGTCATGCGCTCTTCGATTTGAGATTGAATCTTCTTTTTGAGTGGTTTCGCAAAGAACGCCAGGTCCACATCGATTCCCACTTTATCCTCTCCTAGAGAGAATTTACCTTTGAATGCCTTGCCTGTGACATCGGCGACTGTGCCGTCAGAATTCCAAGCGACATTGTTAACCAGATCGCCAAAATCCTTCTGAATATCAGCGATTATATCGTCGACCTTAGACTTTGCGTCAGCGAGGCCTAACTCATGAGAACGGTGAACGGAAATATCAGGCATGTTTTCTCCAATACATTAATATGCCAAATTGACGGGCGGAAACTAACAATCAGAAAGTCGTGTTGCAAGTCCGAGGGAAAACTTGCCGAATAAACTTAGACAGTGTTAAGGTTGAAACCAAACCTATCGCAGGCAAAGTGAATATGTTCAATAAATCGCTAATAATTCCCGTTATTTTAGTGACTTCGTTGGTATCGACGCCGGTCTTTGCTCAGAAGATTCGAGATTATACCGGCAGCGCTGAGAGCCAATACGGCACCTCAGGTGCGTTGAATATCCCGGGAGGCCCTGCGGTCAAGAGCGCACCACCACAGGCTGCTCCGGTTGTTCAAACCGAAGGCGGAGAAAAGGCTGAGGGCGAAGGCCAACCCACGGGAACCAGCGTTGTTCAGATGTACGGTGGCGCTCAGAATGCCAACGTACCTGCGTCTACGCTTAATCTGAAACCTGAAGAAATGTACCGAGGCGTGATTCCCGGTACACGCGACTCCGTTGAACATCTTGATAAGAAAGCCACTTCAACGTCGTCGAATCACCTTCTCTGGGTTGGATTTCAGCCTCGAGACACTTCAACCCGAGTCTTTTTCCAAACCGCGACCGAGGCTAACTATAACGCTGAGTACGTGGGTAACGAAGTCGTCTTGACCTTCTTCAACACGAAGTTCGCAGCAAAGAATAACAGCCGCTTCGTGGATACCTCGTTCTTTGATCGCAATGTGACGCGCATCGAATCAAAGAAGAAAGGAAAGGATGTTGAAGTTCGGATCACCCTCAAAGATGCTGAACGTCCTCAGATCAATACGACGGACCGTTTTGTTTACCTTGAGTTCGCCGGACCAAAAAACGCGAAAGCTGAGCCGGCCAAACAGGCGCTCGACGAATAAGCCTTTCTTTCAGCCGTTACTTAAAGCACGATGCCCCCTCATCGTGCTTTTTTTATGCGTTATTCACTTCTCATAGCCATCCTAATGCTGCCCGCACTTGCGTATGCGGAGACCACCATTCCTTGTGAATCGTTGAAGGAATCGGTGAGCACAGCGTTTTGGACGCCTGAGGCGCTAGCCTTGAGGTTGGCGAATCAAACACTGAGCGCCGAGACATGCGCATTTGATACGGGAATTCGCTGCCAAGGTCTTCGTTCAGACGATTTCGTCATCGATGAATGGGAGTGGTCGGCCGGGACATGGTCCATGGCGGGAATGGAACTAAAAACCAGCGGTCAAAGCACTAGAATTGCTCGACTAACCGGAACCCCAACTGAGTTCCGAGCAGAGAATGTAGGTGTCGGCGCGTTTCATGGAGACCAATTCGACTCCACCACCTGTTCTTGGACCGGCGTTGAAAGCGTGGGAATTCGAGCCGAGCGACTTCAAGCACAAGCCGAAGGACTCAAGGTCAATGGACTGCCCGTTTCCGGTGATGGAAGCCTTGGCCTGCTCCCCCCCCGATACGCCACTGACCTGACAATTCATGAAGCCAGCGCGGCCGCGATGCTCTTTCGTTTTGAATTCCCACGAGAAAGTCTGGGTGTCGGATTGGGTACCTACGGGTCCAACGAATGGTTTGGTGCGGGTGTCGTGCTTTCTCAGGCAGAATCAGCTCAAGAGACCGATTGGATATCGGTGCAAGCGCTTTGGGGTCAGGAACCCTTGATCTCGGCCGTCGGAGAATTGGGAATTGCTGCGGACTCTGCTCATCGCCTGGGGTTTACCGCCTTTGAGGGCTCAGACGATGTGTTGAGATTGAGGCTTGGTGAAGCCAAACGCCTAGATCTTTCACGCGGCTCAAGCTTCGGCCTCTCGCTTCGTGGCACAAATCACAGCTTCACGCTCTTTGGAGAGAGCTCCGATTATCAAAGACCGGGAGGCCTTGGACTACTCTTCGAGGCTGCCTCTGAGGGGCCGCTTGTGAGGTCCAAGACGCAGCTCTTGTATCTCGGAAAGCTCTTTGACTCGTCTTGGGTACACTCCATCAACGCCGGCGTTGGGCTCACGCACCGCTTTGGCCGACGTGCACTTGCGTTGGAGCCTGGTCTAAATCTCCTTGGGAATTTCGGCGTGGTTCCGACCGAAGTTGGCTTTGAGGGCTCGACCTCAGCGTCGCTTCTTCCTGAACTAAAGGGTGAAATAAATATCGAAGGTCGATTCTCAAACTTCACCCACATCCTGCGTCCAAAGGGCCAGATTTCGTATGAAGTTTACGGATTTTCTCAACGAGGTCTTCTGAACCAAGACGCAGCACCCTTCGAGTTCACAAGGCGCCCCGGCCTCCATTTTGGGTGGGCAGGCCTAGAGCAAGAGCTTGAGTCAAGAGAGTTTGGATTGAGAGTTCCTATTGGAATGTATCTCGACGGAGATGCTGAGGCTTCCCGATGGGGATTGCACACGGGTCTTCGAGTCGAACTGGGCAATGTTGAACTCGGAGCCGACTTCCGATGTCCATCTCCTTGCCAGGATATTAACTGGCGCGCGGATTCATCAGCACAACTCTCAAAGCTCCGTGCTCACCTCTGGCTCCAAGACACGAACGAGAGTTGGCTGGACGTCAGCGGCCTCACCACGCTCAACCTCTGGCGCGCACATCACACAGATGGCGACAACCTTGGTCTCTTTGGCGGCTGGAATCTTGAGTACAGATTCCACCAAATTCGAATCGGTACTGCGGGGCTTACCGATACCGATTCAACGCTCGGTGTGCTTGCACGAGCACGCTGGGTCTTTGACAGGGCCGGATATGCGGTAGGGGTGACTGGTGTCCGAACGACGGACGAAGAAATGGTGGTTTCGGTGGGCTTTGATTCCGTGCCCTAGAAACTAGTCGCGTTCCGTAGCAATTTCCCGAGTTTCGGATGTTTGGGATCCAAGGTCCTGACCTTCGCAATGGCAGATTCCGCTTCGTCACCGTCTTTCTGCTTGATATGGTAACGAGCGACCAGAACCCAGATGTCTGCATTCGCAGGATCCATTCGCGTAGCTTGATAGAGATTCTTCCTCGACTCTTCCGCAACGGTCGGGTCAAGAGGGGTCTTTCGATAGGCGGTGTACGCACGGTACGCGAGGATAGAACCACGCGTGGGATCGTAATCGCTGCCTGTCCTAAAACACTCAAGCGCATTGTCCAAATCACCGAGCTTCAAGAACGTAAGGCCGTCTCGAAAATAAATATCCGCCAGTGCAGAAGCGTTCGGGTCGAGTGCCAAAACGCCAGTATTTGAGACACCGTCCATAGCCTCTGAGTCCACCGAGTTGGACTCCATAACCCCTTGAATATCGATGATAGCTCGGCCGACAACCCTTCGGATATCGAGAGCCTTTCGAGTTAAGTCAACGTCGCCGAGTCTTTGAAAATTCTCAGCCCGATAAAACCTTTCGTAACGCTCATATCGCGCGGTCGCCTCTTCCCAAGTGGCATTGCCAGGCAAATTCAGAATCACGTAGGGATCGTCTGTGGAGGTCACGCGCTCGTAATCCTCATTCACAATGGCCCTGATGCGGTCAATGCGCTGGCTTTTTTCCGGTGATTCATTTGACATAAGCGGTTTCGCGGTATCGGGTCGGCGGATGATAGCACGAGGCGTACCATCAGCCAATTCGATGCGTCTTTCCACTGCACAATTTTGAACGGTATGGTAGCACGTGCGCCGCTCTAACTTCGTATACGTGCATGCAAGACGAATTCGACGATATCAGCCACTATCATTTTGAACTCCCCGACGAGTTGATTGCGGCTTTTCCTTTACCAGAACGCCCGAAATCAAGACTCTTGGTCGTGGACCGGAACTCCGGGTCCTTCGGGCACCAAAAGTTTCGGGAAATCGCTGACTTCTTTGAGCCGGGCGACCTTCTAGTCGCGAATAATTCTCGCGTCATTCCCGCACGAGTGTTTGGGAAAAAACCTAGCGGTGGCCGAGTTGAACTCTTAGTGGTGGAAGCGCTCGGAACAAGCGGCGAAGACGTCTGGACTTCGGCCGGGGAACGAGAGTTTCTGGCCATGTGCAAGGCCAGTAAACGTCCACAGATTGGGCAAATTCTTGAGTTTGACTTCGGGGTTGTAGAGGTAACTGGAGATCACGAAGGCCTGTTGAGGCTTCGCGGCTCCTTCGAACTTGGCCTCCTGCATGCGTTGGAGTCACACGGCACCCTGCCCTTGCCCCCCTATATCGTAAAAAAGCGGCAAGACGCCCCGCCGAGTGAACTGAATGACGACGAGCGATACCAGACTGTGTACGCCGAAAAACCTGGTTCGGTGGCGGCTCCGACAGCCGGCCTACACTTTGACCAAGCGCTGCTCCAAGAATTGATATCGAAAGGCGTCGAGCTCGTTCACGTCACTCTTGATGTTGGACCAGGGACCTTTCGCCCCGTGAGCGCGTCGAAACTCAGCGAACACGTCATGCATTACGAGCGGTACACGTTGAATGAAGAGGCGTCGAAGACATTGAGTGAGGCGAAAGCTACGCAGCGGCGTGTCTTCGCGGTAGGCACAACAACGACGCGCGTCCTCGAATCCGAAGCCAGACTGCCCTCGCCTTTCGAACCAGGAACCCGAAAAACGGCTCTCTTTTTAAGGCCTGGAAATCCGCCGCACTACGTCGACCATTTGATTACCAATTTTCACCTGCCGCAATCGACTTTACTCGCACTCGTGGCGTCCTTCACGGGCGTCGAAACGATGCAAGAGGCCTACAGGATTGCAATTGCCGAGCGATACCGTTTCTATTCCTATGGAGACGCGATGCTCATCCTCTAGCTTCGCCAGATTTTGGAATCCGTTTATGAGTGTCCGTTGTTCAGAATTTTCGTTTGAGGTGCAGGCTACCGATGGGGACGCAAGAACCGGTGTGCTCAAGCTTCCACACGGCGAGGTAAAGACACCTATTTTTATGCCCGTGGGTACGCAGGGAACAGTCAAAGCGATGACCCCCGAAGAGCTTCATGGCGACGTCGGAGCTCAGATCATTCTCGGGAACACCTACCACCTCTATTTGAGGCCAGGACTTGAGGTCATCGAAGCCCATGGCGGTCTCCACCGATTCATGAATTGGAATCACCCGATCCTCACTGATTCTGGCGGCTATCAGGTGTTTTCTTTGAAGGAACTTCGCAAGATTCGAGAGGATGGGGTGGAGTTTCGAGACCATATTTCGGGCTCGAAGCACCTCTTTACCCCTCAAAAGGTTGTGGAGATTCAAGAGACACTCGGCAGTGATATCATGATGGCTTTCGATGAGTGTCCACCCGCAGGAGCCACGGACGACTACCTTGCAAAGAGTCTCGCGCGGACAACGCGATGGGAAAAAGAGTGTTTGGACGCCCGGACCCGTGAAGATTGTTCGATGTTTGGCATCATTCAGGGTGGAACTAGCGAGACATGGCGCGCACGGCACCTTGAAGAAATCGCGGTGATGGACTTTGAAGGCCTGGCTATCGGCGGCTTGAGTGTAGGCGAGGATATCGAGGCGATGTACGACACGGTGGCGTTTACGGCTCCGAAGATGCCAGGCGATCGTCCGCGCTACTTGATGGGCGTCGGAAAACCCGACGACCTGGTCGAGTGCGTGACCCGCGGAATTGATATGTTCGATTGTGTTTTACCCACTCGAAACGCGCGAAATGGCCAGTGTTTGACGAGCGAGGGGCCGGTCGTCGTTCGAAACGCCGAGTACGCCAAAGACCTTTCACCTATCGACCCAAACTGCTCGTGTTATGTATGCAAGACGTACACGCGTTCTTACGTGCGCCATCTTTACCGAGCAAAAGAGATCTTGGCGGCCCGACTCTGCACTTGGCATAATCTTCACTACTACCTGAACTTGATGAGCGGGCTTCGAGGCGCCATTGAAGCGGGCGAGCTCGATGAATTCAGAACGGCTTACTACGCAAGACAGGGGCGCGAGGCCCCTTGCCGGCCTTGACCTCATCAGGGAACGCTGATAAACGCTTTCGACTTTGCGGTCTGTGAGGTGATGTAAGCCTTCCAAACCGCTACTTTTTGTTCGTATCGGAGTATGACTACATGACCGGACTATCTAGCCTCGTGTTGATTGCACAATCGGCCCCGGCAGCCCCAGGAATCGGGCAGATGCTGATCCCCTTGATTTTGGTCATGGGAGTGTTCTGGCTATTGATTTGGCGCCCCCAGGCAAAAGCTCAGGCGAAGCATCAAGAGCTCTTGAAGTCATTGAAAGTTGGAGACGAGGTCGTCACCGACGCCGGTGTATACGGCAAGATTACGTCAATCGACGAAAAGCGGGTCACGCTTGAAATCGCAAAAGGCGTAAAGATGAAGATGAGACGCGCAAATATCGAAGGATTCGCCGAAATCGAAGGCGAATCCGAAGAGAAGAAATAAGAATGGCGGAGCGAAATAACACATGAGTTCGTTAAAGTTGAGATGGATCGTCGTAGTCATCGCCCTAATCGGGGCGGCTTACGGATTGGTCCCTACCGTATTCGACGCCATGGATGGCAAGCTCGATGGAGAGTTTCCAGCCGACCAGGGGCCCCTTGCTTCACTTGTCATGAAGTACGACCTCGCCCCACTCACGTTGGGCTTGGACCTTCAGGGGGGCTTGCTTCTGCAGTATCACGTTCTGGTTGACCGAGCGGTGCAGGACAAGCTCGACCGCACTGCACGCGACGTTGAGACTCGTCTAAAGGACCGAAATGACGGCCTCGATGTCACCGTGACACATCCTGACGACTCGGACTACCTCGTGCTTGCGTTCGCCGACGAATCCGGCAAGGCAGCGCTCGATGAAGAATTCATGGAGTTCTTCCAGTCCTACAAAAAAGTGGACATGGCCGGCAGCACTGTGCACCTCGTCGTGGACGAAGAGTACATCACCGAGACCAAGGATTTTGCGGTCCAGCAGGCTGTTGAAACCATCCGCCAGCGTGTCGATGCGCTCGGTGTGGCTGAGCCCAGCATTACGCGACAAGGAACCTCAGATATCGTGGTTCAGTTGCCTGGTCTGAAAGAAACCGACGTTGACCGTGCACGCCGACTTATCGGCCAGACGGCTCAGTTGCAGTTCAGAATGGTGGATGATGCCGGGACCAACGGGTTCTTCGAGAGCTTCTCGGGAAGACTTCCGCAAGGATTCCAACTTCGTATCATCGACGGGGGATTCCGCTCTGTAACGCACAAAGACAAAGAGGCGTTGAAGGCATTCTTTGAAGGGAAAGTCCCTGATACGCACATCATAGGATACGAGCACAACCCCATTTACAAGGACGTTGAAAAGACCAACTTGGATGAGGAGCGTTCCTACTGGAAGACCTATTACGTGTTCAAAAAGGTTGAGCTCACGGGTGATTCGATTCAGGAAGCACGTACTGCGATCGACCAGCAGTTCAACAAGCCTTACACCGCGCTTAACTTCGACAGCACGGGCGCTGAACTCTTCGGCGACCTTAGTGCAAATAACGTCGGAAAGCGTATGGCCATCATGCTCGACGATATCGTTAAGAGCGCCCCAGTGTTCAACGAACCCATTCGAGGCGGAAGGGCTCAGATTTCGTTCGGCTCCATGCAGTCGCAGGCAGAGCTTCTCGCAGAAGCTGAGGACCTTGTGATCGTGCTTCGTCACGGCGCCCTACCCGCTCCGATCGAAAAGCAATTTGAGACCGTTGTCGGTCCGTCGTTGGGTCAGGATTCCATCGATCGAAGTGTGCGCGCTTTCATGATCGGCATGATTTTAGTTATTTTGCTTATGCTGATTTACTACAAGGCTGCAGGCTTCTACTCGTGTATCGCCCTGACGTTTAACATGCTCTTGATCATGGCTGCTTTGGCGGCTATCGGAGCGACGCTCACGCTTCCCGGAATCGCTGGTATCATTCTCACCATCGGTATGGCCGTTGATGCCAACGTTATTATCTACGAGCGTGTTCGCGAGGAACTTGGAGCTGGAAGAGGTTCTAGAGAGTCAGTCTCACTTGGATTCGAAAAAGCGTTGTCAGCGGTTGTCGATGCCAACGTCACGACGGGTATCGCTGGCCTTGTGCTTCTCCAATACGGTACGGGCCCGATTCGCGGATTCGCCGTTACACTTCTGATTGGTATCGTCTCCACGATCTTTACGGCGGTGTTCTTCACTCGCTTGATGTTTGACACCAAG
Organism: Microvenator marinus; assembly: GCF_007993755.1. Lineage (GTDB taxonomy): Bacteria > Myxococcota_A > Bradymonadia > Bradymonadales > Bradymonadaceae > Allomicrovenator > Allomicrovenator marinus. Next base: position 549,893 of record NZ_CP042467.1, read on the forward strand.
ACCCCAGCGTCGACCTCCGACGTAATCAGTATCTGATCGAGGAAAGGAATTCGATATGTTGAAAATTATACCTGATGGATTCTTCTTCGATTTCTTATCGAAGGCCAAGGCGGCCGGCTCGGTTTCCTTGCTTGTCGTGCTTGCGTCCGTAGCGATTGTTGCCTTTATGGGCCTGAACTACGGGATCGACTTCAAGGGCGGAACGGACATGATCTTGAAGTTCGAGAAGCCGTTGGACTCCGACACTGTTCGCGCTGCGGCTGCTGAAGCTGGTTTCCCAGACGCGAACGTTCAGGAGTTCGGAAGCTCCGGAACCCAGTTTTTGGTTCAGACCTCCGCAATCGCCATCGTAGACCAGGCGAAGATCGAAAGCCTTCGCCCAGAGCTCGCGAAGGTTGGAACGCTCAAGAACTTGGTGTGGAGCGACGAGAACCCTGAAAGAATGGACCTGACCTTTGATGGCGAAGTTTCTAACGAAGCCATCTCAGCCGCGCTTGCACCCCTCGTAGGCCCTGTTGAGGTCGAAATCGATACAACCGGTGCTGAGAAGCGCCAGATCGTTCGATTCGAAGACCTCCAATCTAAGGTGACCGAAGGTTTTGCGAAGGCTCTTCCGGATACATTCAATCCAGTCGGCGGTATCGAGCGTTTGGAGACCGTTGGTCCACGCGTAGGTAAGCAGCTCCGGGATTCGGGCGTGCTCTCGCTCGTCGTGGCTCTCTTTCTTATCCTCGCCTATATCGCATTCAGATTCGACTTGAGGTACGCACCCGGCGCGGTTTTGGCACTCGCACACGACGTTGCGATTTCGGTGGGTGTGTTCTCATTGATCCAAATGGAAATCACGCTGCCAACGATTGCGGCCCTTCTTACCGTGGTGGGTTATTCACTCAACGATACGATCGTGGTTTTCGACCGAATTCGTGAGGCTTTGGCTGACCGAGGCGAGAATGAAATCGAATACACCATCAATCAGGCGATCAGCGACACGCTAAGCCGTACCATTATGACGAGCTTGACCACACTGGTCGCTGTTGGAGCCATCTTCGTGTTCGGTGCGGGTCTGATTAAGGACTTCGCCTTCGCACTTATCGTTGGCATCATTGTGGGTACCTACAGCTCGGTTTTTGTTGCTTCTCCAGCGATGTTGTTCATGCACCGCTATCTTGCAACTCGCCGAGAGCTTAAGGCACGTACCGAGTCAGTTGCGTAACATCGGGTCAGTCCTCCTTTGGGTGATTAGAAGAAATGTTTGAGACCCGAAATCAGTTTCTAGTGACGTTGGTCCACAACCGACGTTGGTGTTTGAATCATGGCAAGCGAGACGAGACATACTCGGGATTGGATAGTCAACGAGCCCCCGCCTGAGATTTGTCTCGCGCTAGCGAAAGATTTAGGGATTAGCCCTCTCACCGCCAGAATCCTTGTAAACCGGGGCATAAACAACGCAACGCTTGGGGACGGCTTCCTGAATCCCACGTTGAAGTCCATGCACGATCCCTTCCTGATGAAGGATATGAGGCGCGCCGTTCGTGAGGTTCTGCGCGCAATAGATGCCGGACAGATGATTACGGTCCATGGGGACTACGACGTGGACGGAACCTGTTCCGTATCGGTTCTCTACGGGTTTTTAAAGGCTCTTGGTGCACGGGTGGATTATTATATCCCGGTTCGTACTCAGGACGGTTACGGACTGAATATCGAGACCGTGAGAAGATTACATGCGAAAGGCACGGACCTTATCATCACTGTGGATTGCGGAATCTCCAATGCAGACGAGATTCGACTCGCGAAGCAACTCGGCATGAAGACCATTGTGGTGGACCACCATACGGTCCCTGAGGTTCTTCCACCTGCTGTGGCCGTCTTAAACCCGCTGCGTTCAGATTGCGATTTTCCTTTTAAGGGACTGGCTGCCGTTGGCGTCACATTCAATTTTGTGGTCGCCTTGAGGTCGGAGCTGCGAAAGCGCGGTATTTTTAAGATCATACCGGAACCTGACCTGCGCGAATATTTGGACCTGGTTGCACTCGGAACTGTGGCTGACGTGGTGCCCCTCGTGGATGAGAACCGCGTCTTTGTGCGACTTGGACTTGAGGTGCTCAGCTCCAGGCGTCGCGCCGGGGTCTCGGCGCTGATGGACCGCGCTCAAGTTGAAGTCGGTCCGATCTCCACACGAACCATTAGTTTCCGCCTCGCGCCACGCATCAACGCTGCAGGACGCATGTCAGACGCTTCAATTTGTGTTGAGTTGCTCACCACCACTAGCTACGGCCGTGCAACCGAATTGGCAGAGGAGCTGGAGCAACTGAACCGTGCGCGCCAGGGTGAAGAGAAGGAGATACTTCATAATGCGCTCGCGCAGGCCGAGGAGCAAATCGACTTGAATCGGCGGGCACTCGTGGTGGCGGGCGTAGACTGGAACCGCGGTGTACTCGGCATTGTGGCGAGCCGACTGATGGAGAAATACCATCGGCCGGCGTTCTTGATGGGGATTGAAGACGGGTTTGCCAAAGGAAGCGCGCGTTCGATCGATGGAATCAACATTGTCGAGGCCCTAAATTCGGTAGGTGACCTCCTCGCCACGTGGGGTGGGCACTCGGCTGCCGCTGGATTGTCATTAGACGCCGTCAATTTGGAAGCCTTTCGAGACCGAATCGACGAGAGCATTGCAAATGTCTTCGATGACGGAACCATTCCAAGGCCCAGGCTCAAGATCGACTCTGAAGTGGAACTTCATGAGATCGATCGCCAGTTCATTGTGGACCTCAATAAACTGGCTCCGTTTGGTGCGGGCAACCCTGAACCCACACTGCTCTCCCGGCGGTCAAAAGCGCTCAACGTGAGGGTGATCTCAAACAAACACTTGAGGGCACGCTTTAAAGACGAGTCGGGGATGATCGAGGGGTTTGGTTTCGCGATGCGCGACGCCATTGGCATGCTTGATGACACTGTGGCTATCGCTTTCGTGCCGAGACTAGTCTCCAACCGAGGCGAATCTAAATTCGAAGTTCAGCTCAAGGGCGTTCGTCCGTCCGAGCTCGTGTTTGAGAATGAACCGTGAAGTACCGCCGAAGTCCCCGAAGGCGTAGAAGTGCGCCTCGGAGTTTACTGGTCGCGCAAATCGTGGCCTTGATTCTACTCCTGCTCATCATTTTGAGTCTTCGCACCCGCGTTGAAGAGACGTCTGAAAAATTCCTGGATGTCTTTGCGCCCTCTCCTGAAGATTTGGTGACTCCAGAAGGTGGAGAGGAAGCGGATGCGGGTCCCGACCTAAACTGAGGCTCCCAAGTATTGCCCCGTGAGACTTTCTGGGTTCTTAGCAATTTCCTTTGGCGGGCCTTCGGCTACGATTTTCCCACCGTCAGGTCCAGCGCCCGGCCCCAAATCGATCACCCAGTCACAATTCGCGATGAAGTCGATGTTGTGTTCAATGACGAACACTGAATCTCCGGCCTGAATGAGTTGCCTCAGCGCCTTTAGGAGGGTCTCGATATCTAGCAAGTGCAGACCAATGGTGGGTTCGTCAAAGATGAACGCTATAGGCTTGTCCGTTGACTGGCGGCTCTTGCCACTTCCAATGTACGAGGCGAGCTTAACGCGCTGAGCCTCGCCGCCCGAGAGCGTTGAGGTGGCTTGGCCGAGTTTGAGATACCCCAAACCGACGTCTGCAAAAGGCTGAAGCTTTTTACGAATGGCGTTTGATTTGGTGAAAAACTCCAATGCCTCTCGAATGGTCATTTCGAAGACATCTTGGATGGTTTTTCCTCGATATTTTGCGGCGAGGACACGGGGACCAAAGCGGCGGCCATTGCACTCTTCGCAAACAACTTCGATATCGGCCATGAAATGCATTTCAACCGTGACATAGCCAAGACCCTGACACGATTCGCAGCGTCCGCCGGGCACATTGAAAGAGAAATCGCCTGTGCTCAGCCCAAGCTTTTTGGCGTCATCACTCTTGGAGAAGAGTTTCCTCAGATCGTCATAAGCACCTGAGTATGTCAGGGGATTGGAGCGCGAAGAACGCCCGATCGCCGCCTGGTCCATGAGGACGAGTTCGGAGAACTGCTCAAGGCCTCGAATCTCCTCGACTGCGCCAGCGTCAACCCCGCCTTGATGAAGTCGGAGCCAGTTGTTGTAGAGCACGCTGTTCATCAGAGTTGATTTCCCGGATCCACTCACACCGGTGATGGCGACCAACTGCCCACAGGGAAGTTTGACATGAACATTTTCGAGGTTGTTCTCTGAGGCTCCACAAATCTCAATGGCACTTTGCGATTGCTTCGCGTTCGAAGGGACATGGACACGCGAGTGCAACGAGTTGCTGGTGGGCGTGTCTTCATTCTCAAATTCTTTGATGGTCCCCTCAAAGAGCAGCTCGCCGCCTTGTTCTCCGCCGCGGGGACCGATTTCGATCACACGATCTGAGCCCTCGATGATATCGGGATCGTGTTCCACCACGAGAACTGTGTTCCCCAGATCTCGGAGCCCCTTCAGAATCGTCAAAAGTCGGGCAGAGTCGCGGGCATGCAACCCCGCCGTCGGCTCATCCAGAACGTAGAGTGTGTCCGTCAAAGCGCGCCCGAGGTTTGTGGTAAGGTGAATCCTCTGCATTTCCCCACCCGATAACGTTCGAGACTGCCGACCGAGCTGCAGATAGCCCAGCCCGACTTCGTTGAGGTACTTGAGGCGATACTGTATCTCCTCGAGTAGGTGATGGACCTTGGCAGACTCCACTTCGTCGAGTTCCAGTGATTCGAAAAACTCCGAAGCCTCCAGAATGGACATGGCCCAAACATCGGCGATTGTCTTACTCTTCACCGTGGTGTTTCGGGCGTCCTGACTGAGTCGGGTTCCGAGGCAGGCCTCGCAATCATCAAATCCACGAAACTTCGCCATGAATATTCGGACGTGGACTTTGTATTGCTCACCCTTAAGCTCTTCAAAGAAACCTCGCACTCCTGGCCAGGTTGCGTCACCATTCTTCACCCACGTCTGGTCTTCTCGTCGCAACTTTCCAAAAGGAATGTCGATAGGGACACCGCGCTTCATGCAGGCCGAGATGAGTTTTCGCTGCCATGCACTGTGCTTAGGCGTTTGGAATGCTGCGACCGCGCCCTCATGCAGGGTCTTCCCCGCATTCGGAATGATTTTCTTGAAGTCCAGTCCTACACTTCTCCCATAGCCATTGCACGCCTGACATGCACCCAGGGAAGAATTGAAGCTGAATAGCGCAGGCTGAGGCTCTACGAGGGACTCGCCGCACTCATTGCACGCGAATGCGCGGTCAAAAACGATTTCCGGGTTCTCACTGCGATGCTCGAAGACCCGAATTCTTCCCTTTCCGACACCAAACGCCGTCTCGATGGCTTCTCGTACCCTGCCCTTTCCTTCTTCATTTGCCACGACGCGGTCGACAACGACCGAGAACACATCGCGCGAAAGCAGAGATTCAACCTCGTCATCGGCAAAATCCACAGCCTGCCCGTCAATCCACATCCGTCGGAATCCCTCTTGGATCAGCTGGGTCAAGATGGCGTTTCTATGTTCGCTCGGGGCCTCCACGTCTGCCACGATCACCAACCGTTTGTCCGCGAGTTTGGTCAGCAAGTAGTCCATCACATTGGGCACGTTGTCGCGGCGAACAACCGCGCGGCACGACGGACAATGCGTTACTCCAGCGTGTGTGAAAAGGAGTCCAAAGTGGTCATCGAGCTCGGTCACGGTGCTCACGGTAGAGCGCGCGTTGTTGATCTCGTTCTTCTGGCGCAACGCCACAGCCGGCTGGATGTTGGTCATCGACTGAAATGGCGGCTTTTGCATTCTCTGCAAGAACTGACGCGCGTAAGTCGAGAGTGACTCGGTATATCTACGTTGTCCCTCGGCATAAAACGTGTCGAAGGCCAGGCTCGACTTGCCCGATCCACTCACACCCGTCACCACCGTGAGCGTGTTGTGATGCAGCGCACACGTTACATTTTTTAGATTGTTGGTTTTGGCGCCTTTCAGCTCAGTAATTCTAGTTTGCATACGTTCTGATTCCAGTCATCGGACGGAGCGAAACACACGAAGTCTCAAGAAACTTTCCTGAGTGGTTGCTTTTCACTCTTGGTCTGACTAATGTCCGCCGCGTCGTCAATGCAGGAGTTGATTTTGAAGATTTTAATGTTGATTTTGTTGGCCCTGACGGTGGCTTGTTCAGATGCGGAGCAGCGCCAATGCCAGGATGATGAACTCTATGACCAACTCAACGATACCTGTGTACCACGGGGGCGTGTAGACAATAACGTCAACAATCCAAGTGATATGGGCACGGAAGACCAAAACAACGACACGCCAGACGCCGATGTGGTGGACATGGCGCCGGAAGATAGTCCGCCGGACATCATCACAAATCCAAACAACAATATTCCTGACGAATGCGACCAAGATCGCGACGGTTCGCTGAGTTTCGAATGTGGTGGCCAAGATTGTGACGACAACGATGGACGCCGCTCTCCGCTGCTCCAAGAGATCTGCGATCACGTCGACAACAACTGTAATGACGAGATCAATGACGGCATTCAGTGCTCGTTCTACGCACACTCAGGCGATACTCTCTACCTCATCGATCCCTTCAAGAAGGAGATCCAATCGGTACTCGAGGAGCTTCCGAACCTTCAGGATATCGACACTCATCCCGACGGCACTCTCTACGGCGTCACCTTCGACGGCTTTTATGCCTACGATGACGCCAACAACACGTGGGCGAAGATCGGTGACTTTGGGATCGACGTTGAGGACCCGAACGGCATGGCGATCGACTTTGACGGTACCGTCTTCGTGACTGGCCAAGACAAGATTTACACCATCAATCGTTTGACTGGAGCTGCATCGCTTCTGGGTGATGTGGGTCAGAACTTCTACTCAAGCGGCGATTGTGTGGTCAATAAGTTCGACACGCTCTTCATGACGTCGAAGCACGATGAGACCCAAGACCACCTTGTTCAAGTCAGCCGCGCCACGGGCGAAGGCACCGAAATTGGACCCATCGGTTACGACCGAATATTCGGTTTGATCGCAGCCTGGGGCACACTTTACGGCCTGACCCGAGATGGCGAACTCCTCTCGATTAACGAGTCGACTGGCGAAGGCACGCTCATTCATACCTTCCAAAATGTCCGCTTCTTCGGTGCTGCAAGTACCCCGGACCGATAAAATCGACAATTGTGGTTCACTCAAAGCCAACGACTCGCTATGCTCTTGGCTTTGAGGAGTCCGACACATGGGAAATTTCATCGACACTGCGGCAGATTTTGAGCACCGACTAGGCGAGCTCTCTGCCACCCTTTTTCGAGTAGAGTCGCACGTGCGACGCAAGGAGTTCCGAGCCGCTACCGCGCTACTTGAAACGATGCTCGATGAATTTGAACAGCTCAGTAAAGACATGGAGCTCCCACTCGAGACCGTGGTCGTGGGCGCTCAGCTAGGCTTCTTCTCCGGTGGGTCATTGATTCGCGGAAGAATTCCGGGAGCACTGCTCGGTGCCACCGCGGGATGGCTATATGGGCAGCACATGCTTCAGAAACACCGACTATTCCTCAACGAACTCCTCTCCAGAGTCGAAGAGATTCATAAAGAGTTGCACCCATCATGATGATTCGGTTTGGTCTTGTCGGCATTTTGGTCCTCCTTGGCGCATGCGCTGAGGGCGAGACCAGCAACAACGCGGATATGGGGACCACCAACAACGTTTCGAGCCCAACGAATAACGTGACGACGCCGACCAATGGTCAAACAACTCCCGAAGAAGATACTGGACCAAGCTGTGGTGTCTGTTGTCCGATGGAGCGCTCTTGTACCGACGAGACGACCGTCGGAGTTTGCAGGGCTGATGGGCAAAGCTTTGAGACGACGGCGTGTGATGAAGGCCAGGTGTGCGAAAACGCAGAGTGTGTGGATCCCCCTGTGTGCCAGCCTGGTGACCGAAGTTGCTACGATAGCGTGACTCTACTGACGTGTCGGCAGACCGGCGATGGTTTCACGACCTCGCCCTGTGACGAGGGACTCAGCTGTGTGGACGGCGAGTGCCTGAGCGGCAGTCCGAACGGCACAGCATGCAACGCAGATGATGAATGTGCTTCTGGAGAATGTCGGTGCGGAAGCAACACAGACGACACCTGCCCTAATTCTCCTTCTCAGGGCTATTGTGCGGCCCGCTCATGCGATTCTGAGAGTTGCGGGGTCGATGGGGCGTGTTTCGCTGCGGAAGCCGCTCCGCTGGACCCCAGCGTAGATTTCGACCACTGTCTGAGTAAATGCACACCTGGTTCTTGTGCAGCAGGGCTAACGTGTATCGGTGTCCCTTCTCGAGGTGAGACAGGCTTGGAGTGGAATGACGCCTGCTATTTTGAAGGCTTCGTGGCCATCGGAGGCGAATGTACACAAGACTCTCAGTGCATCGGCGGCGTTTGCCTGACGGACTATTTTAGCCCTGACGAGCCTGGCTACTGTACTCGACGCTGCGACGAAGACTCTTCGTGTCCCGACAACGCGGCGTGCGTCAACCTGCGCGCTGGCACGTTCTATTGTTCGTTGAAATGTGGGAGTGGCTCCGTGACCGGAAATCAAACCTGTCCATTCGATACGGCTTCACGGTTCGATGTGACATGTGCCAATTTCAACCGACCAGATGGAACGGCAGTTAGGACCTGCGCCAGTCAGCGCGACTAAAGACGAACTAACCGACGCGGTGGAACTTAATCAGATTAGTCTCTGCGTGCGGGCGCACAGGCGAGCCCATCACCACGATCACTTCGTCGCCAGTCGTCACTTCGTGATTCTGTTTGAGAACCTCTTCAATTCGCTGAATCGCGTTTTCCGATGTGTACTGCTGGTCGCCGTCCGTGTCCGCTGAGAGATCGAGCTCGATATGGTGCGGTGCGACTCCCCAGTAAAGAGCCATTTGACGGGCGAGCTTCTCATCAGGCGTACACGCGAAGATTGGCTTGTTAGGCCTGTAGGTCATCAAAAGTCGAGCAGTAGACCCCGTGAGCGTAAGCACGACGATCCCTTTGACGTCCAGTTCGTGCGCAGCGACCGCGGCGGAGCGTGCCACAGCAGCTGGGAACGTCTTCAAGTGCTCCGATGCGTCGAGTTCGAGTTTCGCGTGCCCGTGGGACTCAACTTCGTTGATGATATCAGCCATCATGCGTACCGACTGAACTGGATACTTGCCTGACGCGGTCTCGCCGGAAAGCATGACAGCGTCGGTCCCATCGAGAACGGCGTTCGCAACGTCTGAAGCTTCAGCACGGGTGGGTCTGGAGTTTTCCGTCATCGATTCGAGCATCTGCGTCGCTGTGATGGATATCCTACCCATTGAATTCGCAATCCGAATCGCGCGTTTCTGAATGATCGGCACCTTTTGAGGAGGAAGCTCAACGCCCAAGTCCCCGCGAGCGACCATGATCCCATCCGAAACCGAAATGATGTCCTCGAGAACATCGATCGCTTGAGGTTTCTCGATCTTTGAAATGATCTTCGGGTGCCGCTTCTCCGGCATCCGGGCCCGGAGTTGGTGAATGTCGAGCGGCGACCTCACAAAACTCAGAGCTACAAAGTCGACTCCAAGGTCGAGACCAAAGCTCAAGTCCTCTTCGTCCTTTGGCGTCAAACTGGGCGCCGAGACGGCTGCACCAGGAATGTTGATGCCCTTATTGTTCTTGAGCGTTCCACCGATCTCTACGACACAATGGACTTCGGGTCCGTGAACACCGGCGACACGGAGTTGGAGCAGACCGTCATCAAGCAGGAGAATATCACCCGCTTTGACATCCCGATGGAGCTCTTTGTATGTGGTCGAGACGCGTTCCTGGTTCCCGACGAAATCGTCCACTGAGATTGTGAAATCAGCGCCATCAACGAGCTCGATCTGCCCCTCCTCAAACTTGCCAACGCGGATTTTAGGCCCCTGCAAGTCTTGAAGAATCGCCACGGGTTTTCTGAGTTCCGCCGAAATCCTGCGAATATCTTCAAATACGCGAGCGTGGATATCGTGGGTTCCGTGCGAGAAATTCAGGCGAGCGACATTCATACCAGCCAAAATCAGCTCCGCGATCATGTCTTCGGAGGTAGAGGCTGGGCCGAGTGTGCATACAATTTTGGTGCGTCTCATATTCTCTCAAGGGTCAGGAGACTAAGATAGAGTTTTCGCTAATTTGATTACCGAGTGAATCAGCCGATGACAATGCGGTTTCTACCGCTCTGTTTGGCTTGATACAATCTGTCGTCCGAAAGTTTGATGAACGCAAACGGGTTGACGTCAGATTCAGAAGAATTCGGCACCACCTTCTTGTACTCTTCCAGATCGGAAATTCCCATCGAGAGCGTGATCGGGATGGTGATATTATCGAAGATGAAGGGTTGGTCGGAGATAATCTTGCGGAGCTTTTCGGCCATTTGACCCGCTTTATGCTTGTCCACTTCGGGCAGCACCAGCGCAAACTCCTCTCCACCGTAGCGAGCGACGATATCGTCTCGGCGAATATGTTCTCTTATGCGCTTTGCGAGTTGGCGCAAGATATGGTCGCCGGCAAGGTGGCCGTACGTGTCATTGATGGGCTTAAAGTGGTCGATATCACACATGATGAGTGAAAGCTCCCGATCGTAGCGAAGCGAGCGGCTCATCTCACGTTCCATCTCTTTCAAGAGGAAGCGCTTATTGTAGACCTGAGTCAAACCGTCAGTCGTGGTCAGCCGGTAAATCTCGTCGTGATACTGAGCCTCCACGTTGGAACCGCTAAGAAACTTGAAGATGGTACGGCCAATCTTAATCTGGTCGCCATCCATGAGCGGTCTTTCAGAAATCGCGACGTCGTTGACGTAGGTCCCGTTCGTGGACTGAAGGTCTCGAGCGACAATCTTATCCCCATAATTCTCGATTGTAGCGTGAGAACGAGAAATCGACTCTTCATCGATTTGGATGTCGACCTTGCTAGAACGGCCGATCACAGTGTGGGCTTGGCCTAACACGTACTTCTTGCCCAAATCGGCACCGTTGATCACCACAAGGCACGCCTCTCTTTTGGCCTGCTCCTGAGGAATCTTCGAGATTACCGTTACAACTGTGCTATCTTTTCCCATCTAAGTGTCACACGCGGGGTGCTGCGAAATCGATCCCTAAAAAGCCATCTGTAATCGTAATACTTTTTTGCATCTTACACCGAGTTATGGCCGAACGCAAAGCGTGACATGCCAAAAGTGGTCTCTGGAAATAATTCGGAAACGTGTAGAATAACGCGGTGGCGTTTGGCGTTTTATCCGCCGAGTGCGGTGAATCATGAGTCTGAAACCAACACAACGCAATTCACATCAGGGGAGTGTGGCGATCGGCTTTGTGCTTTCAGTACTCTTGCACCTGCCGCTCCTGCTACTTACGGGGCGAATGCCGACCAACGTTGAGCCGCTTCAGCCCTCGTCCATTCAAAGTCAAAACTCACTCGCCTTGAGCCTCGTCGAAGAGATTCCAGAGGAAGAAAAAGAAGAGGAAGACCCCACAGGACAGGTGGTCTCATTTGAAAGGCCAGATGTAGAAAAGACGCCTGAGAAAGCGAGATTCATCGACCAATACGAGTCGGAATCAGACCGCGAGCAGGTTCGAAAGGCCCTACCTGGGGCCCCTGAAACTCCCACGCCAAAACCTCAACCAAAGCCGACACCGGACTCTCAGGAAGTCGCTGAAGAACGTGCCGAGGAATCGCCCCGCAGCGCCGAAGACCCAGACCTCCCCTCCCCTTTGGAAAAGTCTGATGGCAAGAGTGAGGCTCGCGAGGCGGCCCAGGCGGCCCAGGAACAAAGGTTGAATCCGCAAGCCCTTTTTCCTCAACTCAACGATTCGCGAATCGTAAATCCGGCCGGTCAAGGCGGCTCAATCGACTACTTGAGAGACGTGGATGAGGGCGAGAAGACGCTTCTCAACAGAAAAACTGAGCGCTACTGGGCATTTTTTGACCGAGTAAAGCTGCAGATCGCGGAAGAATATTCGGCACATAAAGTCTACCAACGCCGAGATCCCACCGGAAATATCTACGGGGTGAAGGACCGATACTCAACGGTTCGCGTCACCTTGAATTCCGATGGAAGTGTACGCCAACTGCACGTGAGCCGGCGTTCTGGCCTTGATTTCTTGGATGACGAAGCCGTCAGATCCGTGCGGGAAGCTGCGCCTTTCCACAACCCGCCCGAAGGTCTTAAGGACCAAGATGGCTTGATTCACTTTACGTTTGGCTTCTATCTAGAGATCACCAACGAGCCCAACTTCCGCATCTTTAGATGAACTAGGCCTCTGTCACCACAATTCTAGAGGCGAGGTTTCGGCTCAGTGGAACGTCCGAATCCTGCACGCGCACGGTCATTTGCCCATCAAAGGGAAGCACATCGATCACTTCGATTGTGGAGTCCGGCACGATGCCGACACTGTTCAGGTGCCTGAGGACATCCGGCGCTTGGTCCAGAACACGGGCTACTCGAACACTCATGCCGGGGACAATCTCATGAAGCGGGATGACGTCGCGATGGTGCACGTGACCATCAGCCGTCGGGATTGGATCCCCATGCGGATCAAATTGCGGGTGGCCGAGGAACGCCTCCATTCGCTCGGCTAGTAGGTCACTGATGGCGTGTTCTAGGGCCTCCGCTTCGTCATGAACTTCGTCCCACGTGTAGCCGAGCGTCTCGACCAAAAACATCTCGATCAAACGGTGCTTTCGAATGACCTGTAAAGCCATTCTGCGCCCAAATTCGCTGAGTAAGGCGCCTCGATACGGTTGATACTCAACAAGCCCTTCAGTCGCCATTGACTGAAGCATACTGGTCACAGACGGCTGTGAGACATCAAGCGCACCAGCGAGCACCTTGGTGCTCACACGATCACCTTCCGCCTGCAAGCTGTAGATGGTCTTGAGATAGTTTTCTACCGATACGGTTGGCATAGTCAGCTCTCAGGTCGGCTCAACTCGTGTCTCTTGGGCTCGGAAGTGCGTTCGAAGCCAATCGATCAACACTCCCGCGAAATAGACTGCACCTTGAACGCTCACAATCGCACCTGCTGTGCTCGTGTTCAAGTACACCGAGACATAGAGTCCGATCAGGGACGTTAGAATCGAGAACACAAACGCCACAAAGATATGGGTCTTCAGCGAGCGTGCCAATAATCTTCCAAAGGCCGCAGGAACGATGAAAAAGGAAATCACCAATATCGCACCGACCGCTTCGAAACTGGCCACAGTGCCCACGGAAACGCTAGACATCAGTCCATAATGAAGCGCGGTGACAGGAATCCCTAGAGACGCCGCAAAACCCGCGTCCATTGCAGAGATCTTGAGCCAGCGGAAGAACACGATCAGTAGGGTTGAGAGAACTATTCCCGAAACCCCAAGGAGCCAAAGCGATTCATCGGTCAGGCCGAGCACGTTTCCAAAGAGGACACAGTCGGTATCGATATGCGCGTTCTTGGCCTGCGTGGACAAGAGAATCACACCGAGCGCAAAAAAGGTGGTGAAGACGATGGCCATCGCGGCATCAGGCCGAACCCAGCGACGAGATGAGAGATTCGAGATCAGCAGAGATGCCAAGACCCCCGCAATGGCTGCCCCGGGTAAGAGCACCCACCCTGAGAGCGACCCCACAGCCAGATAAGCGATGACGATGCCAGGAAGCACGATATGAGACATCGCGTCGGACATAAGACTAAGTCGCTTTAGGTAAAGAAACACCCCGGCAGGAACACACACCACGGATACGAGCAGCAGCGCCAAGGCGGCGCGCCACATGAAAGCTCCCCATGTCCATGGTTCGACTATCCAGTTCATGATCTAAAGCGCCTCAAAGCGAGCGTGAAAGCAAAGATTATTGCGGCAGCGAGGACCATCGCTGGTCCCGTTCCAACACCCGAAAACACAAAGCTCGCCCAGCCACCTATTAGGCCACTGAGTGCTCCTAAGATCGCCGAGACCACAACCGTTGCCTTCAGGCTTAACTTGAGATTCAACGCCGCGCTCGGGGCAATGACCAGCATGGCAGATGCCAGCACAGCACCGACGCTTTGTACGCTGACGACCACGACCAACCCGATCCAAAACATCGTACCCACTCGCAAAAGGTGTGGGTTCCATCCGATCGACGAGCAGAAGTCTGGATCAAAGCTCGAGACTTCAAGGGCTCGCCAGAAGATCACGATAGCCGCTGCGGATGCCACAAACACGCCAAACAACGTGAAGAATTGTGCATTGGTCATTGCAGCTGCGTTTCCAAACAAAAATCCACTCAGACCCGCTTGTGCTCCACTTGGATGAGATTGAGCGTAGGAAATCAGAAGGATCCCGAGCCCAAAATAGAACACCAACGACACTCCAATCGACGCGTCGGTGCTAGACCTTCGTCGACCCTCGAGCAAGCTAATCGTAAGTGTGGCTGCCGCAACGGAGGCGAGCGCCCCGCCATAAATCCAGGGGAGTGACTTAGTTCCTGATACGAGGAAACCCGCGGCCACGCCCGGAAGTGTGGCGTGCCCAGCGGCATCCCCAATCAATGAGAGCCTTCTCAAAACCACGAAGACTCCAAGCAGTGCTGAGGTCAAACCTACAAGCGCGGCTCCAAACGTGGCCCGGAGCCCAAATGAGCTCTCTCCGCCCAAAAGCTCAAGGGTATGGGCGATGACCTCACTCATGGTGCTTCCGGGAAGATCGCCACCCTTCCACCATAGGCGGACTTTACGTTTTGTGCGTTGAACACCTCCGATGTCTCACCACTGGCGACGAGCGTTTGGTTCAAGAGTATTACGCGGTCGAAATACTCTTGAACCGTTTGCAAATCGTGGTGGACGACCAGAACAGTTTTTCCATCTTGGCGAAATTGCTTCAGCACCTTCATCAAAGCGGCTTCGGAAACCGCGTCTACACCTTGGAATGGCTCATCCAAGAGTAGAAGTTCGGCCTCTTGAGCGAGCGCTCTTGCTAGAAAGACCCGCTGGGCTTGGCCGCCCGAGAGCTCACCGATTTGCCGGCTACCCAACTCCCTCAAGCCCATTCGCTCGAGAGCAGACTCAACCTTGGATTCGTCCGATTTTGAGTAGCGGCCAAAGAGTCCTAGATGAGGGTATCTGCCTTGTTTTACGACGTCCTTCACGCTCGCCGGAAAGTCCCAATCCACACTTGAACGTTGAGGCACATAGGCAACTTTCTTCCGTTCGATGGATAGCTTCAAATCGCCAGATGTAGGTTTGAGCACTCCGGCGATGCACTTGATGAGCGTTGATTTTCCAGAACCGTTCGGCCCTAGAATCCCCACGATTTGGTCGCCACCAATCTCAAGGGACACATCCTTCAGCGCAACGATATCATCGTACTTTACCCCCAGACCTGAGACTTCGATCAACATGTTCTTAGGGCAATCCTTGCGTGAAGACCTGTGTCTCTCCGCCAAGAGCGTTTACGATCATGGTGACGTTGGTAGTCACCATGCCTTCGTAGTTCTCCGCTCCGCTATCCTTGACTCCAAGGCTGTCAGAATAGAGCGGCCCCGAAACCTTGACATCAGTCTCCCGAGATACCTGGTCAACCAACCCCGAATTCACCGAGGTTTCTGCAAAAACAGCCGGAATCTCGCGGGCCTTGATGAGCTTTATGACGTTCATCACGTCCCGCTGGCTCGCCTCTTGTTCAGTGCTCACCCCCTGAATTCCAACCACTTCAAACTCATAGGCGCGCCCAAAATAGTGAAAGGCGTCATGAGAAGTCACGAGCACTCGCTTAGAGGTCTGGAGCTGGGCCACCTGTTCTTTGACCCATGTATCCAGGGCTTTGAGGCGGCTTCTATATGCGTTTGCGCGGGCCTCAACCTCGTCTTTAGGTGCGATTTGAAGCTCAACGAGTTGTTTCTCAACCCCAGAGGTAGACGTCGACCACAAACTCACATCGAACCAGAAGTGTGGGTCGATATCGGAATCGATTTTCAGCGGCTCAATGCCACTCGTTGCGACAAATACCCTAGCATCCTTGCCACCCGCGTTTCGAACAAGGTCGTCAATCCATCCCTCCAAACCGAGGCCGTTGGTCACGACGAGCGAGGCACGTGACACGTCTCGGACATCCGCAGGCGTAGGCTGATACAAGTGAGGATCAGCCCCAACGGGTACCAATGAACGCACCTTCACGTCCGGACCGGCGAGCTCTTGCACCATATCGGCAAGCATCGTCGTGGTGGTCACCACCTCATAGGAATCAGCGGGCGTAGATTTAGACTCGCATCCAAGTACAAACACGGAAATCAGAATTGCGATCCATCTCATAAACACTCCATGGCGACCCAAACTATGGCTCGCCGCACGAGAATGAATCTAGGCAAATAAAATATTTAGGCAAGTCTAATTTTGTGCCGATTTTGCCATCTTTGCACTGCAAGGCTGACTTCAGGGTCCTGTGGATACGCCAGATTTAAGCCTGAAAGAATGTCTTCCAGGTCTAGACTTGAAGCCACACTTGCGCGCTCACCCACGGTTGAAGGGGTCAATTCGTCGGCACGCCTAAACATCTCGCGCCGCGACCACGTTATGGTTTGGGAGCCCAAGACAAACGCCAATTCGTCCCAAAAGAGTGAGATGGGGTACCAAGACCGACCATCCGCTTGTTTTCTCATCTCAACTTGGTCAGGCACCACGCCACTTAGCGCAGGGTCGCGCAGCCTGAACGCCCATGCTTCCTCGTCCAGGGCAATGAAAACGGCTGCACGGCGTGATTCTTCGAGGCGAGAAAGCAAATGTTGGTGCGGTGTAGCCTCGGTATTTCCCACCATCGTACCAATCGCGACGACGAGGTCAGCATCAGGTAATGAAATCTCGCGAAAATCCCGTCTAATCAGCTCCGCATTCTCAAAATCCGTCCAGGGATGAGGGAAAGACTCCACGGCGATGTAGCGCCCTTGCCATCCACACGCGCGCAGATAACGTCCCAGGTGACCATCACCCGCCCCTAGATCAAGGAGAGACTCATGAGGCTTGATGAGATGGCGGACGACCTCGAACCGAATGTGCCTTTCGAGCGCATTTCGCCAACCCATCTTTCGCGCAGGCACCCCACTCAAGGATTCATAATAAGGTTCAGACAGTTTCATGCGTGAAAAGGTCCGTGACCCTGATGGCTAGAGTTTCGCGATTCGCGCCGTGCGCAAATTCACGAGCCAACTTGAGGGAGGCAGAAAGGTCCGGGTCGGTACTCTCCACTGAACTTCCGAGCGGCTCGAGCTCCAGAACTTTCTCTTCGAATTTGTTCCACTTACCTTCAGCGGCAAGGCAAGCCAACATGTGGACGATGGCCGTGGCAAGGTGGCCAAGTTGCCGACTCGACTTGAAGTAGGTGTAGCACTGGTCAAAGATTCGCAAGGCTTCCGAGAATCTCGCATAATCTCTCAGTATCAGTCCAAGCGTCAGTCTCGAAACCATGCTCTCGTCCGAACCAATTGACTCGAACAACTCGATGGACTGCATACAATAGGTCAGCGCTTGGTCGTAATCTTGGTCATGCCGAGCCAACTCTGCCATGTCATTTAGGCAATCTGCCTGACCCGCACGATTTCCAAGTTCTTGGTAGTGCTGCATAGCCTGATTCGCGAAGTTCCGCGCGGTGTGTAGATATCCCTGACCTCGCGCAGCATCGCCGAGCGCATTCAGGGCCCGCGCGACCCCGTTTAGATTTCCTTTTGCCGCAAAGGTCATCCGCGATTCTTCAAAAAAGGTCTCAGCTTTCTTCAAGTCGCCCATAGCCTCACAGGTCCGGCCAATGCCAAGTATCGCGCGCCCTACCCCATCCACGTCATTCGCGGCCGTAAACGCCTCAAGGGCGCGTTCGAAGAGCCTCAGCGCATCTTTATAGGACCCGTGGGCGAGCTTGCCCTGGGCTTCAATCTCGAGCGCGTCTCGGAGGATCTTTGGCCAATTGTGTTTGCGAGCCTCGATCGACGCCATCTGAGCAAGCCTTGAGGCCTCGTCGAAGTGCGCGCGGTAAAGGTTTGCGCGTGCTGCAATGACTTGAGCACGACCGAAAATCAGGGATTCTCGATCCAGACCAATCTGATGGGCTGTTTGATAGGTCTTTCGGATGTGCTCTTCTGCACGGGCAAAATCGCACATCTCCACTCGAATATCGGCCGCCTCAAGCCTGTATCCAAGGGATGCCTCCCCCTCGTCGGCCTCGGCGAGGAAGTTTGCCATCCTCTCGGAAAATGGGAACTCGTGACGCGTGTAGAGGTTGAGAAGCATTTCTGAACACGCAGCGTTTACAGCTTCCCATCGGTCGTTTTGTTTGGACCAGAGCTCCACAGATTCCCGAAGTAAACCGTGCACAAAGCTCCAGCCATCGTCCCCGAGCTGAATCAAATCATGGGCAACTAACGTGTCCAAGAGATGAGGTTCAACATCGAGCTGCGCCAATTTGCACGCCTTCTGCCATTCGCGATTAGAGACCTCGCGGCCCAACGCCGCTGCGATCTCGAGCGCAATCCTCGAAGCCGATGTGTGCCCAGCGAGTGCGCGTTTGAGCCGGCTAGCCCAGAGTTCGAAGATATTGTTCGGAAGCTCAAGCTTTTCGCCGTGTTTGAGCACAAAGCCAGACTTGCCGAGCTGGAGCTTCGCGCTTTGGACCAGCTCTGTGACGAGCTGCACCGCGAAAAGGGGATTGCCACCGGAACGCTCCTCGACTTCGTCCGCGAGTGCGCCATCCAGACCAAGCATTTCACGCACGAGATTGTCGATCTCGAGCTCATCGAGCGGAGGTACCTCCAGATCCAACGTGGTCGGCCTTCGTTTAATCTCATCGATAAGGGATGCCTCAACCGGCTCTTGATCAATGAGGTCTTGCCGAAGCGTAAGCACAAAGAGAACTGGTAGTTCGCGCGGTCTGTCGAGAATCCAATTTAAGAAACCAAGCGCATCAGCACCCCATTGCACGTCATCAAGCACCACGACCAGAGGACGCTTGTCGGCCACAGCCTCTAGATATCTAAGCATCAAGGCATATCGCTGGTCCGAGCGGGTCATCCTCTCGCTCGAAACATCCTCGGCCTGCCCCATCAAAACGATTTCGGCAAATTTGGAATCGCGAAGCTCGGATGTCTCAGTTTCACGCATGAGCACTTGATTGACGCGTTCACAGAGTTCGTCCTCAAAAAGGCCGACGCATCTCATATGGCTCGAGAACATGCGTCTCAATCCGTCCATCTCCCCAGCGTTGGTGCCATGGTTAGCGACCATGAAGTTCGCCGCGCCGAGTTCTTGAGCACGTTTGGCAAGCCAGGTTGCGAGTCTGCTCTTCCCGGCACCTGGTCCACCGCGCAGAAGAACCGTTTGAGGCGTTCTGGTTTCGCGGGCGCGTCTGAGGGCTGCCCAGAGCTGATTTCGCTTGGTTTCCCTTCCGACCATTGGCAGTGCACGAATCCCGAAAAGGCCAAGACCCACGCCATAGAGCTGCGGCAAGGAGTACTGCGTATGGTTGGACTGCCACTTGGTGGGCATCGGGGGCAGCAGACGACGAATCCCACGTGCGTCCAGGTCGGTGAGAGCCTCGTTGAGGTGCGCGGCGAGCGCTGTAGTCTCGCGGATTTTGTTGTCTTGCAGGACCTGAGTGGTTTGAGGCCGGTCCATGATCGTACGTTCTAGCTCGTCCCAACTCCACTCCTCCTCAGGGTCTTCGGTGGGTGCGGTCGTTGGCCCCTTCACAGGCAACAACGTCACGGTCTTTCGTTTCCTAGACGCAGGAGGAGCCTCCATCAAGCGCAACATATGGGCCGCGTCAGCCGCCAACTGAAATCTGTCTTCTGGGGACTTCTGAAGCAGACGCATGACCCACGGCTCGAACTCCTCGGGCACCGGGATTCGAGGCTTGATGGGCCTTGGCACCTCGAGGGCATGCGCACGTGCGAAGGCGCTGGAAGACGCCTCGACAAAGGGCGGTTCCCCATCCACGAGTTCAAACGCCATACAACCAAGCGCATAGAGGTCCGTCCACGGCCCGTAGTCTCGCCAGGTACCCCGGAACTGTTCGGGCGCCATATAATGAGGTGTTCCCCAGCCCTGCTCTACACTTCCCGCCCGTTCGAAGCTCTCAGCAAGCCTTGCCAAACCGAAGTCCGTCAGCTTGATTCCAGGGGCCTGAGTACCGCACCCAACCAGCACGTTCGCGGGTTTGAGGTCTCGGTGAATGATTCCCTCGGCGTGGGCATGCGCGAGCGCTTCGAGCACAGTGAGGAGCGAAATCCGAATCTCATCCCAACCAAGCACGGCTTGATATTTTCGAAGGGAGCCACGAAGCGCGAGCTCCATCGCGATGTACGGACTCCCAGACACGAGTTTTCCACCGGAAGCCTCCTCGGCCTCGAGGTCGATGGCGCCGTATTCAAGGGGCGCGACAATCCCCGGGTGGTGTAGCGCTGCAACGGCCCGGACTTCGTTTCTAAAACTATCTAAATACGAGTCTTTCCGGGCACCTTCGGCAGTCACGACCTTGATGGCCACCGGCATACCCTCGGCGATATGGAGGCCAGACCAGACCTCTCCCATGCCACCGCGTCCAATGACGTGGCGCAACTCGAACGGGCCGAGTGGGATGGGTTTATTCACGGAACCTCCAAGGCAAAGCGCGAGGATCGTAGCGCCTGTGCGTCAACATCGCAATGGATCTTGCAAGGCCTCGCGATCAACGATAGATGCTCAATGGCCCGCGAACTCGCACCCAGGCAAGGTTATGCCAAAGCGTACTGACATAAAAACCATTTGCATTCTGGGCTCCGGTCCGATCGTCATCGGTCAGGCATGCGAGTTCGACTACTCGGGAACTCAAGCGATCCGCGCACTTAAGGCCGAAGGATACCGAGTTGTGCTGGTGAACTCGAATCCCGCCACGATCATGACTGATCCTGAGATGGCCGACGCCACTTATGTAGAGCCCTTGACCGTGGAGTTTGTGACTCGGGTACTCGAAAAAGAGCGGCCTGATGCCCTGCTCCCAACGATGGGCGGCCAGACGGCCTTGAATCTCGGCCTCAAACTGGCAGAAAAAGGCATTTTGGAGAGGCTCGGCGTAGAGATGGTGGGTGTGCGGCCAGACGTCATCGAGAAAGCTGAAGACCGAGAAAAATTCTTCGATGTGATGCAGTCCATCGACATTGAGCAGCCTCGTTCAGGGGTCGCAAGATCCATGGACGACGCGTGGAAGATCCTTGAACGTACAGGGTTTCCTGCCATTTTGCGCCCCAGCTTCACCATGGGCGGTGTGGGCGGAAATATCGCGTACAACCGTGCTGAGTTCGAAGAGTTTGTGAAGTGGGCGCTTCGTCAAAGCCCCACTGCTGAGGTCTTGATCGACGAAAGTTTGATTGGTTGGAAGGAGTTTGAGCTCGAGGTGATGCGGGATCGCAACGATAACGTGATGATCATCTGCGGCATTGAGAACCTCGACGCGCTCGGTGTTCACACCGGAGATTCCATCACGGTCGCCCCGATTCAGACGCTCTCGGACAGCGAGTATCACGCGATGCGAGACGATGCGCTCCGCATCATTCGAGCAATCGGCGTTGAGACCGGCGGCTGCAATATTCAGTTTGCGGTGGACACAAAGACAGGTCGACGCGTCGTCATCGAGATGAACCCGCGCGTCTCACGCTCTTCGGCGCTCGCCTCCAAGGCTACGGGCTATCCGATTGCCAAGGTCGCCGCGCTTCTGGCCGTCGGATACACGCTCGACGAGGTCAAAAACGACATCACAGGCACCTCGGCTGCGTTTGAACCGGTCTTGGACTACGTGGTTGTGAAGTGGCCGCGTTTTGCGTTTGAGAAATTCCCGGGCACCTCGAAGCGTCTCACGACGCAGATGAAGTCCGTGGGGGAAGCGATGGCCATTGCCCGAACTTTCCCCGAGGCTCTGCTCAAGGCGGCTCGAAGCCTCGAAACGGGCGCTTACGGGCTCTCTCCGGCGACTGAAGTGCCAGAAGGTGTGGAACTTGGGGATTATTTCGGCCCGCTCTTGAGCGCCCCGACACCTCAGCGTCCGTGGCACGTGATGGACGCACTGCGTGCGGGTCTGGGCATTGACTTCATCTACGAGAAGACTGGGTTTGACCCTTGGTTCTTGCAGCAGATGGCCTCGATTGTAGCGGCGGAAGATGGACTGAAAAAGGAACTCAGCGCTGCCACGATCAAACGAGCAAAGGTGCTCGGGCTCGATGACCGAGCGATTGCTGAGGTCACAGGCAAAACCGCGGCTGAGATACGGAGCCTTAGGCTTTCGCATGAGATCCGCCCTGTCTTCAAACAGGTGGACACGTGTGCTGGAGAGTTCGCTGCAATCACCTCGTACTTCTACTCTACGTTTGAATCTGGCGAGAACGAAGCGCTCACAGATGACGAACGTCCGATCATGATACTTGGAGGCGGTCCCAACCGCATTGGTCAGGGCATCGAGTTCGACTATTGCGCCGTCCATGCCTGCATGGCGCTGCGCAAGCAGGGATATCGAACGATCATGGTCAATTGTAATCCTGAGACCGTGAGTACGGATTACGATATTGCGGACCGTCTCTATTTCGAGCCTCTCACCTTCGAAACGGTGATGGCCATTGTGGAGAATGAGAATCCACGCGGCGTGATTCTGCAGTTCGGAGGACAGACACCGCTCAAGCTCGCGGAACCACTCGCGGCACACGGCGTGCCAATCCTCGGCACCTCCCACGACACTATCGATCTGACCGAGGATCGCGAGCGATTCAACGTGATCGTTGAAAAACTGGGGCTCTTGCAACCCGCCGGTTCGACAGCCCAAACGTTGGCCGAAGCGACGAAAGTTGCGGAGGGTATCGGCTATCCAGTGCTCGTCAGACCGAGCTACGTCCTTGGTGGGTTGGCCATGCAAGTGGTCTACAACGAAGACGAGATGAGGGATGTGTTCGAACGCGCCAGGGTGGAGTCACACGGAAAAGGTGTGCTCATCGACAAGTTCCTCGACGACGCCATTGAAGTCGACGTGGATTGCATCTGTGACGGCGAGCACGCCGTGATAGGTGGCGTCATGGAGCATATTGAGGAAGCAGGTGTTCACTCTGGAGACTCGGCATGTGTCACGCCACCTCATCACCTTTCAGAAGCCGTTCTTCGGGTCATCCGAGAGCAAACCCTCGCTTTGGCTCGGGAGCTCAAAATCGTCGGTCTCATGAACGTTCAGTACGCCGTTCAAGATCGACGCGTCTTCATCCTTGAAGTCAACCCTCGAGCGAGTCGTACGGTCCCATTCATCTCGAAGTCTATCGGGCACCCCTTGGCTGGATACGCCGCTAGGATCATGCTCGGCGAGACCTTGAATGATATTGGCTTCACCAAAGAGATTGTGCCGCGCCATTACGCCGTCAAAGAGAGCGTCTTCCCGTTCTCGCGATTCCCAGACGTGGACACGATACTTGGACCCGAGATGCGTTCCACGGGCGAGGTCATGGGTATTGACGATGACTTCTTCCATGCCTTCATGAAGGCCCAGATCGGCGCGTCCAATGAGCCTGCTGAGAGCGGACAGGTGTTCATCAGCGTTCGCGACAAAGACAAATGGAGCGTCGTTCCGGTTGCCCGCACACTGGTCGAACTCGGCTTTGAGCTGGTCTCCACCAAGGGAACCGCACGCTACCTTAAGGAAAATGGCCTCGACGCTCGCGTCGTCAATAAGGTCAAAGAAGGCCAACCGCATATCGTCGACGATATTATCAACGGTGAAATCGCCATGGTTATCAACACCACGGTCGGAACTTCAGCAGTTGCTGATTCGCGTTCGATTCGCCGGGAGACCTTAAACCG
This sequence comes from Microvenator marinus, assembly GCF_007993755.1. Lineage (GTDB taxonomy): Bacteria > Myxococcota_A > Bradymonadia > Bradymonadales > Bradymonadaceae > Allomicrovenator > Allomicrovenator marinus. The sequence goes on from NZ_CP042467.1 coordinate 573,759, forward strand.
TGCTATCCCATATTTCACAACCCTTGCAGGGGCACGTGCGGCGATTCAAGCGATGGCTGAATCGAAGACCTCGGCCCCCGGGGTCAAATCATTACAAGAATTTCACGCTCTTCTGTCCCGCTGACGAAGAGCCGAACACAGGCCAGTGATGGCCACGAACGGAAGGTAGGCAATGAAAGTTCCTATGACTGCTGAAGGTTATCGCGCGCTCAGAGATGAGCTAGACCACCTCAAACGTGTGGAGCGGCACAAAATTGTAGCCGAGATCGAAGTTGCAAGAGCCCACGGCGACCTCAAAGAGAACGCCGAGTACCATGCAGCCAAAGAGAAGCAAGGCTTTGTGGAGGGCCGGATTCAAGAGATCGAAGCATATCTCTCGAACGCTGACGTCATCGACGTGGGAACGCTCTCAGGGTCGCGCGTAGTCTTCGGTGCCACAGTGACGGTATTCGACGTAGAAGATGACGAAGAGAAGACCTACAAAATCGTGGGCGATGCTGAGGCAGACCTCAAGAACGGAAAAATCTCCTTCAAATCCCCGATCGCCAAGGCGTTGATCGGGAAAGAGGAAGGAGATGAGGTGACCGTCAAGGCGCCAGGCGGCGACCGAGTCGTTGAGATTGTAGGCGTCCAGTTTATCTAAACTCGACCCGCTTATTCAGCGGCGGAATCGCCCGCAGGCGCTGTAATCTCGCCATCTAGAACCAATTCGGGGAGATTCTCTACGTGACCTACGAAGAAGAACTCCAAGTCGTTCTTGATGTCTTCGGAGACGTCGAGAAGGTCCTTCTTGTTTCTCTCTGGAAGGATAACTCTCTTGATTCCTGAACGGTGCGCAGCAAGGACCTTCTCCTTAATTCCGCCCACAGGAAGCACGTTTCCACGCAGGGTAATCTCACCGGTCATGGCTACATCAGGCCGGACTTTGACACCCGTCAATAGGCTCAAGAGTGCGATGAACATGGTGATACCAGCACTCGGCCCGTCCTTAGGAATTGCGCCCGCTGGAACGTGAAGGTGGATATCGTACTGACGCATGAACGCGGGGTCGATGTGGAAAGACTCAACGTTCGAACGGATATAGGAGAGAGCAGCACGGACAGACTCCTTCATCACATCACCAAGTTGGCCAGTGAGGACGAGCTCTCCTTTGCCTTGCTGCATCTTCGTAGCCTCGATGAAGAGGATATCGCCACCAGCAGCGGTCCACGCGAGTCCAGTAGCGACTCCGGGTTGTGCGACGCGTTGTGCAACCTCGTACTGATATCGATCGGGTCCGAGGTACTCATCAACATCACCGGCATCAACACGAATCTTAACCTGTTCAGGCTCTCCATCGCTCGCGTCCGAGATACTTTGAGCAACCTTCACCGCTACACCACGGCAGATATCCGCCACGCGCCTTTCAAGCGTTCTTACGCCCGCCTCACGCGTGTGGTTGCGGATGATTTGGTCGAGAGCCTCGTCCGTAAGCTCCAAGTTCTCTTCGGTAATCCCGTGGCTCTCGAGCTGCTTGGGCACGAGGTATCGCCGGGAGATATGCATCTTATCCTGAGCGGTGTAGCCCGGAATTTCGATGACATCCATACGGTCACGCAACGGCGGAGAAATCGGATCCAACTGGTTCGCAGTCGCAATGAAGAGCACGTTCGAGAGGTCCACGGGGATTTCCACGTAGTGATCTGAGAACGAGCTATTTTGCTCGGGGTCAAGCACCTCAAGCAACGCCGCCGACGGATCGCCACGGAAGTCACGACCCACTTTATCGATCTCGTCGAGCATTAGAACAGGGTTATTGGTACCCGCCTTTCTAAGGGCTTGAACGATTCGGCCAGGCAATGCGCCAACGTACGTTCTTCGGTGCCCGCGAACTTCAGATTCGTCATGCACGCCGCCGAGAGAAATCCTGACGAATTTGCGGCCAAGCGCGCGCGCCACTGAGCGACCAAGGCTTGTCTTACCCACACCAGGAGGGCCTGCGAGACAAAGGATTGGGCCCTTCATGTCGTTCTTAAGCTTTCGTACAGCGAGGTACTCAACAATGCGCTTTTTGACCTTTTCGAGGTCGTAGTGGTCTTCGTCGAGGATGACCTGAGCCTCACGAATATTTAGGTGGTCATCGGTCCCCGTCTTCCAAGGTATATCGAGCAGCGTCTCGAGGTACGTTCGAGTGACGCCGTACTCGCTGGAAGCCGGCTGCATCATGCGCAATCGGTTCATCTGCTTTCTGCAAACCTCTTCAACTTCTTCAGGAAGATCGGCTTCTTCAATAGCCGTAGCGAGGTCTTCGAGATCGTTGCCCTCCCCGTCCAGCTCACCGAGCTGCTCTTTGATGGCCTTGAGTTGCTGGCGCAAGTAGTATTCGCGTTGATTTTTGTCGATCTCTTCTTTGATCTGGCTCTGGATCTTGTCCGAGACCCTTAGAACCTCAAGCTGTCGCGCGAGCAAGGTCACCACGGTCTTGAGGCGCTCCCTCAAGTCCACGGTTTCAAGGATTGCCTGCTTTTCTTCCGGCGAGATATCCATGTTCGCAGCGACGAAATCACAGAGCTGACCCGGATCGTTGACGCCGTCGACCATCTGGCTAGCCTCTTTAGGCATTGCCGGGATGAAGTTAACCACTTGTTTCGCGGTGCTCTTCAAGTTCATGAAGAGAGCTTCAACCTCAACCTGGACAGCTTGGTCGTCGCTATCGCCCTCGTCGAGGACTTCGAAACGGCCTTTGAAGAACGGCTCGTCCGTGATGAGTTCATCGAGGCGAACGCGAGATTGGCCTTGAATGATCACGCTATAATTATCACTCGCGATCTTAACGACCTTGAGAATTCTCGCGACCGTACCGATCGTGTAGAGATCCTCGAGATCTGGGTCGTCCGTGTCCGCATTCTTCTGTGTGAGGATTGCGATCGGTCTTTCCGACTGAACCGCGTCTTCGATCAGCTTGACGCTTTTGGCACGCCCAACGGCCAAAGGCACGACAACCTGCGGAAACAACACGGTATTTCTAAGAGGCAAGATCGAGAGTTCGTGGAAGGAACCCGGTGTATGCTTTTCTTCCGACATTAAGATTCACCAAAAAGGGGAGGCCCAACACGGGCTATGAGGTACAGTTCTTGGGCGTTCTAGCGTCAAAAAGGTCTACTTTGCAAGTTCGACAACGCCACTGGGCCATAACACTCGCATTGATCTACGCATTCCAACTGGGTGCAGGTTTTGCGTACTCATATTTTCCGCGCTATCTGGCAACGCTCGGCCTCGGCGCTGCTGCCATCGGAATGCTCTTGAGCGTGACTTCTGTGGCGAGGAGCGTGTCGATGCCGGTCTGGTCTTGGTTCGCCGATTTTCCAGACAGCGAGGGCGAACACCGAGGAAGACGCTTTGTCCAAGTGCTCTTCGTGCTGGCGAGCCCGTTTCTTTTGCTCCCGTTCATCCAAAACCCATGGATCGTCGGATCGCTGCTCGTCTGGAGCTCGCTGACCTTAGGATCCACGCTGCCAATCTTAGACGTGGTGACGATGAGAGAACTCGGGGCTGGCGCGTTTGGACGCATACGCGCGTGGGGCTCTCTGGGTTTCGGACTGACGGCGGGCAGCTTCGCCCTAGCCGGCCTCTGGCTCACTCACGAGGCTCTCGCCCTTCTTAGCCCATGGGTGATCGTTGTGGGCACGCTCGCTGCGGGATTCGCGGCATTTTCAATGCCCGCCTCGAGCCCCGTCCAGGAATACACCTCCAAGGCATCGTGGAAAGACTTTTTGGTCATGCTTCGAAACCCGTGGATTTTGGTCCTCATGCCGCTCTGGAGCCTGCATTGGGCATCACAGATGCCCTACAACGTGTTCATCGTGTTTTTTGCCGAAGAACAAGGCTTTGCGAGTTGGGCACCGGGGGCCGCGGTAGCACTTGGCATCGCAGCCGAAATCGCGTTTCTGGCCCGTGGTCAAACACTGATCGACCGACTCGGCCCTACCCTCTCCTTCGGCGTCATGGTCATCTTCACGGCATTGAGGTGGATCCTGAGCGCGTTCGCCCTGAATTCATTCGTCTTCGTTGCCCTGCAGGTATTGCACGGCCTGAGTTTTGGCGGATTTATGCTCTCCATGATGGCCGTCTTGAACAAGGAGGTCGACCCGAAGATCAGGACAAGCGCGCAGTCTTTGCTCTACGTCATCGTGTTTGGCGTTGGCGGCGCAATCGGGCAAGCCTTGAGTGGGTGGATACTGGACGAGAGCGATGGGAAGACTCTCTTTTTGGCTGCCGGCGGATTGGAGCTCCTCGTGTGTGTGCCGACCCTCATCATCATCGTGGGGTATCGAATGCGAGGCAGACACCGAAGGGTACAAAAAGAAACCTACTAGTTTGACCTCGGTACTTGCGTTAGACTCCGCGCGACTTTGCCTGGGAGCTTGAATGCAACCGAAATTATTTGTGGCCCTTGCAGGAAATATCGGGGCCGGAAAAAGCACGGCAGCGAAAATCATTTCGAGGCATTTTGGATTCGAACTCTTTCACGAGCCGGTGGTCGAGAATCGCTTCCTGAAGAACTACTATAAAGACATGCGGCGCTGGAGCTTTACACTTCAAATGGAGTTCCTGCTCGCCCGCGTCGAACATCATAGAAGTATCGAGAGGCTTCCCGGTGGTTGCGTGCAAGACCGCACCCTCATTGAAGATCCGGAGATTTTCGCAAAATATCTCCACGGGCTTGGGCACATGACCGACAACGAGCTCCACCTCTATTTCGACTATTTCCAACGATTCAATGAGCATGTTCGTCAGCCGGACCGCGTTATCCTTTTGCACACGCCCGATGTGAACGTCTTGTTGCGCCGAATTGCGGAGCGCGGGCGAGAGGAAGAGCGTGGAATCACCACTGATTTCCTGCGTGGACTCAATGGGTACTACGAGACCTTTGACCAGGTCAGCGCCAACAAGTACAACCTCGAAGTGCTCAAAATTGACGTCACGCACCGAGACTTTCGGCAGGGAGAGGAGCGCAAACGGTTCTTGGAAGAAGTTCAAGCCTTCTTGGAAGACGCACTGGACTCCAACAACGAACTTCCGTTCATGGTAGACCCAACAGACGACCGCATCTAAACTAGAGACTAGTTGAAACCAAAGGACCGCATTATGCCAAAGCGAAAACCTAAGAAGAAGGCTTCGTCAGGAGGCGAGGTGGAACTCCATCTCGACGAAAAATCGAAGAAGACATTTTATATCATCGGCGGGCTCTTCGCCGGACTACTGGTGCTTTTCATCATTCTTGAGATGATGAAGTAGCCCAAGAGCCTCAGAGCTCATCCAATGGTTCCAAATCCTCGGGAAGCTTCATGTAAAGCGCCGCTATAAGGTCTGTGCGCGTGATGATGCCAACGATCTTGCCATCTGAGACCACAGGCAGCCGCCCAACGTCGTGTTCAATCATCAAGGAAAGCGCATCTTCGATGGGCTCTCGGGGCGAAATCGTTGAGACTTCGTGGGTCATATGGGAGCTGACAGGCAGCCCTAGATTCTGAGAACGTTCGGCTCGTCGGACGTCGCGTTTGGACACAATTCCGCAAATCTCTTCGTCGCGAATCACTGGTGCCCCAGATATATTGTGGGTTTGAAGCACGCCGGCTACCTCACCTAGTGGTGTATCATGGGACACGGTGACCACTGGAGAGTTCATCAAGTCGCGAACGCGCGCCGGCTCCGGCGGCGTCTTACAAAGCAGGGCCTTGATTTCCTCAACCACGACTTCAGGGGTCTTGTGTTTGATTGTGGCGGCGGCGGCTCCTCGGTGCCCTCCTCCGCCAAATTGAGAGAGGATCGCGCCCATATTGACGTAAGAAACTCGGCTCCGACCAATCACCTGAACGCGGCGATTCTTGCGGAACTCGATGACCCCAAAAATGGCGTCATGCCCTCCAAACTCCAAGACTTGCTGAACCACCGAAGACGCGCCATGGACAAATTTCTCAGTGCTTGCTTGCACAAAGGCGAATTCCACCTCATGCACGCTCTCCTCGGAAAGAGACGCCATGCATTCGACCAAGAGTTTTGATTGTTCGTCGGAGTATTGGCGCCTCAGGAAGCGATTAACGACCCTTAGATTCGCGCCGAGGTCCAATAGAGCCGCACAAACTTTGACGTCTCGAGCCTGGGTCGACGAGAACGAGAGACGCCCCGTGTCGCTATAAATACCTAGAAGAAAAAGCGTCGCTTCTGCAGGAGAAATCGGGATGTTCTCCTCCAAAAGCCGCTCAACTAAGAGGGTCGCGCAGGCGCCTACCGGCTCGATCTGCTCCCAATCCGCCTCGATATCGAACTCAGAAGCTGGATGGTGGTCGTAGACCCTAGTTTTTGGAGTAGACGCCAGAATCTCTTCGTACTCCTTGAGGCGCCGAGCATCCCTCACGTCCACGACGATGACTTCTTCAATCTGCTCGTTCTCGACCTCAGACGCCTGCACCAAGCCATAGAAATCTTTGTGCAGCGCGAGGAACTTCTTGACGGGTGGATTCACTACGTTGTTGGCGAGCGCGGATGCCCCATGCAGCTTGGCAGCGGCAATCGAGCTCGCGAGTGCGTCCAGGTCTGCGTTGTGATGGGTGATAACGACCTTCATTGTAGCCCCCTGACCTCGCCAACCCGCCAGGTCCCTTCTACCAACTTCATTGGAAGCGTCAGCGGTGTTTTTGCTGCCCCCGAGCTCATCTCAACGTAAACGAGTGCGCTCGTTTCCTCGCCGACGATCCGAACGATCGAAAACTCCGGAGTCTTTGGCAGTGCACCAAATTGAGTATCAAACACCCAACGCGCATACGTGTTGCAGTCGAGACTCGTAGTCTCGCACACTGCCTTTTGAATCTGCAGATAGAGGGCAATTTCATCGGTAGCCCGCTCCACATCGTCGCCGCCTATCTTGTCGAGATCGCCGCAGATTCCGAGCTTCTTCGCCTCTTTTGCGCGGTCGAGCACTCGCTCAAACTCGTTAGAACAATAGGCAGAATCGAGCGATGCCGTCGAAGCGTTCCAAGCGGTATCTAGGTCGGAAAAGCGCAGCGCATCTAGAAATTTTTGGGCTGCTGGCTTCGCCGGATGTTCGTTCTTGCATCCCGTGAAACCGACCGCGAGAAAACAGATGATCAGGGCCTTATGAATGCTCATTTCCACGTCTCTATCCAAGTATCGAGACATTCATCCAAGAGATCCCGACAGATTCGAAAATGGTCCAACGATTTGCTGACGGGGTCGGCAATCTCCTTAAGCTCTCGGGCGCTGTGTTCCCACATTCTCACGATCTTTGTCCTAAGTTGAGGGTCGGAGCTCAAGACAAAAGCCTCGTGCTCCGGCGCCATCACTACGATATCGTCTGCCACGCGTAGCATCGCCGTGTTGATTCCCTGAGAGCGGTGCTCAGAGATATCAATCCCGACCTCTTTCATGGCCTCAATCGCAAATCGTGCGGCTTTGTGCCCGTTGAGCTTCAACGTTCCACAGGAAATCACCGCCGCCTTGATATCGCGATCTGTGAACTTCTCTTTGGCAAATCCGGCCGCCATGGGTGAGCGACAGATATTACCTGAGCACACAAAGATAATGCGCTTCATACGGGCTCCAAAAACTCTCGATACTCTGGTGGTAGCATTTCTGGAGTAAATTGCTCAAGGACGTCGGTGAGATCGGCACCACTCAATGTGTGCCAGTACATCACGGTCTTTGATTGCCAGTCCGAAGCCTGAGCTTCGAGAGCTGAAAACGCCTTACCGGTGTAAGTACCTTCCAGGTTAAGGCCATACGTCTTGGCGTTGGCGATTGCGGCCTCACCAGGTGCGGTGGGGACGCCGTACGCACCGCCGAAATAGTCGCCAGTTAAGTGGTAGTCTTTGTTTGAGAGCCTTGGAACGTTTCTCATCCCTGCCTCGTAGAGGAGATCACTGACTTGGTGTCCGAGATAGGCGCAAAGTGGCTTATTGCAAATCACCTTATCTACAACTCGCACTCCGATGACCTTGGTAGCGAGTCCGGCGATTTTGAGCCCGAGGGTCAAGCCCACCAACGTGCCGCATGTCCCTGCCGCCACGTAGATTACGTCAGGGATCGGGATGGCTTCAGCCTCACATTGGGCAGCTAGTTCAAGGGCAGCATTGACGTATCCGACGGTACCAAGTGGTGACGAGCCGCCACCTGGAATGTAGTAAAAGTCGCGCCCAGAGCTTAGCCACTCTCGAAGTTTGACCTTGAATACCTCGGCTGGGAGGTCATTCCTGTGGTCAGCGAGCGTGAGATTGGCCCGCGTGGTCGCTATGGCCTTGATATTCTTTTGAACGTGAGGCGTGAGCGGCTGCGGAAAGTGCAACACGGATGGCTCCAAACCGAGCTTCCTCGCCCAGAGTGCGGTCGCCAGGGCATGGTGCGAGCCGATGGCCCCAACCGTCCACACGTGTTCCAGACCCTTCTCTAGAGCGTCAGCCAGAAGGAACTCAAGCTTTCGCAACTTGTTCCCTCCATAGAGCGCTCCACTTTGATCATCGCGCTTCACCCAAAGATCAATGCCCATGCGGCTACCGAGTGCCTCAAAATGGTCCACGGGCGTTGGGATTGTGGCGAGGGCTCGGTATGGAATGCTAAGCGATGGGAATCGACGAAATAGTTCAGGTTGGCTCACGGTTCTATCCTCCGGTTGTGCCGCAGTGTACATTGGAAGACCACCCTTTCCCAAGAGACTAGAATGAAAGATTTCAAATATGACTCAAAGACCCAGACAGCGTGGGTGCCAAGTGATTTGGATGCAGACAGCCTCGTTCCCGCATCAGAAAGTGCAGAATGGTCCGCGGCCCTTCAAAATGGGGCCCTTTCCGATGGTCGAGCGCTCAAATCCGTCAACTATGTATTCTCCGATCCCGGTGCCGCCGAATACAACAGTTCTGCGCTCAGCTTCCTAAAGATCGGGACGTTTACAGGAAGCCTAGACTCCCCAAAACCCTTCGGCGATGGCCCCTCCTTCTCAACAAAAGAAGATTTCGGAATCTCTTAGCCGATCGCGACGTAGAGAAAGAGAATCAGAAAGGTGACGAGCACAACGAGGGCCACGCCGAGGACGATCTTTCGTTGTTCAGGGTCCGCCATCATCACCTGAAACTGAGCGTTCGCCTTCTCCACGCCGTTTTGAATCGCGGCCAGCGCAGGATGCGTGTTCTGCTTGAGTGGGAACTGATTTGGGACTTCTTTTGGCATCCAAGACGTCGGGATCGCCTGTGGCGGCTTGGGTTCAAATGACTGAGGCCCCGAGGTGCTTGGGCGAGGCAGATTGGCGGTCAACTGCGCGTCTGGGTCGTGTTGACCTGCAAAAAGTTCAGTCTTTCCGACCTCGAACTCATCTGTGACTTCGGGCGTTTGACTCGCGGCCCCAATCACCACCTTATGCTTGATGATGCTCTGCCTTAAGGTGTGCTCCTCGGAGTCTAGAGAATCCTCTTCCACTAAGAGGTCGCTTGCAGCGATTCCGAGTGTAGCGTCATCCGAGTCAGCAGGCTTCGGTTTGGCGCTCATCGCCTGATGCCTCGGGCCCGTTGGACCGTCCATCGAGATCGGCTGCGTCGCAGGGTCTTCCATCTTCGAGACAAACTTCTCGGTTTCGAAGGGCGACTCGTCCGGAAAGAGTTTCGCAAGGAAAGCCGCCACACGATGACGCGTAAAATTAGGGGTTCGGTTGGAGAGATCCGCACTTAGCGCCAGTTCGTACTCAAACGCGTCTTCCCAACGATCCTGTCTTCGCCGTTTGAGACCCTTCATCAGAATCGATTCGAGCTCCTCGTCGAGCTCAGAGCGATGGCCTCGCGGCGGCTGAAACTTAGCCTCTCTCATGCGCGCCAACATCTTTCGCATGTCCGGCTCGTCTTCATAAGCCATGCTCGAGGTGATCATTTCGTAGAGGCAAAGTGAGACGGCAAACACATCACTTCGACCGTCGAGCTTCTCGCCCCATGCCTGTTCCGGGGACATGTATCGAAACTTGCCCTTGATAACCCCGGCCTGGGTTTCTGGACGTGCCGCCACAGCGGCCTTCGCGACACCGAAATCTGCGACCTTGACCTCACCATTCCAGCTCACGAGGATGTTTTGAGGACTGACGTCTCGATGCACCAAATTCAGGGGCTTGCCCGTCTTCTGGTCCTTTTTCGTGTGAGCGTAATGAAGTCCCGAGAGCACCTCTCGAGCGATGTACGTGCAGACATCGAGCGGCATCGGCACACGCATATCGTAGGCTTGGTTCAGGATCTGAAAGAGGTCTTTTCCACGCACGTACTCCATGACGATGAAGTACTGGTCCTCATGAATTCCGAGCCCAATGACTTGGACGATATTGACGTGTTCGAGCTGCGCTGTGAGTTTCGCTTCATCAACGAGCATTCGCAGGAAGTCTTGGTCACCCGTGTGTTTGGGGTGAATAAGCTTGAGTACGTATTGCTTCTCGAAGCCGTCAATTCCACGACTCTTGGCGATATAGATCTCGGCCATTCCGCCGACCGCCAATCGATCCACAACCTCGTAACCACCGACAATTCTAGGTGCAGCCATGTCAATTCAAATGCTTAGACGAATGCAGTGTAACAGACCAATAACCCTTTAAGGAAGCCTCTATGCGCCGCGAGACGTCACGCTGAGCACAACTTTGCCCGTTGTGAGATTTGAAGCGACATGTTCGTGAGCCTTTTCGGTGTCTTCAATCTTGTAAACGGAATCGATGACGGGCGCGATTTCACCGCTAAGTACCAAGGGCCAGACTTCACGCAGAAAGTATTGTGTAATATCAGCCTTTTCCTCCACACTTCGTCCCCGCAATGTGCTCCCGAGGACCGTGATCTGGCGCGAAAGCACCCGCCGTAGATCCAGGGTCGCACTGCCTCCCCCCATCAAGCCGATAAGAACGAGGCGTCCTCCCCGAGAAAGTGCGCTGATATTGGACTCGAGATAACCACCACCGACGGGGTCCAAGATGACGTCCACGCCCTCGCCGTCCGTCAAGTCCATGATGTGTGCCGCGAAATCTTCATTATGGCGGTCGATGGCGTGAGCGCCGAGCTCTTCCAAAAACGCCAGTTTAGGCTGACTCGCGGTTGCGAAGACCTCGGCCCCAAACGAGCGCGCCAGCTGAATAGCGGCGGTTCCGACACCAGACGCCCCGGCGTGCACGAGCAGACGCTCACCTTCTTGAAGTGTTGCTTCAAGAAAAATGTTTAGAAAAGCGGTGTAGAAAACCTCAGGGATAGCGGCTGCCATCTCCAACGGAATCTCGGCGGGTACCGGGATGAGTAGAGCTGAGGGCGTTGTGACATATTCAGCATAACCGCCGCCGGGTAGGAGGCTAGCCACACGATCACCGACTTTCCAGTCTTTAACCTTGGAGCCCACCTGCGCAATTACTCCGGCGGCCTCGAGCCCCATCACTTCCGTCACACCTTGTGGGGGTGGGTAAAGTCCGCGACGCTGCAGGAGATCCGCGCGGTTAACCGCACTCGCGTAGACCTGGACCAGCACTTCGTCGGGGCCGGGACGGGGTGTGGGAACCTCCCCCCACACCAAATGCTCGTTTTCAACCTTAATCGCCTTCATTTCCTGCTCCTCTGGGGCGTCTCAGACGGTGTTTATACGCCCAATCGTCGACTTAGGCGACCAAAGTTCTAAGTCACTGAAGGTTCCGAGTTTACCTCTCACCTCAACTTTGGTAGCACCGCCCGATATTGAATCACCATTCATGGGAGTATCGGCACATGATGCAGCATCATTACAAAACAAATCTGAGGGACATCTTCTTCAACCTTTTCGAGCTCAATCAGATTGGGACGAAGACTTTTGGACACGGAAAGTTCTCACACCTCGACGAAGAGACCATGCGCGATGCGCTTGCCCAACTCGAGAAGATTTGTGTTCAGGAGCTCGCTCAGAGTTTCGCCGTCTCCGACCGCGAAGGCCTTCATTTTGATGGCGAGGGCAACGTCAGACTGCCCGACGCACTCAAGAAGAGTCTGGACATCTACATGGAGACGGGATGGCACCTCCTGGAACTCCCCGAGGAATTTGGCGGATTCGGCGCACCTCCTTCCATGATCTGGGCGCAGTTTGAGATGCTCGCGGGTTCAAACCCATGCGTGCCCTTTTATCTTTTCGGTGGCTTCATCACGAAGGTCATCAACAGCCTCGGCACCGACGACCAGAAGAAGAGATTTTGCCAGACCATCGTGGACCGCGGCTGGGGCGGGTCGATGGTCCTCACCGAGCCAGACGCTGGGAGCGACGTGGGCGCCGCAACCACCAAAGCAAAAGATCTTGGTGATGGCACCTGGGCCATCGAAGGCGTCAAGCGCTTCATCACCAATGGTGATTACGATCACACTGAAAACATCATCCACCTTGTCTTGGCGCGGCCCGAAGGCGCCGGTCCAGGCACTAAAGGGCTCTCACTCTTCATCGTTCCCAAGTATTGGGTCAACGAGGACGGCTCCCTCGGCGACCGAAACGGAGTGTTTGTCACCGGGCTTGAGAAGAAGATGGGGCTCAACGCTTCGGCCACCTGCGAGCTCACGATGGGCGATCGTGGTGTTTGTCGAGGACTGCTCATGGGCAATGTCCACGACGGCATTCGTCAGATGTTCCGCGTCATCGAGCACGCCCGAATGGCGGTTGGAATGAAGTCGATGGCGACTCTTTCGACTGGCTACCTCAACGCGCTTGAATACACGAAAGAGCGCGTGCAGGGCCCGGACTTGGCCAAAGCATCTGAAAAGGACTCACCGCGTGTTCGAGTCATCGAACATCCAGACGTTCGCCGTATGCTAATGACCCAGAAAGCCTATGCTGAGGGTATGCGGGCTCTCGGATACTACACGGCCTTCATTCAAGACCAGGTCGAGCTTTTGGGCGGACACGAGTCACCGGACGCCAAGAAACTGGATAAACTCAACGATCTCTTGCTCCCACTTGTGAAGGGATACTGCTCTGAGAAGGGATACGAGCAACTCGCCGTGTCGCTACAATGTTATGGCGGCTCAGGATACTGCAAGGACTATCCGATCGAGCAGTATATCCGCGACGCCAAGATCGACACGCTTTATGAGGGCACCACCCATATTCAATCGCTGGACCTCTTTTTCAGGAAAGTCGCACGAGATATGGGCGCTACGTTGATGGGACTAATGGCCGAGATCAATACGACGATTGAAAGCCTCTCTGAAACACCTGAACTCAGCGTTGAGATGGAGGGCCTGCGCCGTGCTCATGCGGAGGTTGGTAGCATCTTCCAAACCATGCTTGAGAAGGTCCAAGAGTCGGTCTACCACGTGGGCTTCCAAGCTAATAAGGTGTTGGAATCTCTCGCCGAGCTTGTGATGGGATGGCTTTTGGTTCGTCAGGCTCAGATCGCCCATGCCAAAGTTGCGGATGCCAAAGGTACCGACAAAGACTTCTATACCGGGAAGCTCGCCACCACTCGGTTTTACGTCAAGAATGTCCTTCCGCAGATCACTTTGAGACGAAAGCTCATCGAGGCCTCAGACCTCGACCTGATGGACGTTCCAGAGTCGGCGTTTTAAGCCACGCGACCGAGTCGAGCACAAAGGCATACGAGTGAGAGAAGGTCAGTCTCGACTCCCTCCCAGAACGAGAGTCCTTCTTCGCGTGTGACGTGAAGCACCTCGTACTCTTGCTGCTGAAGCGATGTCTGACTAAGGGCGATCTGAATGTGATGAGGGCCATTGACCGTCTCGTTTTCGACGAGTTCGACGATGGTGGCGCGATCTTCAGAAATCTCCGCTAGCCACGCTTCCATATCCACCTCGCCAGACCGACTGTGCTCGAGCGTCAGGAACCAATCGTCAAAATATGCGACTGACGTACTGACCACCCTGCCCTTCTCGTCTTTGACCTTTCGGACAAAGAGCGCCTTTTCGGCCCAATCACCCCAGGTGTCATAGAGCTCATCGAGACGCGCACCACCATGAACAAAATCAGGTGGAAAGGTCTGTGTCATCGAGCGCTCGCGCTGCAAATGACGCTGGTAGATGGATTGAACAGGACGACGAGTGATGGTGGTTTGCGTATTCATAAGCCTCTCCGTGGCGAAAAACATCATGTACTGAACAAGTACTCCCTACTGAACAAACTTATACTGTACAGATGACCACTGTTCAAGTTTTCACCCTACTTTTTTTCAAATAGTCTGTGAGATTGAGTTTCCGCCACAAATTGTGTAGGTGGAGTCGCGCTGCGGAGTGCGGCCAGAGTTGTGGAGTTGCCAATGTCCAACGAAGAAATCCAAAAGATCACCCGAAGACTTCATAATCGCATGGGACGTGCGATTAAGGACTTTCAACTGCTCGAGGACCAAGACCGCGTTCTGGTATGTCTCTCTGGCGGCAAGGACTCCTACACTTTGCTCAAGCTTTTGATGGAATTGCAGTCGCGTGCGCCGGTGAAATTCGAGCTTGTGGCGTTCCACCTCGACCAAAAGCAGCCCGGATATCCAGCTGGGACCATGGAGTCTTACCTTCAAGACCTTGGGATCGCGTGGGAGATTTGCGAGGAAGACACTTATTCGGTGGTACAGGAGAAGCTCGCGCCTGATGCAACCCCTTGCTCGCTCTGTTCAAGGCTGCGCCGTGGATTGATCTACAAGCACGCTGAGGCGCACGGGTGCAACAAGATTGCCCTTGGCCACCATCGTGATGACAGCATCGAAACGCTGCTCATGAACATGTTCCACACCGGACAGATGCAAGGAATGCCTGCCAAATACACCACTGACGATGGGCGCTTCGAAGTGATTCGCCCCCTGATCTACGTGGCTGAACACGAGATCATCCAATACGCAGACCACGCTGGCTTTCCCATTATCCCTTGCAATCTCTGTGGCTCGATTGAAGGGCAGCGCAAGTTCATGAAGAACCTGCTCGACGACCTCGAAGGGCGTATCCCTCACGTTCGGCACAGCCTTTTGGCCTCCATGCAGAACGTACGAACCACACATTTGTTGGACCCGTCTCTCCTCGCCTCAGATGCTGAACCCGCGCTTCCGAGCGCCGGTTGCGGCAACGAGCTCTTCTAGAGCCACCTTTGAAAGTCAACGCGATCGATACCACCACGGGGCCCCTGGTCACGAAGTCCCTGCAGCTAGCCTGGCCGGCCGTGCTGCAAGCGATCTTGATCAATTTTTACGCGTTTAACGACTACCTCTTTGTTGGCATGACCGACGACCACGCGGCCACAGCCGCGCTTTCGTCGTGCTTTGCGATTCTCATCATCCAGTACACACTCACCCGCATCATTCCCACCGGCGGCACCACGCTGATCGCGCATTACACTGGCGCGAAGGATTTGGACCGTGTTGCACGCGTCTTTCGCTCTT
Source organism: Microvenator marinus (assembly GCF_007993755.1). Classification (GTDB taxonomy): domain Bacteria; phylum Myxococcota_A; class Bradymonadia; order Bradymonadales; family Bradymonadaceae; genus Allomicrovenator; species Allomicrovenator marinus. The sequence continues at coordinate 589,144 of NZ_CP042467.1, forward strand.
CCATGAGTGCTAGTCTACTTTGGGGATTTGTCGTCGCGGGGGTCTCCCTGGCAGGTCTTGATTGGATCGTGGCGGTAAACAACGCTTCTCCCGAGGTTTCTGCACGCATTGCCGACTACCTCTGGGTCCTGCTCGCCAGTACTCCCGCATTTGCGCTCATGGTTGTGGTGGACGGGACGTTTCGAGCTCGGGGAAACATGAAGGTGCCGCTGACTCTAGAAGTGGCGAGTTTGGTGCTCAATACGTTTCTGAACTGGGTGTTGGTCCTTGGGAACCTGGGCGCACCGGCGATGGGTATAGAGGGTGCCGCAATTGCGACCGCGATTAGCCGCCTTCTGCCTGGCATCGTGGGGCTCCTACTTATGTTGAGAGGACATCTTGGATTCGAGGTGCTTACAAATGCACGAGCTTTAGCGTGGATTCCTGAGCTCGACCTAGTCAGACGGATGGTTCGCATCGGCTTCTTCGAGAGTATGTCCAGTGCGCTCTATGGCGTGGTCTACATCGTGCTGAATCGAATGGCTGGTGAGCTTGGAAGCGCTGCTCAAGGTGGTCTTGGTGCGGGCTTACGTGGCATCGAATGGTTGGGATTTGCCTTCGCGGACGGGTTTCTGACCGCAAGTGTCACGGTTGTCGGCCAAAACCTTGGAGCTGGAAAGCCCAAGCGAGCATGGCACGGAGCGTGGCTCAACGCGGCCCTCTCGGCGCTCACATGTCAACTTGTGGGCGTCGCTTTCCTACTCTTCCCCCAAGAACTATCGGCGTTGGTAACTTCGGATCCTGAGACGCTTCGATATGCCACAGAATACGTCTATATCATCGGCTGGGTGATGTGGGCGGTCGGGTTTGAAATGGCCTTCTATGGCGTCTTCACTGGCTGGGGACGTACTGAAATCACACTTTTAGTATCCGGTTTGACGAACATCTTGAGGATACCTCTTGCAGTGCTTCTGCTCTTTGGCGCGAGTTCTTTTGTCAGCGGGATGCAGTGGTCGATCTTCGGGGTTGGAAGTGCGCCGGAGGTGGTCGGCGAGTTCAGTGCGCTCGCCTGGGTGATTGGCTCGACGGCGGTCCTTAAGGCCCTGATTTATATCGTGTACATGGCGCGCCGTCGCTCCCTCTGAGTCCCCTCTTCTACTTGTTAATCGCAACCAAGAGCAGGCAAATCCAGCCCACGATGAACGCCACGCCACCAATTGGGGTAATCGCCCCCAACATGCGAATTCCCGTAAAGGCCATCGTGTAGAGTGACCCGGAAAAAAGAAGAATGCCCGCCACAAACGACCAGCCGGCGACTGTAGCTGCTTGTGATTGCGTCTCACCCACCAACCAGGCCACAGCGAGCAATGCCAATGCGTGGTACATCTGATACTGGGCAGCCGTCTCGAAGACCTCGAAAAGTCTCGGCTCAAGTTTGCCTTTCAGCGCATGGGCACCAAAAGCACCTGCCGCTACGGAAAGCCCGCCAAAGACGCTACCCAACAATAAGAAAATCTTCATAACGACCTACTTCGATTTACGACTCGAAAAGAAACGCCAAACGCCTAAGAGCAAACCTAGGCCCACGAGGAGCGGAAAGAGCGCAAAACCTGCACGGATGAGGCCGCCCGTCACAAAGGCGGTGATTTCGGCGCCGTCCTCAAAAGCGGAAGTCACTTGGCCAAACCCGCCCGGCTTCTCCTCCATCAACACAAGGTGAATCGTGGACATTTCCACTTGGGAGTTTAAGGCCTTTGCACGCCCATCCAACGAATCGATCTCAGCGCGAACTCGCGCGAGTTCACGTTCTATCTCGAGGATTTCTGAGACGGTCTGCGCTTGTTGAAGGAGTTCATTCAGTCTGCCTTCAAGTGCGCGCTGATTTTTTAGCTTCGCCGCGAGGTCAACCGTTTCCCCCGTCACATCCTTGGTAGAAACCGACTGCGAAACCACCTCACCAAGGCCAGCCAACGCGCTCATCGCTGAATCGAACTTTGATTCAGGGACGCGCAAACTCATGGTCATACGACGGGTGTCGTAGTCTGAGAGTTCGCTGGTTTCTATGTATCCCTCGGCATCGCCAATCAGTTTCTCAACTGACTTATGCGCACTTTCGAGACTCTCGAGCTCGATGGTAATCGACCCATTTTTGATGATCTGCCGAGGCGAATCGCCGTCTGCGCTCTCCTCTTGTGCGGGTGGCGGCGGTGGCTCCTGTTTAGACTGGCAACCGACTGCCAAAGCCAAAGATATCAACAATAAGAATGCCCAATATTTCATTTCTACTCCATGCTCTCTGGCGAAAACATAGCAGACCACAGCGTGGAATGCTCTTTGAGAAATCTCGGACGGAGGCCTCGGGCCCACTTTGAATTTTCTCGAGAATCCACACGTCTTTATGGTTGAGATGAACGTGCCAACGGAGGCAACCATGAGTAGATGTAAACATGAAATTCCAGGAAACGCGATGTACTGCCCCTTTTGCGGAGCACGTAATGAGGCCGCTCCAGTGAATATGGGACCTCTACAATCACTCATCGAGTCCTCGGACGTAGACGTAGAGCTTGACGATGTGCCCGGACGCTCACGCATTGGCGTGCTTTTGGCCGGATTGGCTCTCGCCGGCGTAATCGGGCTTACTGCGATTGTGTCGCTTACCGTTTCAGATTCAGAGCCTGCGCCAGCGCAACCAGCCGAAGTCATCGCTGAGGTTGTGGAAATCCCCGCAGAAATCACTCCGGAGTTCAGCGCACAAAACCTGCAAATCCACACCCAATCCGGCGTGGCAGAACTGAGCTATATGGGCTCACCGCTCATCGCCTTCAGTTCGCATCAAGGCAGCCGCTACGACTCAGTGGAAGAACGCGCGGAGGCCATGAAGCTTAGAATGAGTCATGCGTTTGCGTCCGAAGCGACCCCGAAATTCCGAGCCAAAATGGTGGATGGAGCGTACCAAGTGGTCTGGCAGAAAGCCGACTCGGACTTCCTCATCACCGACATCACCAGGTCAGATGTCAAGAATTGGGAGAAAGTAAACGGAAACTCGTCAGAGGCAATCCTCGCGAACCTCGTCGCGGACCGGCTCAACTTTCTCCTTTCCTTAGAGCCCGTTCCAAGGGCTTGAATTACTTCTTCGCCTCCCCGAGAACCGCATTGAGTTCCAGTGGTTTTCCATCCCTCAACACTTTCACAACGACCTCTTGGCCCGCCTTGTGTTGACGCAAAGCGAACGCGAAGTCTTGTAGTGATGTCACATCAAACTCGCCGAACTTGACGATGATGTCGTCCTTCTTGAGCCCCGCCTTATCAGCAGCACTTCCCGGCCTAGCGCCGCTAACCTTGACCCCTGGCTGGTTTGGGTCGCCGAACGAAGGAATGGAGCCAAAGCTTGGACCGTAGCCTCTTGAGCCGTCGCCGCCGCGGTCACCCTGCGCCGTGTTCTTAAGGGCGACATAGGTGGGCGCTTCCGTTTGATTCGCCAGCTCATGGACCGCGCGCAGCGCCATCGTGGCCACGTCCACCATACCTTCGGTGTTTAGCGTCTCCGGGGTGTCGTCCGGCGTATGGTAGGCATCGTGGACGCCTGTAAAGAAGGCGAGCACAGGCACATTGGCGAGCGTAAAGGACATGTGGTCGCTCGGTCCAAATCCGCTCGGGTCCAGCATCAGGTTAAGCCCCAAGCCAGCCGATGCTCGTCGGACGGTTTCGCGAAGCGTCATCCCCGTTCCAACGCCCATCACATGTAAGGTTTTTTCCCGAAGGCGCCCCACCATATCGAGATTCACCATCGCCGCGATTTTGCGGTCCTTCAGGGGACCAGCGCCCACAAAGTGCGAGCTTCCGAGAAGTCCTGACTCCTCCGCACTAAAGCCAATGAACACGATATCGCGTTGCCGAGGTTGATCTTTGAGCAGACGAGCCAACTCGAGCATGGTCGCGACACCAGATGCGTTATCGTCTGCTCCGGGATGCACTGCTTGAACGCCAGGCCTCATGCTCCCTTCGCCTCCCATACCTAGGTGGTCGTAGTGTGCTCCGACCACGAGCACCTCCGCGTTATCGTTTCCGGACGGTAGCATCCCGACAATATTCGCGACTTCGCCCCGTTGACGTTCAATCTGAACCTTGAGTTTGACCTTGCCCATGTCTCGACCATTGCCCCGATACCGCTCAAGCTCCGAGACTTTGTTGCCGTAGAGGTCAATCATGGCCTGCCAAGTCAAATGCACCACAGGAATCCCGAGTTCCGACGTCACTCCCGAGAACTGAATCAGCGTATCCGTTTCTTGGCCGCGTGGTCTTGGGTTCGCGATGATGACCGCGGCCGCACCTTGATGACGCGCCTGAATGGCCTTGTATCTAAGGTCGCTCTCTCGCACCGGATTCTTTCCTTCGAACCGACTCTTTTCGTCGTCGCGCTCAGGCTCGTAGCGAAACATCATGACCACTTTTCCACTCACATCGATGGGCTTTTCGTCGCGGTCTTTGTAATCATCATGGTCGTACTCATTGCTTTGAATGCCCCACCCCACCCAGACCACGTCGCCTTCCACCTCACCGGAAGACGAGAAAGGGAGCGGCCTAAACGCTTTGGGACCCAGGGTCTTCTTATCGAGCTCAAACGCAGCAGTTTTGACCTTGGACGAAACTGCGACCTCAAAGGGGTCACGATACGAACCGCCGAGAGGTGCCAAGCCGATCTCTTTGAATTGGGCCTCCAACCATTGACCTGCCTTCTCGAGGCCAGGTGTACCAAGCCCACGGCCCGCCATTTCTTCGGTAGTTAGGCTTTGAACGTCAGACATGAGTCGTTCAGCACTGATTCCGGCCGTTTTGGATTCTACGAAATCAGGCGCTACGTCTGTCCAATCGGCCACAAAGACGTTGGTTTCACCGTCTTCTTCCCCATCTCTATTCGAGGCAAAGATGAGCTTGGAGCCGTCGTAGGAAAACATCGGGAACGAATCGAAGAGAGGACTGTAGGTAACCCTCTCAAGCCCGCTTCCATCCACGTTGATGAGGTAAAGGTCGAAGTTTCGGCCCCCTGGATCATCCATATTTGAGGAGAAGATGATTCGCTGTCCGTCGGGATGGAAATAGGGAGCAAAATTGGCCGAACCGTTGGCCAAGATCTCGCGCTTGTCCGTTCCGTCGGCATTCATCACCATAAGGTTCATTACCCCAGGCCGCACCAAGTTCTGGTCACGTAACTTTCGGTAGTCTTCCAAATCCTCGCCGGTTGGATGGTTAGCGCGGTAGACGATCTTGGAGCCGTCTCGACTAAAGAAGGCACCACCGTCATAGCCTTCCTCGGTGGTGAGTTGCTTGAGGTCGCTCCCGTCGATATTCATCGACCAGATGTCGACATCTCCACTCCTGAGGCTGGTAAAGAGGATCCGATCCCCTTGAGGTGAGACCACAGCCTCAGCATCGTAGCCGGGGTGAGGGGCGAGCACCTCAGGGTTTTCGCCGTTCGGGCCGGCTTTGTAGATTTCGAAGTCCGCAAGCAAGGGCCAAACGTAGCCTTTCGAATGGTCAGGCTTCGGCGGACACGTCTTCTGAGTTGCATGACTTGAACTATAAATTATCCCAGAGTTGTCTGGTAGAATGAACGAACAGGTGGTCCGGCCGAGGCCGGTAGAGACGAGGCGTTGGTTGCTTCCATCCGCCTCCATGCGGAAAATCTGATCACATTGGAAACCTTCGCGCGTAGCCTGGAAAATGATCTCTTGGCCATCGGCGGAGAAATACGCCTCCGCATTTTCCCCGCCGCTCGTAAGCTTGCGAAGATTCTGGAGTCTCCATTCACCGTTCAGTATCGTGGCTTTGGCAGCATTCGGAGGCGACTTTTCTTTTATAGGCTCGGGACTTGGTGGATTCGTCGAGCATGAAAAAGCCGTGAGGCCCAGAAAAAGTGCCGCTGAGATTAAAATTTTCATTGGACTTTTTTGCATCGGTGTTCCTGTTTATACTAGTAGTCCTAAGGGAGGACGGAATTCTGAGATGAAGTACCTAATTATATTTTCAATGTCACTCGTGGGTGTGGTTGGATGTAAGTCTGAGCCCACCGATGTAATTGCGCCTAGCGCTCAGGCAGTCATGCTGCCGGCAGCCGCGCAAGTTCCCGAAGTACCGGCTGCTGAAGAAGTGGCCGCGAAAAACTCATTCCACTACTCGCCGTTTGTGGTGCAGGTCCAAGGGTCGAAGTATTTTCAGAGTATTTCGTTCAAGGACGTCGGGCTTCAGCGCCCGGAATCTGACCCCAATGACCCAGTACTAGAGGCAATTGCGGAATCTCTCTCTCTGCATCTGACCGAGGATGGAGAAGGTCTGATGACCCGCGTCGCCTACGATGAAGCGCAACTCGATCCTGGCAACCACACAGCATGTGGCCAGAATCACATCTATGTGGACGTGTGGCGCAAAGGGGAGCGTGGCTGGGGCTACTCGCTCTGGTCGGGCTGTGGAGAAGAGTCCAATTTCGAATGGCGAGAAATCCCTGACGCACCCGCCGGTGAGATTGTCGACGAGGTGGAGCCGCTAACCCAAGCGATTGCTGAAAGCCTAAGAGCCGCATCTAAGTCGGAGTGTTTCACCAAGGCGTGTTGAAACTTTCCTTTAGCTCGTTCTGTGATACCTCTGAGGGGCTTATTTAGGAGTGCCTATGCGGTCGATTCGACTCTTGGGAATATGCCTCGTCCTCGGACTATCTCTGGGCTGTTCGTCGTCCAAGCCAAAATCAGAAACCATAGTGATGGAGCCAGTTAGGGCAAATTCACCTGCGGCGCAGAAAACCTATGACGAAGGTATTGGCTACCTTGGTGAAGGCCGATGGTCCGACGCACGCGAACTCTTTCTCGGGCTTCAGTCCGAGTTTCCAGATGACCCCATTGCCGCGGTTGCCGAACTCTATATCGGCCGCGCGATGCTCGGGGACTTCGATGTTCCTGAACAGGACCTAAGAGCGGCCCTGAGTGTGTTTGCTGGCCTTGGTGCGGATGATTCTGTGGACTCCCGCGTACGATTTGCAGCGATGGTTTATCGAGGAAGCACCATGGTGCTTCTCGGCCAATCTGAAGAGGCGCTCGACTATTTGGCACGCGAAGCCAGTCCATCACTAAGCCCGAACGTCATCGAAACCGATCGCAAGGACGCGTGGGCCTTGCTTATCGAAGCATTTAGCACTCGGAACAAGCCAGAACATACGGTCTTGGCCAGTGAACGTGCGATCTCCGAGTACGAAGCTTTGCGCACACTCGCCTTGCCGCGGGCATTTCAAGCGGTGGAAAGCGTTCCCGAGGACGTTCGTGTATCGTGGACAAGTGCTGATTCCGTGGTTCTGAGAGCGGTTTCGACCTGGCACCACGCGAGGCTTCAAATCGCCGAAGGAAAGAACCCAGAAGATTTGAGCGAGCTCGTCGCGCGCGGTGTGATGGCTCTTCGCTCAATCGGCGAGAATGAAAAGGCTGACGAACTGGGACAATTGAGGGCAGTGCGCGCCCCATCTGGCCCATTGAGAATCGGCCTCTTACTACCACAAAGCGGTCCAAATCGTGCCGTAGGCAAACGAGCGATGCGCGGAGCCATGCTCGCGAAAGACGCATTTGACCCCGCGGTTGCAGATGGAATTACCCTGGTCGTGGCGGATGCTGCCGGAGATCTAAATGCCGCGTTTCAGATGTTCGAAGATGCAGGCGTCGTCGGTATTGTAGGTCCCCTCGACGCGTCGAAGAATTCTGAGATTTCCTTGATGGCGCGCGAGGCCGAAATTCCGGTTCTATCCCTGACGAACGAGATTGCTCCTGATCCAGATTCATGGGTGTTTAGAAATTTCCTTGATGCTGAGACCGAGGCCAGGCTGATGGCGCAAACGGCCCGCCAGACTTTAGGTCAAACCGAGGCCCATGTTGTCTATCCCGATATCGGATACGGTCGGCGCATGGCGAGCGTCTTCCAAACAGAATTTGAGTCACTTGGCGGAACGGTTAAGAGTCACACCTATGACAGAAACGCGAGAGATTATTCATCGCTTGCTTCCAAGGTTTCCGCCCAGAAACCTCAAACAATCTTCATTCCAGATTCGGCGTCAAAAGTCGCGGAGCTAAGCGCGTTTTTTGCCAACGCGAACGTCTGGGGCAAGTCCCAAGACTCGCGTCCTTCTACCGATGGCCGAACTCGCGTGTTCTACCTCGGTACTAGTCTTTGGCGAGACCCGCTCCTTCTCAAACAAGCTCAGACTTATGTTCAGGGCGCTATCTTCCCAGTTTGGCTCTCTGAATCCGACCAGGCGAGGTCCCTTGTTAACGACTATAAGAACCAGTGGGAAACGGAACCAAATGACCTTGAGACCTTCACGTTTGATAGCGTCATGATGCTCATTCATGCGTTGGAAAACACGGACGTGCGCACCGGCGAGGAGCTTCGAGAATTCCTCTTGAGGGATCTGGATTACGTTGGTGCCACAGGACGCGTTACATTCTCTGAGGATGGTGCTTCGTCTAGAACACCGACCATCCTTGAGGTTGGTGAGCAACTCAAGACCTTCGAGCCATAGCGATGAGCTCGAGAATCCCCTTTCGATTTGGCCTTAGCGCGTTCCTACTTTCCTTTGTCATTGGAAGCGGGGCATCGGCCCAAGAAACTAGCGAGAACCAAGAAGACGCCCCGTTTATTGAGGATACTTCTGAACTCAGCGAAAAATCGAAGGAGGAGTTGCGCGACGAAGGCTTTGTGTTCGGAGCCGATGCAAACTTATCAACGTCTTCTACCGCCACGCTCGTCGCGCTCATTGCAGGCTTACCAATTCACGGGATCGGCCACTTGTGGATCGACGACTCCAGAACAGGAAACACTCTGCTCATTGCAGAGGGCATTAGCATCGCCACCATGGCGGCCGCTGGAACCTATATCTGGCTCGACTCAGGCTCAAGCAGTGCGTCCGGCTGGATGTCGAGTGTTTTTGAACTGGGCTTGAGCAGTTTTGCGATTGGATACCTGCTCGATGTGATCGGTACCGTTCAGGGCGTGGACCGAGAGTTTACCCTCAATACGCGCAATTCTCAGCGATATACAGCCGAGGCCGGTTATGGGTTTCTCAGCACAGAAGAGATCCCGACGCGCCATTTATTAAACTTCGGCCTGGGAGCTGATTTTGGGGCCTTCTACACTAAGCTCGACGCGACATCCGATATTGAGGTGGCGTCCTTGTCCGGTAGCCTGCTCTTAGGCACGAGGTTCCTTCGACTTCGGCCACAATCCTTCGTTTTTGTCGAAGCTAAAGGCGAGGTTTTTGGGTTTAGGGAAGCCGGCCCCTTTTGGAGGTCAACCGTGGAGGGCAGGCTTGGTGGCTCGCTCGATATGGGCACCTTTTTCACCCAACTCAATCAGGTCGCGGTGGGCTTTTGGGTGGGCTACGGGCAGGATTTCCTACGTTTTGAGGAAGACTTCGCGGTGGATTTCGAGGGGGGCTCCGCGTTTCTTACTCAGCAGGCATTCATACATTTCAACGCGACCGAAAACCTCAACATCTTCTTCGGCCATGGCCGACACCCAAGCTGGTACATTCCGGCTGTGAATCGTTTGGTTGGGACCACGGATGTGGAGATCCGATATCGAACGAATTTCGGCCGCCTGAAAGTGGGCGCGACCATCGGAAGTGGCTTGGGGCTGAGTATTGGCGGCCAGATGGGCTTTTGAGACGGACTAGTAGTCTGAAAGACTGAAATCGTGGGTGATTCGAATCTTGTATTCGATGGGTTCGCAGTTCTGGGTAGCAGGCTTGAAGGTCCACTGTTTGAAAGCTTCGACGGCAGCTTCGTCCAAGCCGAAGCCGGCCCCACTTATAACTTCGACCTTACCTACCTTCCCGTTGGTCTTCACGGTTAGCAAAGCCACCACCGCTCCCTCGATCTGGCGCCGTTTGGCTTCGGGTGGATACTTGCCCTTCACTCGGCGTCCGATCACGGGTTTGGTCGCCGGGCAGGTCCGTTTTGGAGCTGGCTTCGAATAGCCTTCACCGGTGCCGCCCTCCGCGGTCTTAATTTTTCCGAATCTCGATGGGTCGACAACCTTTGTGGTCATTTTGCCGGTCTTGATTCCAGTTCCAGCTTTGATTTCAAAAGCCCCCGCTTCTCCCATCGAATCCATTGTCAGACCTTCTAGGTTCACAGGATCCATAGCTTCGGTAGCTTCCGGTGGCGCATCCTCCGGTGGCGGGTCGGCGTCTGTTTCTGGCTCCACTTCGGGCTCAGGCTCAGGCTCGGGTTCCGGCTCAGGCTCGGGTTCTGGCTCGGGCTCAGGTTCCACTTCGGGTTCCGGCTCAGGCTCAGGCTCAGGCTCGGGTTCCGGCTCAGGCTCGGGTTCTGGCTCAGGCTCCGGTTCCTCGTAGACCTCCATCTCGATGAACTCCGTCTCCTCTTTCTCCGGCTCGATCTTTGTGTTGAGAAGCGGTGCCACGAAAACGAGAATACCACCCGCCACAACGTGCACGACAAAGGCCGCAATGATGCCGATTGCAGCTGTACCCAGGCGTTTGCCAGTACTCTGCCTTTCGTCGATCAAAGGGTCTTTAACTTCGATGGGTCGTTGAGATGACACTACTTCTTCTTCTCAATATTCAACGCGAATTTTTCAACACCATTGATCTTAATCGTGTCAATGACGTCGACGACATGTTCGTATTTCACCGCGCGGTCTGCGGCCACAATCGCCCTGACATCGGGGTCCTTGGCTTTTTCGGCTTTAGCCCACTCACCAATCGCGTCAAGCGTCGTAACCTCACCAGAGAGCTTGTAGGTGCCGTCTGGGAGCACTTGAATCACCATCGGAGTGGCCGCAGTAGAGCTTCCGGTCGCGGCCTTAGGCAAATCCACCTCAATCTGCTCGCGCACGATAATCGAGGTGGTGACCATGAAGATGATGAGGACCACAAGGATGATGTCCACGAGTGGCGTGACATTGATTGCGGCAATGACATCTTCGTCGTCAGTGTTAAACCCCGCCATCTTGCCCTCCTCTCTCCGCGCCGCGCAGATGTGAGACCAGGCTTCGGCCAAGGAGCTCTGCCTGACTTGCGGTGCCCTTCGTTTTACCCTTGAACACGTTGTACGCCATGACCGCTGGGATAGCCACGAGGATGCCCACGCCGGTAGCCACAAGTGCCTCAGCGATAGCAGCCATCACGAGTTTAGCGCCTTCGTCAGTACCAGCAGCGAGGTTATCGAACGCGTTGATGATACCGACAACAGTACCAAAGAGTCCGATGAAAGGCGCGTTAGACCCGACGGTCGCTAGGAAACCAAGACCTTTGTCGTAACGGACTTTCTCCGTTGCAAGTGCACCTGCAAGGAGGTCTTCAACGGCTGCAGGACCGCGTTCGTGGTGGCGCAATCCAAAAAGAACCACGCGTGCTTCCATGGCGTCGGACCCAGAAAGCAACTCAGCCGCGGCTTTGTAGTCTTTTTTGTCGAGAGCATCATTGAACTTGGTGCGCAGTTCGTGGATGTCGATGGCGCGCTGCTTGTAAAAGCGAAGCCTCTCCAACATCACGTAAATACAAGCAAAGCTCAAAAGGACGAGGACCCAGAGCACCCATTCGGCGCCGATACGTGTAAATTGCAATAAAAAGTGAGTTAACATGTATAAACCACACAGATGATAAGAAGCCTAAGCAATGTTTCGATGCAAGGTTTGGCAGGTAGTTGCGCCCTACTCAAGAAGTTTCGACTTTTCGGACGCCGCGACGATGAGAATATGGCCAGGAGAAATCTCCACATCGGGACCCGGATTGACGATTAACCGCTCTTCGTCACGGCCTATGGCAATCAGCGTCGCGTCAAAATTGGCCTTTAAAATGCTCATCGCCTGACTCACCGTTTTTCCGTGGACAACTTTCGGCGCCTCAATTCGATAGAATTGATGCCCAAATTTCGAAGTAAGAAGTTCCCCGAGTACCGTAGATATTCCACGATTCCGAACAACTGACCCGATAATATTACCTACGTACTCGTCAGTGACGATGATCTCTTCGACACCCGCGCTCTTCAGGCTGGTTTCGTTGTCGCGGTTAAGCAACTGAACCGTCGTATGAATATCGCCATTTAGCTTTTCAATCAGCATGGCAGCCAGGACCGTGCGAGCGTCTCGATCTTGGCTCGAGCGCGCCTCTTTGCTTTCGTCAGCCAAGAGCACAGCAATATTTGCGGTTCGAATACTTGCCGATTCCAAAACGTCCAGTTTGGTATAATCCCCCACGATCACGTGTAGCGCATGCGGATGGTTGAGGAAGAGATTCGTCTGGTCGAGTTCCGGGGTCTCGCTCACCACGATCACATTCTTGCACGCACGATCGTGTAGGAGCTCTTCGATAATCAGCGGTGCGGAGTGATTCCAACCACAAATCACGGCATGACCGTTCAATTCATCTAGTTCCATAGATCGAACCTTTATCCTCGAAAGGGTGTCCACCATGACGGCGGAGACGGTACCTGTAAAGATCGCAAAAACGGTGAGACCGGCGAGCATGAGCGTGAGCGTGATGACGCGTCCCAATGGAGTTTGAGGATCTCCTCCGATAGGCTCGGAGCCTACAAGGGTCATGGTTGCGTACCAAAACGCATTTTCGATCGTCGCAAAATCGGGATTGATGGCGCCTTCAGAGAGTCGCATGGACGCGCCACCCATCAGGACCGCCACGGTCACTCCGATTCCTAGAATCACGTACTCCAGACGCACGAGCTTCGCCCTTGAGCCTCGGAGCTGGCGTACCAGAAACACGCCAACCCGGAAGAGTCTGAGGAGACTCAGAAGTCGAATAAATCTCAAGCCCCTGAAGATCGGAATCACCGCGAGCAGGTCGATCCAGTAGGTCTTGAAGAAGTTGCGCTTCTTCTTCTCCACCCAAAATCGAATGCTGAGCTCCACCACAAAGATGCCTGTGATGATATCGTTGATCACCATGAGTCTTTGGGCCACGAGTGAGTCAGCGGCGCTAAGCGAGAGCTCGACCAAGAGTAAGGTCACCGAGATAAGGATCAGCACCCCAACCGCCACCTCGGTGATGGTGTGGTGAATGAATTCCCCTGCTCTCTCGCGCAACGTTATCTTGGATTTTCGCGCCACGACCTTTCCGTTTAGAGTGCTCAATGCGCGGAACCTTGCTATAGGATCCGAAAGCTGACAAGCGAGTCCGACCATGGCCCACAAAAGTGTAAATCACCAAGCATCATTAATCGCGGGGGTAGTTCTCTCCCTTCTTTGCGCCGGCGGCGTCTATTACGGGCTATCTTCAACCGTGGTTGAGGTGACGAAGGACGACCTCGGACTGCCACCACTTGAGATTTCAACGCCTAAGCTTGTGGCGGAGCGAAAAGCTGGCGAGCCTGAGAAACGTTCGACTACACATGAGACGGCCCTGGTTCAAAGTATCTACCGTCTGCATCAGCTGCAATTCGGCGACCCAAATCCAGACACTGTTGAAGAGGCTGCGTTTGAGCTCATGCACAACGTGAACGAGCTCGCCCTGGCCTATGGCAGCTACCGCCATATCTTGCACGCTGTAGACCCCGTGATCCACGGCTGCCAGAACGCTCTCGAGGAGGTTCAGAGCGGCCTAAAATCGGGCTCGATGAGTGTTGAAGCTCTCAAGACTGCCGAGGCGCCTGGATTAGACGAATACAAGAAGACGTGCGGAAGTGTTTACCCAATCCTTCTCCAGCTCAAGCTGGTGGACGAGAAGGGAATCTGGAGCGACCCGAATGCTCCCATCATCTTTTCGATACTCAATCGGCTTCGGATGGCAGCCCTTAGCGAAGACCGCATTCCTGCGACCGAACTCCTGACGCCCTACGAAATGGAGATTCTCTATCTTTGGCGTTTCCACAGTCCTGCGTTTTCGTCGGAAGACAAGATGCAGTTTGCGCAGATGGCTGAACGTGATCTGCCTGGAACCCTCGCCGAAGAGTGGATTGCCCAGGTTGCGTACGAAAGTGGTGATATGGCTAGGGCACGCGACTTCTACCAAGAAGCGTGCAAAAAACGCAAAGGTGACAAGATCTTGGAGCGAAAATGCCGTCTAGCGGACACTCTATGAGTTAATTTTGCACGGAAATCCATACGACACTTCGCTCAAAATTTGTTACTCTTCGAATCATGAGCAAATCCCAATTCGAAAGAACGCCTACGACCCGCACAGACACACTGCTCGTTTCTGACAAACGTGTGATGGAGCAATTCCTACGTGCGGTTGAGAAGACGCTGGAATCAGCTGAGGAAGCTGCCACGTTTGCAGGTGCGATTTCGGACGCGGACTTAAGCCTGGCATTGGTTCGACTCGAGCAGATTCAAAACACAGTCGAGCGCGCTCATCGCATCGTTCAGGCACGCCTAGATGACAAGCCTGTCGAAGATTTTCGGTCCGACGAATTCGACTTGCTCGGTGAATTTGCGGATTTTGAGTCCAGCGCCGTCATCGACGATTCGGACATGGACGCTCAGCTCGATGATGACGAGCCCGTGGAAGGCCTTATCTCGGTTGCTGAGAGCGCCGATATCCTCGGTCTTTCCATGGACGAAGTCATCGCGCTCATGAATAGCGGTGAGCTTCAGGCTATCGCCAATCCAGGCGGTCAAATCATGCTGGAAGAAGTGGCCGTACGCGCGCGAAAGCCCAAAGAGGCGGAGCCCTCCTCGGACTCAGAGCTTGAGGATTTTGACGATATCCTCGACCGACTCTTCGAATAAACTTCATACTTCCCTTTTCTCGTCCTTGCTCCTGCGGTTCGAACTATTCGAAGTTTTCTAATAGTTGCCGCCTCAACCAACTCACCTAACGCAAAGATCTCTTTGAGATGATGGTTTATCGTGGGCACTTCCACCCCAAAGAGCTCAGCCATCTGGAGTTGTGTAAGTCAGAACGACTCGTCTTCGTAGTAAACCTCGACCCTGACCTTACCAGTCGACGACTCGTAAAAGATCAAGTCTCCAAGGAGAGTTTCGTCACTACTCATAAAAACTCCATGGTGATTAAGAAAACGAGAAAAGCCCTGAACTAGAAACATGTTCTAATTCAGGGCTTTATCGAGTGGAGCTGACGGGGCTCGAACCCGTGACCTCGTGACTGCCAGTCAACGGGTATGGTCGGAATGCGCGAATAACCGACATCAAAGGGGCTTGCAATAATGCGGGTTTAGTATCAGTCTAGATTCAATCGGCGTTAAAGATATTGACGTCGCTTTGCTACTAGATTGCTACTATGCCCAGATTGACCAAAACCTTGATTGAACGTGCGACATGCGACCCAGGTAAGCAGATCACGCTTTACATGGACTCACAGGTAAAAGCGTTTGGGGTGCGAGTCTACGCTTCAGGTTCGAAGTACTACTTCATCAACCCGATGATTAACGGGCAACGCACGTACCGCCAGAAGCCAATCTACGAGTTCGCTACGGTCGAAGACGCGAGAGCTTGGGCGATCAATCTGCGGAGACGTCTTCGAGCTGGCGAGACCGCCGAAGAGATTGAGGCAGCTCCAAAACAGCAACTTCAAGCTCCAGAATTCTTCGAACTCTTCCTGAAGGAATACTCGGAGGTCATGAAGAAGTCTGCCGCAACCGATCGGCGCTATGTCAACAACTTCCTGATACCAGCATTCAAGCGCAAAAGGATTGAGAAGATCTCCGCAAACGACCTCCAAGAGCTCAGAAACAAGATCACTGCCGATGGCGGCCGAAAACATACCGCTAATCGAGTCAGGTCTCTCTTTCGCAAAGCATGGAAATGGGGACAGCAATATGGGCACATTGACGCTTCCCTTCCCGACCCGGCAAGGCACGTCGAGAAGTTCCGGGAGAAACCGCGTGACCGCTATCTGAAGGATGAAGAGATTGTAAGACTCTTTGATGAGCTCGAGCGTGAAGAGCCAGAACTCTATCTGGCTGTGGAGCTCGCTCTTGCGACTGGATGCAGAAAGATGGAGACCTTGGCGATGCAATGGAGTTGGATTGACTTCGGAGCCAAGACCACGATTCGAATTCCTGAAACCAAGAACGGAACGTCGCACCTGGTACCGCTCAACGAACGCGTGGCGGGCATGCTCCGAGACCGCAAGTCAGTATCCATTTCCCCTTACGTGTTTCCGGGAAGATTCGAAGACGACCACCGGAAGGACTTCAAGACCGCATGGAAGCGAGTTCGTGATGCGGCAAAGATTCCCGATGTCCGTTGGCATGATCTCAGAAGAACCGTTGGGACTCGGATGGCTCAGAACGGAACCGACCTCTATACCATCGCCAAGACCTTGAATCATAAGTCCCTCGCATCGACCCAGACCTATGCGAAGTTATCGACTGAAACGACTCGGGCAGCTCTGGAGAGCATCGACCGCAAGAGAGGCAACGATGAATGAAGTTGCTCTCAGAAAGGCCTACGACTTCTTCATCTACAGTTACCAGCTGGAGGTTGAAAGGAGTCTTGCTATTGACTTCAGGCGTGAGGAGGTCGAAGCCCTAGAACGCATCTGCAAAGCGGTGGATGACATTGAGACCAAGACTAGGAAGCGGGATCGGGACCGGGCATGGAATCGTTTCTACAAGGCGCTTGATGCCGACTATCCCCAGATTAAACGCTTCAAGCATGACTTCGAAACGGTCAAGAAATGGAACCCGGAAGCTCAGTGTTTTGAAGAAGTGCCCAAGTTGGCAAACGCGCTTAGCACACGAGCCTGTATTCGTGCTCATTTGAGTCTTGGGAGTGTCACGATCGGCAGACCGGAAGAGCCATTGCGGGAGACTGTGGCCTACCTTGTGGCAGCAGAATTGCGCTGGGGTGAGCCTGGAACACTTGCGGAGATCTACCAGCGAATTCAAGCGCGCCTTCCAGAACATGTCACCACAGAGACGATCAGAAAGGCGCATGAAAAGTTCATGGAGAACATTCTAACCGATGACTTCGAGCGGGAAGACTACCCGGACCTCGAAGACATGCTCGCACCGCCCTGGGAGAAGATGGGCATGACACATGAGGATTGGATGAGACGCATGCACTGACAAGAAAAGCGAAGAGCCCGACGCGCCAACGTCGAGCCCTTCAATGTGTTTAACTGGGTTGAGACCCAGCGCCCCACAGGAACCCGCATTATAGCGGTACGGGCGTCAAGATCTCAACCCCAAAACCCAAAGGGGTTATTATGAGGAAGATCGAAGATGTTCTGAACGATGATGCGCTTCCAATTCTATCTGGGGACATTGCAGACGGGCAAACGTTGCAACGTTTGATTGAGCAGAGCCTCAAGATGGATGCCCAAGAGTTCCACACCTGGGTGCAAGGTTACGCCGAAGTCTACTGCCAAGATTCAACCATAAAGACGCTCTAAGCCTCTATTCATGCGGCTCAGGCTGACAACGTCCCAAAACAGGATACTTGTTTCCGTTGTGGCGCGCCCAAAAGCTGGTGAATCTGCGTGAGTGTAGACAAAGGAGAAACCCATGAACATGAAGTTAGTTGACACCAATACCCTTTCGAAGATGTTCCCGGCGATCAAGGCGTCGTCCTGGGTGAGCATGCGCCACCGTGGAGTTGGGCCGCGATTCGTCAAGCTCGGGAACCGAGTCTTTTACGATATCGATGATGTTGAGGCGTGGTTCGAATCAAACAAGGTCTCTTCCACCGCCGAAGCAGCGAACAGAAATCACTAACCCAAGAAACACGAAAAGCCCGGCGGCAACCGGGCTAAACGCGTCGTCAAGTACAGACAGGAAACGCTCCCAAGAGTCTGCACTTGATGACCCTAAATGTCAAGGAGTGCAAATGGACTTATCAGAGAAAGCTCGAAGGGAATACGGGGAGATGGAAGACTATCTTCGCTCCAAAGGCGTCGAGCTCAATCGTAGTGGGATGGCATGTTGCCCGTTCCATGATGACAAGAACCCTTCATTCAGCGTCAAGGATGACCGCTGGACATGCTGGGCCGGATGCGGCAACGGGGGCTTGATTGACCTTGTGGCGAAGTTCGAAGGTCGGGAGCCGCGCGAGATATGCTCGGAGCTTGGGAAGAAGTACCCTTCGGAGGGGCTACGAAAGAACTCTAAGAAGTCTGGGTCCAAGCAAACGCCGAAGCCAAAGGCCCAGGCTCCAACACCGAAGCCGAAACCGAAGCCTGAAAAGCTAGACCACCCACACCAGAACCACCCGCACTTTCGAGGCTGGCGCTCAACGCTTCTGTCACGAATGCTCGATTATGGGATTCCACTAACCGAGCCCTATCGTGGAATTCCCGCAGAATTGCTCCAAGGGCTTGTCTATGGTTTCACGGCCGAGGATTGGGACAAGGCACGCCGCGCAGTGATTCGAGATCTTAGACGCTACGTTCCGTTTGATATCCAGCCCCTGATTCCAGAAGCATATCGAATTGCAAACAAGGTTGGGGATACATGGCATCGCTACCAAAGGTTTCTCGTGTTTCCCTATTGGGACACTCAGTATCACTTCCACCCGCTAACCGGGAATGAGGAGCCGTGGGAATGCTTCTATGACCCTTCTGACGAAGAAGAGAAGCGGCAATACGAGTACAGAACGCCCTATGACCCAGAATCCTCGTGGCGAGTGCGCGGGCTTGTAGAGCTCCGATTCAGGAACGCCACCGAAGGCGCTCCCAAACAGGCACGCTACACACAGACCAAGCTGTTTGGGGCAACACGGATTCCCTATCTTTCGAACCCCGTACTACTCCGACTTGCGACCCAAGACGTGGAAGCTCACAAGCACACGCTCTATGTGTGTGAAGGGGAATGGGACACGTTGAGCGTATGGGCAAGGGGCAGGGTCGCAATCGGCATTCCGGGTACATCTTCGTGGAATGATGGGTGGTGTAAGCACTGGAATCGGTGCGGAAACGTGGTGGTCCTGAGTGACCCAGACAATGCCGGGGACGAACTCTGGCAACGAATTGTAGCCGCGTGCGTGAAGACTCATGGCCCACGTTGGACACGCAAAAGACTAAGGCGCCAGTTCAACGAAGCTGGCGACATCAACGAATTACTACAAAGGTACCAAGACGGCACCGACTCAGAGGGAAACACTCATGGATGATATTTTCAAAGGCATGAATACCCAGCTACCTAATGTTGACGATGTCGAAAAGCCGCCCCTTAAACCCAACAATAGGCCGCTGAAGAAGAGACCTAGGGTGAGGTTGGATGAGGACAGAGGTGATGCATTAGATAAGGCCAACGTGATACTTAAAGCTCTTCGGGAGCATGCCGACTATCGCTTTTATGTGAATGAAGACACCAACGGAATTGTGCAAATCAATGGCCGCGATGTAATCGCAATGGACCATGTGACAAAGTTCCAACACCGTATTCAGCAAGAGATGGTCCTTTACTATCCTGTGGAGGAGGGAGAGAAATTGTGGAACGTGCCACCTAAGGATGCCGTGCAATCGCTCATCGAGCGTGAGGAGTGGCCATATCTACGCAAACTGAAACGAATCGCGAGATTTCCGATTTTTGTCGGGGAAGATTTCGAGCTCTTTGACCGCGAGGGTTACGACCCTGCCTCAGGGACTTACGGCATGGAAGGAATGTTGAAAGTAAAGGACATGACTCTTGAAGAAGCGAAAGACATCCTCATTAACAAGCTCCTGCGAGATGATGGCGGGCCAGGACTTGACCCAGAAGATCCTCCAGGATTTCCATTTGTGGACGAGTCTGACTTGGCAAATGCAATCGGTATGGCATTGACACCACTAGTTCTTCCAGCCATCCGAGACCGGAACGACAATGCTTGTGTTCCAGTATTTATGATAGATGCATCCACTCAAGGCACAGGTAAAACGATCCTAGCAGAGTCCTTGTTGACACCGGAGCTCCGCAACGTGTCGATTCCAAAAACGGAGGAGGAGTTCCAAAAGGCGCTGGGGTCAATCATTGGTACGAAACGTGATGTGCTCTTCTTCGACAACATCTTAGACGGAGCGACATTTGGCTATCCAACACTCGCGGCAATGACAACCCAAGCCGGACGCGCTTCAATGCGCAGGCTCGGAGTAAATCAAATGATAGAGGGTCGTTTTTCAGGAATCATAATCGCCACTGGCAACAACCTACAAGTTGATGCCGATGCGCGTAGACGCACGATGTTGATTCAACTTCATTCCTCTCTGGAGAATCCCGACCAGCGCGTTTGTAAGACCGATCCAAAGTCCTATGCTAAAAAGAACCGGTCCCTCATTCACTCTGCCTTGATAGAGCTTGTTAAGAACTGGAAGGTCAAAGGCTGTCCTAGCGGTTCGATTGTCATGGGTTCGTTTGGCGAGTTCACAAGAGTTGTTGGCGGAATACTTGATGCGGCTGGTATTCCCGGATTCGCTGGCAACACTGATCGATTGAGGGAGCGGGTTGACGACGGAGGTTGGACAGACTTCACTGCCGCGATCGGAGCAGAGTTCGAAGCGAAGCGGCTCGATCTGGAGGGCGTGACAGCTCGAAACCTTGTGAAGTATTGTGAGGAAAATGATATCGACCTTCCCGCGCGACTCGCAAGTGGCAACGGCGCCGATAGGTCTTTCGGGCGGCAGGTTAAACAATACATCAGGGGGCCGAAAAACATGGGCGGATGGATGTGGGAGTTCATAGGTTCCCCAGCATCTAAACGGTCAGCATATCGCGTCCGTCGTTATCAGGCTCCGTTGGCTCGTGAAGAAGATTGAAATTCCCGCGGGTAACCAAAGAAAAAACCCGCAAAACCCGCATAACAACCTCAAACCCTTAGTATTGCTAGGGAGCAGAGATGCGGGTTTTATTTTCAAGACCCGCAATGTCCCGCAATGTCCCGCATGAGTTGTAGATGTTTGCGGGTTATGCGGGGACGCATGCGGGTTAGCGGCTCAAAACCCGCAGCATGTTTCCCTCTTTTTTCAATGACTTGTGAACATCCTGCGGGTTATGCGGGTTATTTTGCGGATCTTCTACACACGCGCACGCACACCCGGGGTCTCATTCATTAGCAAACGAAAGGGGCTACACGGCAGGGCTGTTCGAAAGATGCACGTCATTTTCATTTTTGATACAATCTGAGCCGTAGACTTGAAACACCGAGGCTCTCAGAATGGGCAAGCAACGCACGAAGAAGAAACACGCATTCCTCACACACTACAAGCAACATGGAAGTGTGACACGAGCCGCAGAAGCGGCAGGTTATGCGCAACCCGGACCTTGTTACAGGTATCTCAAGACCGGAGATGATGGCGAGTATCTGGACCCTATTGTCCGGAGCATGCTCGGAACACCCGAGCCTGAAGAGCCGGAGCAAGTGACACTACCGTCCAACGTACTGAAGCTGGTCCCGAAAGCAGACCGCGAAGTCACGCCAACGATTGAAGGTGTGCAAGCGTTGCTCTGGAGTATCGCCAACGACCAACTCACGGCAGCGGGGCCGCGTGTCCAGGCAGCGAGCATTCTACTCAAAGACCTAAGAGAGACGGTGGAAGAAGAGTACGAATCACCAGAAGATATTGTTGAAGACATTCGTCGTGCTCTTTACGTCCCGCGCTAATCGCCAAAAATACATAAACTTTCGCCAAATTATTGGTAAACAGGGGTAAACCCACGATCTGCGGTCTGTTATGATTCACTCATGACAAGGCAGAAATACATCCAACTTGAGTTCTCAGAGACCGACCGCGCATTTCTTCGAAGGTTGCGCATCGCAATGGGTGTGAAAACCAACTCGAAGGCAATCCGCGCGCTAATCAAAGAAGCGGACGCCCAAGAGCGCATTGAGCCCGTCACCATTCCGACCATTGTCACCGTTAGCCTTCCAGCGCGCACCGCCGAAATTCATCGCACTACATGCGTTCTGAGCGACCATGACATGGTTCGACTTCGAACTCTTCAAGTAAAACTCGGATGCACAACCCGGATGGCGACCATTCGCCAACTTATCTGGGACGCATTCCTATACCTAATCGAGGGACCCAGAGATGAGCAAAGCAACCAAAGCTCAAGAGAGACAACGCGACGCGTTGCTTAGAGAGATTGTAGCGTTTCCCGGACAAAGGGAGCGCGATTATGGAGCGCCACCAGAGGACATTGATCCTATTGGAGCGTTTACCGCCGACGTGGTGATCTTCCATCGTGGAGTCATCGCATGGGACGACGAAGGGCGTTGTGTACGCCTCAGCTTGGAGAATCCGAGCTTCGAGACCGAGCCGGGTAGCAACTGCCTTCGACTATGCGCCAAAGACCTACCTGGGCGAATTGGAGCGCATACCATGCGCGGACAATCCGACCTTCTGATGGTTTGGCTTGAAGACGGGCGTTGCTACGTCACCGACCTTCTACTTCCAGAAATGCCATTCCACCGACGCCACGCATGGGATCTGAGCTTAGAGCAGGCAGAATCGAACCTTGCCGAACTCGAAGCAATCCGAGTCCGGAAAGACAAGGCCGAGAAAGACAGGCGACTTCTGAGAGCCGAACAACTCCGCGAATCTGCAAGGCTCGCTGAGCTCGAAGCCAAACTTGAGGCTGAAACTGTATTGACCGAGCAACAGGCGCTTGAAGCGCGCTTGAAGACTCTTGAAACCTTGAAGGTGAAACATGAAGAACACGACTGACAAACAACTCTTGAGGCGCGCCACGGCTGTTCACCGGGACATGCTCAAACAGGCCGAGAAATTCGGTGTAAGCGCTTCTCAGTACGACGTAACGAAGCTGCTCCACACAAGCGAAAGCGGCAAGGTGAAGGTGTTGATTGACGCCACAGAGCGTCTCGCGATTGCCATCGCCAAACGTCGCCGGATTATCATTTGCGAGAAGTGATGCGCGAAGGGGTTTGCCATATCCCCCTTGGACCCAGAGCCTGCCTGGTGCGCATCTGGTAGGCCGCTTGCCCGTGAGCGACACCACACGGGAACTTTTGCGAGCTGATGATGGAATGCACTTACAAGCAAATCTTCAACTTGAACCATATCGCATGTTGGTTTGTCGAGCATAACGCACACGAAACAAGGCTACTCGCCGACGGCGTGTTGGTGCTCAAGTGTTCTAGCTTACAGGCAGCTCAAAAAGAACTAGGTCGTGTCTACACTGCCATAGGGTCAGGCTTACGAGCCGCGGCCATTGTGGAGCTAGAACACTCAAACGAACTCCATCTTGTGTTTTACTAGCAAATGAAGCCACCCGAGCATGTCATTCTGATAGGCCGAAAGCTGATAGCCTATGACGGCTCTAACGCCTACGTAGCGCAACTCTACTTCAAACACGGCGCTTTGCTTCTCTCTTGCCCAGAAACGCAATGGGAGCCGTCACCAGCGCATGACCTGAGCGCCGATTGTGCGAAGCTCGTGCAGCTCGGAGAAGGCGCGCTAGCCTATGACACACAAGGGACCGCGTACCACGTTGGGAGCGAAGAGGCTCGCGTTTGCGCGCATCTTGAATGGAATCCGGTGTTATCCCGAGCAAGGGCCGAGAACCAAAACAGGGAGTACCTGGACACGCTCAGGGCGAAGTTTGCGAAGTAGAAAAATCGGTGCCTATTTTGCTACCAATTTGCTACTATTCAGACCGCTTGCGCCAAGAAAGAGAAAAGCCCTGAACTAGAAACATGTTCTAATTCAGGGCCTTATCGAGTGGAGCTGACGGGGCTCGAACCCGTGACCTCGTGACTGCCAGTCAAGCGCTCTCCCAGCTGAGCTACAGCCCCTCGAGTGGAGGGTGATATAATGAAGACTAGGCGGCCTGTCAATTCATATTTGGGCCTCTGGAAGAGAAATCTCCGCTCCATCTTTGCCTCGGAAACGCAAGACCCTTTGTGGCAAAGGTATTTCGATTCCAGCTTCGTTTAACGCCCGCTTGACGTCCATGTACATCGAGTTTCGGAGCTCGATGTAATTCTCGCGCACAACCCAAACCGAGAACTGAATGTCGAGCATAGACTCTCCAAACCCCCGAAATATGAAGAGCGGCTGCGGCTCGTCGAGGCAGAGCGGATTCTCAGCGGCGACGTTCATCAAGACTTCGCGCACGTGGTCTACGTCTTCTTCCATACCCACGCGAATCTGCAAATCGAACCGACGCACCGGAAAATGCGTCAGATTTGTGAAGGTTGTTTTCAAGAGTGTTTCGTTCGGCACACGGACGGCTAAGTTGTCATAGGTTCTAATTCGCACGGAAAGGAGGTCAATCGCGACCACCTCGCCCGTGGTCTCGGCGATTTGAAGGATGTCTCCGACCACAAACGGCCGCTCGCCCAAGAGAAAGAGTCCAGAGATGATGTTTGACGCAGAGGTTTGGGCCGCGAATCCAATCGCAACGGTCAAGATCCCGGCCGCGCCGAGTAGGACCTTGAGGTCAAAGCCCAGATAGCTCAGGGTAAGTCCCACCAAGAGTACCACAAAGAATGTGTGTGAGACTCGCCTGAGCACGATAGCGTGGCGCTCACCGGCCTTTCTGGCCGTAATGCGCCCCACCAACACGCTGAGCCAGTGCGCAATCACCAGTCCCACCAGAAAGAGAGTGAGCGCGGAACCCCAGACCATCAATCTGCGCGTCGTGAAATAGGCAATGATTTCGTTAAGGAATTCTTCCATGACTATCCCAGGAGCTTGTGAAGTGCGCGAACAAGGACGTTTGACGTAGGTTCTGCGCGAGGAAGCGTGATTTTTTCGGCTCGCTCGGCTTCCTTGGGCGCCGAAGGTCCAAGCTTTAGGTGCGCCATATTCCCACGCTCCTCCGCGACCAAAGAGATGCCTTCGGTCCAGAACCGCTCTCTCGCGTCTTGATAGAGCGTCAGAACAGGCACCGGAATGTTGATGCGTTCGATTAGCATAGGGGTCTGTGTGGCATTTCGCACGGAAACCCGTGTCAACGCGCGCGCATGATACGCCTGAACGTCCTCCAACGAGGTTCTCCCGGCAGTCCGGCTTGCGTAGGCGAGCTCGCCGTCTTGTACATCGCCAAACCAGGTGTCGGAAGGTCTGTAGGTCGGGATTTCCAAGATGGGGAGCGCGGTTTGGGTCTCGATGCATAGCCAGAGTGGCGTGCTCACATAAAAGACGACCTCATCATGCGCTCCCAACCACGTGGGCGTCTCCGGCCTAACCACCACGCTTCTATCCGCGAGCGACGGGTAAATCCTGAGCTTCCTGCCTTCCCACGACGTCGCGAATCGCGCGATATGCTTTGGATCCAGCGGCTCCGGGGCGCTCTGAGTCTTTATGAGGTTCGCTCGCTCTTCGAGTGGGTTTTTGCCCTGATCCCAAACGAATTTCCATTCGTGTGGCGCGTGAGAAATCCACGCGTTCAAGGGGCCAATCTCCAACGAGAATACGGACGTGTCGTCAAAGTCGATCAGGCCCCATCCATCAAATCCTCTGATTTTTTCCGTTACAACTCGCGTTTTCACATCACAATCCAGCTCAGCGGGGATCATTGGGGACGAATGACGTGCTCCTTATACTTGCCGCCATTCCAAGTGACAACGAGCACGCTATTTCCGCGTCTCCACGCAGCGATCCACCAATCACCCCGTTTGATGCCTGAATCGGGAGGAACCTCGTCAATGCGCCAGCCTCTGC
This sequence comes from Microvenator marinus, assembly GCF_007993755.1. Lineage (GTDB taxonomy): Bacteria > Myxococcota_A > Bradymonadia > Bradymonadales > Bradymonadaceae > Allomicrovenator > Allomicrovenator marinus. The sequence continues at coordinate 614,696 of NZ_CP042467.1, forward strand.
CGTCGCGGACAAGACGAAAACCGATTGCGTCTATCTCAGCGCGAGATAGGTAACCCTTTGGCGGGGAGCTGAGGACATCGGCACGGAGTTCCACACGGTCGTCTGCACCTTCACTGAGTTCAAAAATCGCTTCGCCGCGCCGCGCGTCCACCAGATAGAGAGCCAGCGTTTCCCCTTCTGCCATTCGGCGCTGGAAAGGCAAATCACCCGACGATTTCGCCCAATCCATTTGAGCCTCCGGGCTTCGAATACCAATGAAAGCTCCGTTTATCGGGGACCCCGTGGAGTCCAATACAAAGACTTGCCTTGTAAACTGTCTTGAAAGTTCAACGGAGGTCGACTCTCCAGTCGCCCTTCCCTCCTCCTCTCCAAGGCCTGGCGCTGAGGCACGCCATTTGGGGGCTTCTACGTCATTCCAAAGCGAGGCCCTCGCGAGCCAATTCTCGCCATCCTTCATCACCTCAATCTGCGTGGTCCTTCCCTCGAACTCAATCTGAAGGCTCGGCTTTTCCGCCGACCTGATCCCAAAAACGTGTTCCTTCGGAGGCGGTGGTGAAATGGATGCATCTCGCCCAAGTTCGAATTGCACGCGCGCCAAGCCCGCAGCCATCTTCAGATCGGCATTAGTTGGACCCGCCGGGCAATAGACACGGAAGTCTCCAGGCTTCAGTACGTCATGAGCGCAAAGGGTGTCGCCTTGAGAAAAAACAACATCATGAACGCGGTTTTCCGACTCGACCCTAACGAGTTCATTGCCACCGGACGCAGCGCTTAAGTCGAGTTCCACTCGGGAGCCGGAAACCGAGGTCCAAGGGGATTCGAACCTACCCATGATGGCACGAGCTCTAGCCGAAGCTGGAGCCGTGTTGTCGCGCCATTCACCCGCAGAATTCGTGACGCCTCCGCCCGAGTCAAAATCGCTTTCCCAGACGACCCGCGCCCCCTCCACGGGCTCCTCGCTAGAGCCAAGCGCCACAAAGGTTCTGGGTGTGCCTCGCTTAAGGACAAGGCTGACGTTGCCGCGCCCCGTGGCGCGCCGGGCCTCAAAATCAGGGTGCCGAGCGACCAGTCGAGCTTCGGGAGAAGGAAGATGGTCTGAGATGAATCGTCCATCGGCGCCCGTCTCCACCAATTCGTGCGGCGCGCAAACCCCATCCGTACACGAATCGACGAGGACCACTGCCCCCTCAATGGGTTCGCCAGTTTCTGCCAAGACCTCCCCTTCAATGGAACTTCCCTCCTTGAGCACGACTTCTACTGAGCGAACCTCAGCGGAATGAAAAATCTCGAGGTGAGAGGCCAGATAGCCAGGAGCTGTCACGCTCAGAGCGTACTCGCCTTCAGGAAGGCACCGGACCGTAAGTCCATCCGTTGAGGTCTCCCCTTTTAAGAACACAAACCCTACGAACTCGAGACCTATCCGAACCTGAGCTTCTAAACGTTGCCCGAACTCGTTTCGCACCAAGAGAGAAAGCGGAGAGCCTGCCACAACTTCAAGTGTTTTGGCGTCAGCCTCAAGGGCGCCCCAAAAACATCGATCACCCGCACTAGCCCTTACCTCAAGCGTTGGAATTTCCTCGTCTTCGTAGGTTAGCGGCAACGGAAAAAGCCCGTTTGGAGATTCGGCTTGGAAATCGGCATCTACGCCGGGACCACCGAGCCAAAGAGAGACCGACCCTTCAGCGCCCCGCACTTCGATAATACGCCCATCGCGAGTGCTTACGAGGGTTGGCGAGGGTTCAGGCTCGGCAACAGAAACCTCGACTTTATCTGGCTTCTCTTCGTGCGTTGACTCAACGGGTGGCGCCTCTTCGGCGTCATCACTCGCGAACCAGAGCACCGCAAGGCCCACACAAATCATCGCAACTATGACGAGCGCTTTCTTCAAATCTCAACCAAGGCGCAAAATTCCACTTGGGTTGCGGCGCATCCTGTGTACATTAACCGCGAGCCCTCTCTTAAGGATCTAACATGTTTCAGAAAGTATTGATTGCCAACCGTGGCGAGATTTCGTGTCGAATTTCCAAAACCCTTCGGGATCTGGGTATTGCAAGCGTCGCCATCTATAGCGAGGCGGATGAAGGCGCAAAACACGCGAAGGCAGCCGATGAGGCGTTCCTCGTAGGTCCAGCGCACGTCACCGAGAGCTATCTCAACATCGACCGGATTATCGAAGTTGCGATCGAGTCGGGCTGTGATGCCGTTCACCCTGGCTATGGCCTTCTGAGCGAGAACTCCGAATTTGTACAGCGGGTCAAGAGCGCTGGAATGACCTTCATCGGGCCATCCGAAGAAGTCATGAAACTGATGGGCGACAAAGCCGCAGCACGTGCGTTCGCAATCGAGGCCGGAGTGCCTGTGGTTCCCGGAACGGATGGCGAAATCGAAGGAGAAGATGCCGCCGTGGCGTTCGCCGAAGAGTTTGGATACCCCCTCCTCGTCAAGGCCGCGGCCGGCGGCGGCGGAATCGGAATGAAGCTCGCTCGCAAGGAAAAACAACTCCGCAAAGCCGTGCAAGAGTGCGTGCGTCGCGGCGAGTCGTCGTTCGGTAGTGGTCGAATCTATCTTGAGCGCTATGTGGAAAACCCGCGGCACATCGAGATCCAGGTCTTTGGCGACTCCCACGGCAATGTGATTCACCTTTTTGAGCGCGAATGCAGCGTGCAAAGGCGTCACCAGAAGGTCATCGAGGAATCTCCAAGCATGATGATGACCAGGTTTGAAGGGCTTCGTGAACGTATGTGTGATGCTGCGGTAAAGCTGGCCAAAGCCGCCAACTACACCAACGCGGGAACCGTTGAATTCATCGTGTCCCCTGACGGCGATTTCTACTTCATCGAAATGAACACGCGTCTGCAGGTCGAACACCCTGTAACCGAGGCCATCACTGGATTAGACCTCGTTGAATGGCAACTCCGAGTGGCTGCGGGTGAAAAGCTTCCAAAATCGCAAGACGAAGTTCAGACGTGTGGCCACGCCATCGAGGCCCGAATCTATGCTGAGGCTCCTTTCAAGATGTTCATGCCGCAGCCTGGCCGTATCACAGACTACAAGGAGCCCTCGGGCGAATCCGTAAGAGTTGATAGCGGTGTGCAAGGCGAGTGGGATGTGACGCCCTTCTACGACCCGCTGGTGGCCAAACTCCTGACACACGGTGAGGACAGGACTCAAGCAATCGAGCGCATGAAAGCTGCCTTAGGTGACTACGTGATTGGCGGATTGGTCAACAATATCGAGATGCACAAACTTGTCTTGGATGCGGACGCCTTCAGAAACGGTGAAGTGCACACAAGTTGGCTCGAAGAGTGGATCAAGGACGTTCCGCAAGGTTGACGCTGATATGCGGTTCCCATTACAACACCATTTGTGAATCAAAACATGCTACGGAGCGCATAAACATGGCACATGATATCAAAGCCCATATCACGGGCACCCTTTGGAAACTTGAAGTTGAAGTGGGCGATGAGGTCGAAGAAGACGACGACTTTCTCATCCTGGAATCCATGAAAATGGAGATGCCCATCGCTGCCGAGTACGATTGCGTCGTGACTGAAATCCTTGTGAATGAAGGTGACTCAGTGAGCGAAGGCCAAGTCCTACTTCGCGTCGAAAAAAGCTAAGCCAGCTTTCTTGCCGCCTCGGCGAAGACCTCGCCACGATGCGCATAACTCTTAAACATATCAAAGCTAGAACATGCGGGGCTCAACACGATGCTTGCGGGCGTTTGTGCGAGCGCTAGCGCCTTGTCTACGGCATCTTCCATCGATGAGGCATCCTGCACCTCGAGAACGCCGGCGAGCTGGAGCTCAGCCTTCATCCGCTCTTTGATCTCTCCAATGACAACAACCTTCGCCTTTTTGTGAGCTAGCAGGTGCGTCCATTGTTCCAAAGGCAGGCCCTTTTCTACACCTCCGGCGATGACGACCAGGTTCCCCTCAGCACTTCTTAGACCTGCCATAGAAGCGTGAGCGTTTGTTGCCTTTGAATCGTCGTAGAACCTAAGGCCGCTTTTCTCGTGCACGAGCTGCATTCTGTGGGCGAGAGGCTTAAACGAGTCGATGCCTTGCTGAATGGTATCCCAGCTCACACCAAGCACCCTCGCGACCTGTGCTGCGGCCATGATGTTCATCACGTTATGGCGCCCTCGCAACTCCGTCGAGGAAAGGTCTAATACGCCACTATCAGCCTCAAAAACTCGAATTTCATCCGACCATAAAAACGGAACACCCTGTACCGCATTGCGCTCCATAAACGGAACATCTCGTACCGCAATAGACTCACGATACTGAACGTCCCGTACCGCATCACCAGCAAATTCCGAGACATTGCGTACTGGTTTATCTTGACCATTTCCGCCACACACCGCGTCTACGATGTAATTTCTCATCGGCCCGCTGTAGGCATCTGCCCAGCCCGCTAGAACATGGTCGTTTAGATTGAAGACCATCACATCATCGGAAGCTGCGTTCTCAACGAGCACCCGCTCTGCCGCGATGATTTCCTCCATCGAAGTGAAATAATCCAGATGGTCTTCCGCGATATTCGTAAACGCGTTCGCCCGCGCCCGAAAACACTTGGAACTCCAGAGTTGAAACTCGGAGATTTCGGCCACGATCACATGCCCTGCCCCATGCTTTGTGATGGCTTCAGACAAGGGTATGCCGATATTTCCCGCTGCCATCCCGGGTATGCCCGCGACGTCCAAGATATGCGAGATCAGCGATGTGGTCGTGGTTTTTCCATCCGTGCCAGTCACACTCACAAAGTCGCATTCTGCCAACTCGTAGGCGAGGTCTATCTCGGAGTAGATTTGAACGCCTGGTGGAAGTCGTTCAAACACGGGCAAACTCGGCTTGAGACCGGGTGAAGGAATGACGACTTCAGCCCCTTCAAGCGCATTTTGACCGAACTTGAGTTCAACAGAAGGATGCAGAACCAGGTTTTCGGCCCAGGGACCAAACTCCCGTGAATCACTGGCGACCACCGACTTTCCCAGTTCGGCAAGGCGATTGGCCGCAGCTACTCCGCTAACGCCGAGCCCCCAAACTGCAAATTTCGACGCATCGAGCAAGCTCACGGAGCTTCCTCACGCGGATGTGATAGCGGTCCACTGACCTCGCCAAGTGCCGGTGTTCCCTCACTACGAGCCGCATTCCGAGCCATCTCGGCGGCGATTTCGTCGGCCATTCGGAAGAAGTCGTCTCCACCAAAAAAGAGTGCCTTATCGTCTGGCTTCAAGGTCTTGTAGAGGTAGTCAGGGATATCGCGTTGGTCGTCAATGTACGTGACCTTGAGACCATTCTCGCGAATCCGGTCCACCACAGTTTGAGTATCCACACCCGGAATCGGGTCTTCCTCTGCGGCGTACATCTTGGTGATGATGACCTCATCACTTCCTTTGAAAGCTGCGCCGTATTCGTGCTGCAGGTACTTGATGAGCGAGTATCGATACGGCTTAAAGATACTGATGATGCGCCCATCCACGAGGTCTCTCGCGGACTCGAGTACTTTGCGCATGCAGGTTGGGTGTGAGTTATAATCCTTCACAAAGGTCACCCCGCCCCCGTGAACGATAGTGAAACGATTTTCCATGCCGGAATAGGTCGATATGGCGTCCTGAATAGTGGGTATATCGACTCCCACTCGAATCGCCACTGCGATAGCAGCCATCGCGTTCACCACATTGTACCGACCGGGCAAGTTCAGTTCGAACTCCCCTATGACCTCGCCGCGCCGAATCGCCTTAAAGCGAATCGGCAGCTGCCCATTTCCATCGAGAACGCCTTTGTACTCGGTCTCGTGCTCAACACTGTAGCCCGTTGGTCGCAACTGCACCTTGGACGCAAGCTGCCGATTTCCTTCGCAATCAAGGTTCAGGAAGACTTCCTTGAGTTTCGGGTTCTCCTGAATGTAGCGAGTCATGCTGGCGATGATATCGTTCAAATCATCGTAATAATTGAGGTGGTCCAGCTCCAGAAAGTTACAGACGACGAGGTCCGTTGGAACGTTATGATGTGAGCCGTCGCTTTCATCAACTTCTACCACCATCCAAGGGTGTTCGACCTTACCTGGCGCCCGCGCGTTGGTCCCAAAGTTGTTCAGCATGCCTCCGATGATGAAGCCCGGCTCGAGTCCTGCCTTCTCCAGAATCCATGCGATCATGCTCGAAACCGTTCCCTTGCCGTGAGTGCCAGTGACCCCGATGGTCCGGAAATCATCGATGAGCGCCGCGAGCACGTGCGAGCGATGCACAACGGGAATCCCCTTCTCTTTGGCCGCCACGAGCTCCACGTTCGTCTCTGGGATCGCCGTTGAAACCACGACGAGGTCCACACCCTCCACGTTCTGAGGCATATGGCCGATAAAGACCTTCATACCTTCATTTCGAACAGCTTCGGTGAGCGCACTCTCCCGCACATCAGAGCCCGATACCTGGTAGCCGCGTCCGTTCAGGATTCTCGCGACACCAGACACTCCAATCCCACCGATCCCAAGTAAGTGGACCCGCTTCACATTTTCCAAAATCATGTTCTTTCTCTACTTAGGTTCGGGAGCATCAGGCTTCATCTTGCCTTGTTTTTTCATCTCTTCGATCAGTTCGGGGGAGACCATCGTGCCCTTTGGCTGAGGCAACTTGGCCACATTCGGGCGCTCAATCGCAAGGTTTGGCGCCATCTTGACCTCGGAGACGATGTTCAGTTTCCCAAATTTGTCTACCTGATGGAAGTCTCCCCGCGGCTCAGTGGACCATCCGTACGCGTGAGTCTTGCCTGCCTCTGGTCGGTCAAATCGGTAGAAATTGACGGCCCAGGAGTCCCCAACATTGGCTGACTTGAAGCCTGGAATCTCTTGCAACGGAATCGAGATTTCAGCGGTCCATGATTGGTCTTCTTTGTCGTCGTTCAACGTGCCTTCGACATGGACAGCTGACTTTAGACCCTCGAGGTTCACGGCACGCGCGCGGTCGATCTGCTCCTGCCGTGTCCCCTCCCCTTTTCCAAGTTGGTCTTTGAAGTGTGCGTCAAAAATCACGTTGTTCGGTGTGATTTGGAGCTCGAGATAATCCTTTCCATCTCCGTCCACATCTAGGAAAAGCTCAAGAACTTCTTCCGTCCAGGTATCGGAATCCCGCTCCGTAAGCTTACCCCAGATATTCTTGTCACTCATTCGAGCGCCAATATGAAGGTGGGTATCGCTCACGAAACCCTTGACGATGGTGTTGACCATTGGCGCCGACCCAAAGGGCTTGAGGCGAATACCTGGAATGGAGCTCCACACAGGCTCGTCGAGCTTGCCGTCAACCTGAATCTCTGCGTCTGTCTTAAGAAGTTCGGCTTCGGGAAGTTGTGGCTTGGCCTCAGCTTTGCCCTTGATTTTGAGCGTCGGCCCAATCACACGGGGCTGCGCCTCTTGGGTCTTCGCCACGTCATTCGAAACCTTAAGTCGAGCGTCGCCTTTGAAGAAGCCGATATATGGAATGGCATCGCCGTCTGGGAAGTCATTACGGATGGTGACCTTTTGCTCATCCTTAATGATTTGGCCCTTCTTCCACTTGCCTGTCTGAAAGAGGTCCCGAACCGGCACGTGGTCGAGGTTCTGGCGGAATGGCTTCTTGGCAGCATCCAGGTGAATGAACGCTTTCCAGTTGTCTGTCCCGTCTTTGAGGGCGCGCCAGTACCATGTGAACGTCACTTCCTTGCCTGCCTCAAGCGGCCCTGAGACATCAAGGCCGATGAGCTCGATACGCTCATCAAACTGGGCGCCGACCTTGTATTGCGGCGACGGCTCTTCGGAGAGAATGTTGGCTTTGACGTCGTTCCACTGCTCCTGTGTGAGGACTTGAGCCGGTGGCTCCACGTCCTGACATGCACTGAGACTTAACGACAATCCGATTGCGAAGAGAAAATTACGCTTCATAAGAACACTCCTAGTTTTCGGGCCGGAAACTACCGCGATGAGGATCCCTAGTCAACGAGGGCGACTTGACGCCTAAGGTAAGACAACGTATTCCATAAGAACACCTCGACGCACACATGGAACACGTGGTGATGGGCCACGCAAAGGAGAATCGCCGATGAGTGATAAGCGTAAACAAAGTCTATACTTCCCGGACGAGTATTTGGAGGAAATCCGAAACGAGTCCCTGCGCCAAGACCGAAGCATGTCGTGGCTGGTGCAGAAAGCGTGGGAAATCTCCCGCGACAAAATCATGCAGTTTCCCTCCGCCAATGATTACCTACCCGGCGAGGTAGATGAGGACGAGCGCGGCTCTCAAGACTGACGCAAGTCCCTTCGCCTTCTCTCTCGCATCACCGTCTTGATGGGGGTTCCCTCGAAGCCATATTCTTCGCGAATCTGGTTCTCGATATACTTGCGGTATGCCGGAGCCACGCCTTTAGGGTTCGATACCATGAACGCAAAGCGCGGCGGGCGCACGGCCACCTGCGAGACGTAATAGAACTTGAGCTTCTTGTTCTGGTACACCGGCGGCGAGTGCTTCTCCAAGATGTGCGCAAGGAACCGGTTGAGCTCACCCGTGCTGACACGACGCTGGTACTGCTCAAACACGCGGTCTACTTCGCCAAGAATCTTCTGCACACGTTGGCCAGTCTTCGCCGATACAAAGAGAATCGGCGCGTAGGACAAGAATGGCATCTCTTCGCGAATCACTTTGACGTATTCGCCAGCCGTGTTCGTATCCTTTTCAACAATATCCCATTTGTTGACGAGGATGACACATGCGCGTCCACGGCCATCTACCACGCTCGCAATCTTCTTATCCTGCGTGGTGACGCCTTCAGTCGCGTCAAGAACCAAGAGCGCAACGTCAGCCCTGTCAATCGAACGAATAGCTTGGACCACGCTCCATTCCTCGAGCTTTTCAGAGATTGAAGACTTCTTTCTCAGACCCGCGGTATCGATGACGAGATACTCTCGCTCATTCCATGAAATCATGGTGTCCACAGCGTCTCGTGTGGTTCCCGGGATATCGCTCGTTAGCAGCCTCGATTCCCCAAGGAGTGCGTTCACCGTGCTCGATTTCCCGGCGTTTGGCTTGCCGACAACCGCCACTCGCGCAAAGACCTCTTCCTTGAGCTCGGGCTCGCCGGGCTCGATCAAGTTCGCCACGGAATCCATCAGATTATCGAGGCCGTGACCGTGCTCAGCGCTCACCGCATAAAGGTCGGAACCAAGCGAGTAGAACTCAGCAATGGCTTCTTCCTTGCGCTGGTACGCATCGATCTTGTTGACCACGTAGAAGATGGGTTTGGTGCTGTTCCGAAGAAGCTCGGCAATCTGCATATCAGCAGCCGTTAAGCCCTGTTTTCCGTCCATCATGAAAATGATGATATCGGCTTCTTCGATCGCAAGACGCGCCTGGTCTCTCATGAGGTTTAGCAGCGGCTCTTCGGTCACCGGAACAAATCCACCGGTATCCACCAGCGTGTAGTAGCGGCCGTACCACTCAGCGTCGCCGTATTGGCGGTCGCGCGTGACCCCTTCGTAATCCAAAACAATGGCACGCTGGGACTCGGTGAGGCGGTTAAAGAGTCGGCTTTTTCCGACATTCGGTCGGCCGACGATGGCGATCATGCTTCTCATGACTTGTATCCAAAACGGTTCAAGGAGCGGGGGTTTTCGCTCCACTCAGATTCTACGCGCACAAAGGTTTCGAGGAAGACTTTGCGACCAAAAAAACGCTCCATTTCTTTACGAGCGTTGATGCCAATGGTCTTGAGCTTGGCACCCTTATTCCCAATGATGATGCCCTTCTGAGAGTCCCGCTCCACGTGAATCACCGCGGAGACCTCCAAAACGTCACCGTTTGGTGAGTCGTGGAAACGGTCCACCTCAATGGCCACGCTATAAGGGATTTCTTTGCTCGTGAGCTTCATGATTTCCTGGCGCACAAATTCGGCCGCGATGAAACGCTCGGCCTGGTCTGTGAGCATATCAGGCGGGAAAATCATGCCTTGGTCAGGAAGAGCGCCAAGGATATCGCGCACAAGCGCGTCCACCTGCGTACCGTCTTTAGCGGAGACTGGAACCATCGCGATGAACTCTCGCAGTTTCGCGAATTCTTCCATGATCGGCAGGATTTTCTCACGCTCGCGCACGGCATCGACTTTGTTGAGCACAAGGAACACAGGTGCGCTGACGTTTTCGAGCGCATGAAGCACCACGGCTTCCTGCTCGCGGAGCCGCTCTTGGCCTTCTTCCGAGGCGTTCGCCAAAGCCGCAACGTCCACTACATAAGCGATGGCATCCACATCTTGCATCGCATCGAGCGCGGTTTGCACAAGGGCCTTGTTCAGGCGCTTTTTGGAGCGATGCAGACCCGGGGTATCCACAAATGCAATTTGACCGACGTTCTCGATGGTATGGACGCCCAGGATACGATTGCGTGTGGTTTGTGGCTTTGATGTGGTAATCGCGACCTTGACGCCCAGGATATGATTCATCAAGGTGGACTTCCCAGCGTTGGGAGCGCCCACAAGAGCGACAAAACCTGAATGAAATGTGTTGTCCGTCATTTTGGAATCCGTTCGGTACATGTGTACCGCCTCTTTGTCTGCGCGCTTTTGGGGTTGGTTTTGGCTGCCTGCGAGCCACCCGGCAAGACCGAAACAGTGCTATATGAGGAAGCCGAAGTCCACTATCGCGCAGGCGACTATCAACGCGCGCTCGATGGCTACGAATCGTTTCTCAAATTGTATCCCGAAAGTCCACTTGCGGACGTGGCCCGTATTCGGATTCGGTCTATCAATCGAGAAGTCAATGCCGTCCTCGGGCGCTCAGATATCCCGAAACCCAAATGGATTCCACCACGAAACGCAGAGATCACGGAATCTGCACAAAGCGAACCTCTTGAATCAGGCCCCCGCCAGAAAAAATGAGCGTGTTTTGGGCGGGGTCGAATCCGACCAGACGATCGGCCAGGCCCTGAGTGGAACCCGACCCGTTGACTCGAATCACTCGACCACTCACGTTGGCCGGCGCCAAGAGGAGTCCTTCGCCGTCGCGCTCAAGAAGTGCCCCGAGGCTTGAGAACCCGAGAATCTCGGGCGAGTTCATCGCCTCAACCGCCATATCCGGGGCAAGCGTCTGAAACCCGTTCTCAAAGCCTAACCACCGCACAAGGCCCGCACCGCTTAGAAGCGCGAGGTCGTCCCCCCGAGTCGCAATCCCTACAAACTCAGCCCCTCCGGCCACTCCTGGCTCAAACTCTCGCTCAGCTCGCCAAACTTCGTCGGTCAGCGTGTCAATGACGACCAATCCACGCAGTGTCAGCACCACCACTTTCTGCTCGATGAATTCAACGTCCAAGACTTCGAAGTCGGGGCAGGCCCCATCTGTGGCTGCGCATTCTGCACAGGCCACATCTTCGTCACAGGTATCAAAGCAGCCGGCTAACGCACACACATCACATTGGGCCCTCTCCGACGCACTAAAATCGTCCCAGAACGCGTTTAAGTACCAGGCCCGGTCAAGCACCGCCTCCCCAACTCGAAGAGCGTTCTCGAAGCCCTGAACGCGCACAAGCTCGCCTTCATCATCGAATCCTCGGTGGAATCGTCGGGGCCCCCATTCAGAGCAGTCCGCGGGAATCTCAACTAGGTCTTCAAAACCGGGCCCGACTTCAACCACCACGTCTTCCCAGACCATCGCCGCTTGTCCGTTGGGTAGAAGTTCCAGGCGTTGAAACTCCCCGGTTGGCGTGACTGGGAGCTGCACGCTTCTACCCTTGTAAACCAGCGCCAACCCGGCGTCTGAATCACCGGCGTAGATCAGGCCTTCGTCGGTGCTGAAGGCGGCAAAGACCTCTAGAAAGGGAACAAACACACTTTGCGCATCGTCCCAGACGAGCTCCCATTCGCACCCGTTCGAGGCGTCAAAGTCGAGGTCGAATCGGTCCTTTGGGCAAAGGCGGCCAGCCGAACATGTCCAGCCGCGTTCACCTACCTGGCAAGTCTGGTCGGGCTCGCAGGCGTGGTCACACGTGCCACAGCTTTGACTCGTAGACACGGAAGTCTCACAACCATCGACTCGGTCAGAGTTGCAATCAGCCCAGCCGAACTCGCACGCCAACACACGGCATTCGCCGCTCACACACGTCCCGGTGCCACGCGCGAGGATACAGCCCTCGCCTTCAAACCGCCCGCGGCATTCGGGGTCGTCGAACTCCGGTCTCTCGGAATCGAGATCCATATCCGGCTCGTCCGGACGGTCGGCTACGAAAATGGGAGGACGCACCGCTCGGTCATTGCATCCAAGCAATGCCACGAGCAACAAGGCCGGCCAGAGTTTACATCGAGCGCCGATACTGACCGCCGACTTGATAGAGAAGTTGCGTAATCTGACCGAGACTCGCGTGACGCACAGTGTTCATGAGCTCGGCAAAGATGTTCTCGTTGGCAAGAGCGGTGTCTCGGAGGCGCTCCAGCGCTGCCTGAGACGTCGATTCATGCTCATTTTTGAAGATTTCGAGATGCTTGAGCTGCGTCTGCTTCTCGTCTTCCGTGGAACGAATCAGCTCCAACTTATCCGGAGCTTTAGCCGCGCCACCCTTTGGAAGATACGTGTTCACCCCGATAATCGGGATTTCTCCGGAGTGCTTCTTGAGTTCGTAGAGGATGGACTCATCTTGAATTTTTGAGCGCTGATATTGAAGTTCCATCGCGCCCAGAACGCCACCACGTTGGCTAATCGCTTCAAACTCCTGCAGCACAGCCTCTTCCACAAGGTCCGTCAACTCGTCGATGATGAACGCGCCCTGATTCGGGTTCTCGTTCTTCATCATCCCGAACTCTTTGGTCAGGATCATCTGAATCGCCATGGCGCGGCGCACGCTCTCTTCGGTAGGCGTAGTGATAGCCTCGTCGTAGGCGTTTGTGTGCAGACTGTTGCAGTTATCGTAGAAGGCCAGCAACGCCTGCAGAGTGGTTCGAATATCGTTGAAATCCACCTCTTGGGCGTGAAGTGAACGACCCGACGTTTGGATGTGATACTTCAACTTCTGCGAGCGCTCATTGGCTCCGTACTTTTCACGCAACGCAACCGACCAGATGCGGCGAGCCACTCGGCCAAGGACCGCGTACTCAGGGTCCATGCCGTTCGAGAAGAAGAACGAGAGGTTTGGCGCAAACGAGTCAATACTCATGCCCCGCGCAAGGTAGTACTCCACAAACGTAAAGCCGTTAGCGAGCGTGAAGGCCGTCTGCGTGATGGGGTTCGCTCCGGCTTCCGCAATATGGTAGCCGCTGATGGACACCGAGTAGTAGTTCCGGACTTCCTTTTGCACGAAATACTCTTGGATATCGCCCATCAATTTGAGGGCAAAATCCGTGGAGAAAATACATGTATTTTGGGCCTGATCTTCCTTGAGAATATCGGCCTGTACCGTGCCGCGCACGACCCTTAAGGTCTGGTCTCGAATCTCGTCACGCTCGCTCTCCGAGGGGGCGCGACCGTGCTTATCCTGGAATTTTTGGACCTGCTGATCGATGGCTGTGTTCAGGAACATTGCCAGGATAATCGGCGCGGGACCATTGATGGTCATAGACACACTGGTGTTCGGCGCACAGAGGTCAAATCCGGCATAGAGCCGCTTCATATCGTCCAGGCTGCAAACGCTCACGCCTGAATTCCCGACCTTTCCGTAGATATCTGGGCGCGGATGCGGGTCTTCGCCATAGAGGGTCACCGAATCGAAGGCGGTACTAAGGCGATTTGCTGGCTCACCTTCACAGAGATAGTGGAACCGCTGATTCGTTCGCTGCGGCGTGCCCTCGCCCGCAAACATGCGTTTTGGGTCTTCGGATTCACGTTTGAACTCGAAAACACCAGCCGTAAACGGAAACTTGCCGGGCACATTCTCGAGCATTTGCCAGCGAATGATATCGCCCCAATCTCGAAGTCGCGGCAGCGCAATCTTAGGAATTTTGGTGCCGGAGAGCGAAGTCGTGTTGAGAGTGACCTTGATTTCCTTGCCGCGAACGACCTGCACATATTCGTCGCCAGAATAAGCGCTCACGAGCTCTTTCCAGCCATCGTTAAGTGCTCGAACTTCTGGACTGATTCGGTCACGAATCTTCTGAATCTCGTCACGAAGCTTATCCGAATCCCCAATGATCTCCTTCGCGCCGACAAGGCGATAGAGAGCTGACATCAGGTCAGCCTGTTCTTCGACGCGGCTTCGATAGTCACGGCAAGTCTCGGCAATCTCGGCCAAGTAGCGCTGCCGATGGCCGGGAAGAATCGAGTACGCCTTCTCGGATACCGGCCCTCCGCCCGCAAAGAGGCTTTGTTCTTTCGCCCAACCAAGCTCGTTCATCACGGCCCGGAAAAACGCGTTGACGCCGCTATCGTTGAACTGGCTCGCGATAGTCCCAAACACAGGCAGTGTCTCGTCGGCCACGTCGTAGCCGATATGCCGGTTGCGGCGGACTTGTTTACGCACAGCGCGAAGCGCGTCTTCACTTCCGGGCTTCTCGAACTTATTGAGCACCACGAAGCGCGCAAAATCGAGCATGTCGATCTTCTCAAGCTGCGAATGAGCCCCGAACTCCGCGGTCATTACGTAGACCGGAAGGTCGCAGTGGTCCACGATATCCGCGTCGCCCTGCCCTATGCCCGAAGTCTCCACGATTACGAGGTCAAACCCCGCCGCCTGAACCACGCTCACGGCATCATCAATCGCGTGTGAGAGCTCGCCTTTGGCGCCACGAGTAGCCAGGGAGCGCATGTAAGCACGGGAGTTCGCGAGCGAGTTCATGCGAATTCGGTCGCCAAGCAAGGCCCCGCCGCGCTTTCGGCGAGAAGGGTCAACCGAGATGACCGCAACGCTCTTGTCGGGGAAGTCCATCAGGAATCTGCGGATAAACTCGTCGGTAAGGCTCGACTTTCCAGCCCCCCCTGTGCCCGTGAATCCAATCACAGGAGCCGCGCTCTCCCTCTCAGGTAGCGCGAGTTTGGACGTCTGCCCCAATTCGGCAAATGTAATCGCCCGAGCGATGGCGTGAGGGTCTCTGGCCGCCAACGATTCCTTGCTCGGCGGCGTGCCCGTTTGAATCGGATTGGAATCCGTTTGCTCCAACATCAGGTTGATCATGCCCTGCAGTCCGAGCTCTCGGCCATCATCAGGGCTAAAAATCCGCGCGATACCGTATGCATGGAGCTCCGCAATCTCGTCCGGAACGATAACGCCACCACCGCCACCAAAAATCTTGATATGCCCCGCACCGCGCTCGTTCAACAAGTCGTACATATACTTGAAGAACTCCATGTGGCCGCCCTGGTACGACGAAATTGCGATGCCCTGCGCATCCTCCTGGATGGCAGCGTCCACAATCTCCTGTACCGAGCGGTTGTGGCCAAGGTGAATGACCTCGGCACCGGAACCCTGAAGGATCCTGCGCATCACGTTGATGGCCGCATCATGGCCATCAAAGAGGCTAGCTGCAGTGACAAATCGAACGGGATTCTTCAACTCTACAGGTTCGTTACTTCGGTGCGCGTCTTGAAGGCTTACGGCCATCATTTCTCCTTAGGCGTCAGGCGCGCCCATCTAAGCAAATGCGGTGTAGCTCGTCAACGCGGGGCTCTTGGCCGACCTCACTCGCGAACCTTGGTCGCGTCGATGCCCACCCTCCAAATACATCGCGGCACCAAATCTAAATTGTCTGGATTGCGAACCATCCGGCAGTCACCCCAGTAGGGATTACAATACTCAATTGGGGGAAAAATATGCGGCTGTCCACACGTAAAATCCAGCCTGCGCCACGCGATGCATTGGTCGGCCCAATAGGTGAGCCCCATTCTCTTAGGCTCAAAAAGGTCCATCGTGGGGCTGATCACGCGAACCGGTCCGAAGTCCCGAATCGGGCATCCTACGATATAGTGTCCCATATCGTACCAGACCGGTTTTCCTTGCTCGCAAATGAAGACTGGTGAAACCTGCTGACCGTCACGTTCAACCTTGAACTTTCCAGTCAACGCGAAAACCTCACGCTCACGCGTCACGTCCAGATAAACACGCAGCACAATAGCACCATCAGCTATCGCCCCGTCGTAGTAGCCCTGGTGCGATTGGAGTTTGTAGTTTTCTCTTTGAATCTCATCGGGCTTCAAACAGGCCAAAGGAGTAGCCTCCGCTTGCGCCGCCATTAAGAGAGGTAAAACTATCTGCAGTAGACGCGTTGGCTGCATTGTTGACCTTCTGGGCACATCTCGTCCTCTTCACACGGCGTGAGACGACTACACACCTTTGCGATACAATTCGGCTCGGATGGGTCGGTACATTCTTCACTTGTCGTGCACTCTGGCGCGGTGAAATATCCCTCCGAAAAGTCCTCACCATGGTCAAAATAGCAGCCCTTATCTGGAGTGCCGTTGAACAAACATCCCCTTAACGCCAAGCACACATCGATGTTGCAAGAAGTACCCCTTGGACAATCCGTATCACGACTACATGGTATCAACGCGTCCGTATCCATATCCGGATCGTCCAGCATATCCTGCATATCATTGAAGTCAGGTCCCGCATCAGCGGGCATGTCCGGCGCTTCTACGACCTGATCGTCGGAACAGGAAAGCAGAACAATAAAAATGCACACAAAGTATCTCATGGAATTACCTTTTCTACGCAAATAGGGACCACGTTCGCCAATCGACCTTGAAAATCGTGATAAATGTTGAGTCCACGGATGATTGGGTGCGAAGCTTTACAAGTTGCCTTGACCATTGTCGGACACTTCAGCGGATCCCCCGTTCCGCCTGAACACTCAGGGTCTTTTTCCATCGGAAATCCAATCATTTGAGTCAATGAAAACCGCCGTCCAAACAATCGTTGGTCATAGTCTTGGGCTGGAATCGCAGCGGTTGGCACGGTCAATTTGTTGCCTGTTCCATCCGGATTTCCTGCCGTCCCATCCGGTAAGACACAGATCAACTTCTCGAGTCCAAGCAGATGAGTTTCATTCCTGCTGAACTCAAGTCCTGAAAGCAGGTAGCCAGGTGGGCATGTCTTGAATGATGGTGGCCGGATGTAAACCTCATTCTTTCCCTCGCGAACCGCTCCTCTGGCTTCATTTTTCGCCACGAGCGCACGCCTTAGCTCGCTGAAAGCTATCGAGCCTCCCAAAGTGTCGAAGCGAGGTTCGATAGTGTTGCCTCCAATATTCAAGAAACGCCAATTCGATGTGAAAGGTACGGAACTGTAAGGTGCGCAAATCAGAAAGAAGCTACCCACACCTGCCCCGGAGTCGATTAACGTTTGCCTATCGGCGAAGAGATTAGATTCTCCCACCGGCTTATCGTCTTTAACTCCCAAATGGAGCGAACCTAAAACCCCCACTCCAACCCCAGGGTCGCTTTCGATGTACACACCGTCTTTTGTAGCGGTCGGATAGCTCGCACCGCATAAGAATTGAATGTATTTGCCGTGATGGGGGGAGTTCGGATCCGGATTTTCTATCGGCTTTGTCTCTATGGATGGGAGACCGTTGATTACTTCACCTTCATCCGTGGATTCATTCCACTCCACACAAACTGAATTGGAATGTATCTGTCCGTCTACCACAACAGTTTGCACTTCCTGCCTAGAGCACCCGCGCGCTTGGTCTTTTTCTCCATAAACGGGCGAAGGAAGCCAAGGGTTTTCGCCATCCCGGTTAGAGTACTTCCAATCGTCTCCGATTGCCGTGAACTGAGTCCCAAATTTGCCTTCTTGTCCCGGCGTCACTTTCTCCCATCCTTGTGGTACGACGGCCCCTTCATAGCTTGTTCCGTGAATCACACCGAACGCCTGGAGCCACCTGTAGCTTGGGTTGTTTCCATCTCCAAACGTTAGTAAGTTTTCCGCGAGAACGGCGCCCCCACTGGTTCCTTCAGCGGAGTCCAAAGTCGTGCGATGCAGGTGATGAAAGTCGCGTTGCTCGGGGGCGGTATCAGCTTGTCTACACAGATAGTTCTTTAAGTTCTGAAATGCTCCTGAATATTCGCCAGATAAACAAGCGCTTGGGGTTAGCGGGAGCCTTGGGATAAACGGCGATGTGTACGAGGCTTTAACAGCGGTGTCACTTTCAATGAAACCGTACTCGGGCTTTGCGACCTCAATTTGATCGAAAAAAACCGACGGCGAGATGAGTGGGAAAGGCCTCATTCCCATCCAATCTGGAGGGTCGAGTTGACGGGCCTTGAGAAGGGCTATGTCTTTGGACGGAGAAGTGGGCAACAAAGGGGCAAACCCTTGGCCCCAGAGTGTCCCTTGTACATGGTGAGGATCAGGCTGCGCAATTGATTCAATCTCAAAGCGCCACTCTCCCCGCAAAGTTTCGTGGATTTGGCTTGATGACTTTTGTGCCCACTTTTCTAGACCCAACGCAAAGAGACGATTGGGAAGAAACGGAGAAAGTTCGTCATCGCCACATCGAAGAGTATCGCCCCACGCTTCATTTAAAACATCGTACCCAGTTGCCGTGGGGGTATCGTTCCAATGAATTCCGAGAAATGACTCGAACTGCACCTGATACCTCGGTTGGGTCGTATTGAGGGTGTGCAGCGCCGTCAGGGCTCGGGTGTCCGAAGTCATAAAAAACGTCCCTATGAAGCCCGCTCCGATGTCCTTGCAATCTAACTCTTCGTTTAAAACGTTGGCTCGCAATGCCCCTGTGGAGCGATTAAAAGCTGCCACGTTATGCGCTTGGCTTCGCCAGCCAGGTTGGCGCGCAAGTTCGTATACGCCTCTTGTGGTTTCAACGTGACGTTTACCGAAGACTACTTCCTGCCTGCGCGTTTCTTCAATTTTGTCCCCCTCTCCATCACTGTAGCAGCCCGAAAGCGCAAAAAGTGCTAGGCACCATAGTGTTGCGTGTTGCGTGTTGCGTGTTGCGTGTTGCGTGTTGCGTGTTGCGTGTTGCGTGTTTGCACGATTCTTCCCCTGTTTTGGTCCCCTCAAGTTAGGACAGTTGTTTTAGAGAGTGTCCCAAACCGAGATAGATACGTCAATATCGGAAAATCTGCATCAAACCACTCTGACTTCCGCGTGTGCCCAAGTTTCACGCCCAAACCAAAAAAATGAATAAAATGCGCAACACTTGGAAATTTTGGCCGAAAACATCTTTGTAACCTTTGTTGCGAGATATTTATGGGAGCCAAAAAAATTCATAAGCGCCACGAGAAGTGGTGTACCGACTTCGCACTCCAACTCTCGTGTGACGTCAGGTCTTCGGTAGTATTGAGGCAACAACTTGAGGTGGATGCTCTTGTTCGAGTCATTCCAACAACCGAGCTTTGGGTTGAACTCACGCCCGACCTCTTGAGGCGCGATGTGATCGTAGAGCATTTTTCGGGTTCGGTCAGCACAGCAGCTTATGCCAACTCTTTGGCGAAGATCGCACATTTGCTTCAAAACTTCGAGAAGGTGGCGCTCAAGGAACGTGGAGGTCTAAGACCACCGATTCTCGTGATACTTTCCTACCAACGACCTGATCGACTTTTGCGCGAAAAAGGGCTTTTTGAGGAAACAGAGAATCCCGGAATTTGGAGACGGAGTCCTCTGAATTTAGGAGGCATGTTTTTGGTGGCCACGTCACACCTGCCAGATGACCCCGTCTACGACTGGATGAGAGTGTCCACAAGGCTACCGGAAACGGGAGAGCAGTTCGGTACTGCGATGCGATTGATGCACGAGCAGAAGTTGTCTAAACTAAAGGAAGAAGCGTTGGAGAGGGTTGTTATGGAATTCTTTATCGATGGTAAATCGCCGATTGAGCTTAAGGCCGAGCTGGCCGAAGAACGTGCCCTGCGCGCTCAAATCGAAGCGGAGCGGCTCAAAGAGCATGAGGAGCGGCTCAAAGAGCGAGAGGAGCGGCTCAAAGAGCGTGATCGGCGTATGGAACTGGAACGAGAGCTCGAACTCATGAAAGCGCAAATCGCAGAACTCAAAAAATAGGCCACCACTAAGGATTTGCCGGGCAGCAAGCGGCGGAGTCTCCTCAGAATAGCCGGGCTAGATGGCTACGACTTCGATATCGGGGTCTACCTGCATCTGGATAGCGTTCTCAATGGCCATAAGAGTGCCCATGGAAGACGCCGGACACGTGCCACACGCACCCTGGTAACGAATTAAGAGCTGGTTGTTCACAAACCCCTTGATCTCGAGGCCACCACCGTCCGACTGCAGGAATGGAAGGATGTCTTCGTCCAGAATTTGCTGAATTTCTGGGATTCGCGGGTCATCTAGACCCACGCCCTCCCCTTCAATCGGCTCACCTTGATGAAGCATAGACTCACCAATGCTCGCATCTTCAACGACCGCCTCGCGGATTGGAATCGCTACTTCACGAAGCAACTCGTGCCAGCTAACCCCTCCATCTTGCGTGATCGTCACCCAGGTGTGCGTGTAGTAGACCGATTGAACGTGCTCCACTTCGAAGAGCGCTCGCGCAAAAGGAACCGACGCTGCCTGTTCCGCGTTATGAAACTCCCCAGCAATCCCAAAGGGCGTCAAGGGTTCATCGAGGATGAACTTTACGGCGTTGGGATTGGGCGTGTACTCAATTTCTTTAATCTTCATGAGTTCTCCCACACATCGTGCTCGCCCTCAGTACTGGCACCTTCTGCACCGCCCAGCGCAGCACTCAGTGTATGCCAGGGAAGGACCGCACATTTGATACGGTTGGGGAGTTGAGCCACTCCCTTAAACACCCGAAGATGGCCCAGATGCTCGGATTGCTCCTCACTTTCCTGACTCGCCATCATCAGTCGAAACTCCTCCACCAATTCTCGAGCTTCGTCTACGGATTTACCTTTGACTCGAGACGTCATCATCGACGCCGCGGCTTTGGAGATCGCGCAGCCCGCTCCATCAAAAGACACATCCTTCACGGTGTCGGAATCGACCACCAGATAGACATGATAGTCGTCCCCACAGAGTGGATTGTGGCCGTGTGCGTCGTGCGTACAAGGCTCCAGAACCCCGAAATTTCGAGGCTTCCTATTATGGTCAAGTATGACCTCTTGGTAGAGGTCTCGTAAGTCTGTCATACGCCAAAAATCTCCCGAACATGTTCGATAGCGCCCACCAATTGATCTACGTCTTCTTCGTTATTGTAGAAGGCGACCGAAGCACGTGCCGTCGCCGGCACACCGAGCCTCTTCATCAGTGGCTGCGTGCAGTGATGCCCGGCTCGAATCGCCACACCCGCCTGGTCTAGAATGGTTCCGATATCGTGTGGATGAACGTCGGAGATACCAAATGAATAGACCGAGGCGCGATCTTTGTCCGGCCCAAACACCCTGACCCCTTCCAACGCTTTGAGGCGCCCGAGGGCGTAGTCCCCAAGCGAGGCCTCACGCTCAGCAATGCGGTCCATGCCGATCGTTTCCAGATAGTCGATGGCCGCCCCGAGCCCAACCACCGGCAGAATTGCAGGCGTTCCAGCCTCGAATTTATGCGGAATTTGGTTGTAGGTCGTCTTCTCAAAACTCACGGACAAAATCATGTCGCCGCCACCCATGAAGGGCTGCATTCTCTCTAGCCACGAGGCCTTTCCGTAAAGAACACCGGAGCCGGTAGGCGCGCACATCTTATGCCCAGAAAAGACGTAGAAATCGGCGTCCAAATCCTGCACGTCAACTTTCATATGAGGCGTGGCCTGGCAACCATCCACGAGGACAGGAATGTCGCGTTGATGGGCAAGGCTCACCAAGCGTTTGACGTCGTTGATGGTGCCCAAGGAATTGGACACATGCACAAGTCCCACAAGGCGCGTGCGCTCTGATAAGGCTTCCACAAACGCGTCTTCTTCGATCCGGCCGTCGTCGGTGATGGGCACCACCTTCAACACGATGCCCTTCTCGTCACGGAGCATCTGCCAGGGAACGATATTCGCGTGGTGTTCCATGGTGGTGATGACCACCTCGTCACCGGCTTTGAGGTACTTTCGCCCATAACCGTGCATGACGAGGTTGATGCCTTCGGTGGCACCCCGCACAAAGACAATTTCACGGTCTTCACGCGCGTTGATGAAGTCCTTGACCTTGGTGCGTACACCTTCAAAGGCATCCGTAGCCCGCTGACTCAAGGCATGAACGCCGCGATGAATATTGCTATGCTCGGTGCGCTGATAGGTCAAAAGACGCTCGAGCACGGGTTCTGGAACGTGGCTCGACGCCGCGTTGTCCAAAAACGCCAGACGCTTCCCGTGAACTTTCTGGTCTAGGATTGGAAAGTCCTTTCGGACCCTCTCCCAATCCACCATCGTCTCATGAAGTGCGGCACTCATACTTACCTCAACGGGTTCTGGAACGCGCGATCTCAATCAAACGTTGACGAAGCGAAGGCACGTCGATTTCATCGAGAACTTCACCGGCAAACGCGTAGGTCAACATGCCGCGCGCAGCCTGTTCGTCGTATCCGCGACTCTTCAGGTAGAAGACTTGCTCGTCGTCGAGCTGCCCGATGGTCGCGCCGTGTGTACAGCGCACGTCGTCCGCAAAGATCTCGAGCTGCGGCTTCGCGTCAACCTTGGCTTTGTCCGAGAGCAAGAGCGAGCGATTGAGCTGGTAAGCATCGATCTTTTGAGCGCCCTTCTGCACGAAAATCTTACCGTTGAAGACTGCGTGCCCCTTGCCCCCAGCCACGATCTTGTGGAGCTGGTGGCTGTTGCAGTGCGGCCGCGTGTTATCGATGATCGTATGGGTATCACTGAGTTGCTCGTCAACGAGCAGCGCCAGGCCATCGATACGAGCGAACGCACCCTCGCCTTCGTGACGTGCCAAGAGGTCGTGGCGCGCCCAGGCTCCACCTACGGAAATCGTGTACGAGTCGTAATGGCTATTGGCGCCGAGACGCACGGCCGAGCGCAACAAATGCTGTGCCTTCGGACCTTCGTCCTGTACGCGAATATGCGTCACGTGAGCGTTTTCACCCACGAGCACTTCAGTGACTGCATTCCGGAAATAATTCTGGCCTTCGTCCGCGCTTCGATATTCCTCAACGAGGCGAGCCTTGGAGTTTCTGCCGATGACGATGATCGTCCGGTTCGCAAATACGGAATCCGCTGCAGCATTTCCTACGTTGAGCAGATGAAGCGGTAATTCTGCAGACGTATCTGGCGGCACCACCACACAGAGCACTTCGGGCGCTAGCATGTCATTTTGCGACTTGAACACATCGCTCCAATACGAAGCACCGTGTCCAATCGCATCTTTAACAGCGCCTTGTGCTGCCGCATCCAAGTCCTCAAGACGTCCAACCTGAACGTTTGAGGCCGAAGGCAGGCTTTGAATCGCCCCGTTGACCGTCAACGCAACGTGGTTGTGGCATTCTTCGATCTCAAACGCTTTTGCTACCTTGGCATCAATCGTGCCGCTCCAAACCGGATTTAACTCGCGATTTGTGACCGACTTAACTTCGCTAAATCGCCATTCTTCATGTTTATGGGTTGGAGGGTCCAAGTCCGATTTGGCCTTCGCCTCGGCTCGAAATGCTTCGAGCAACGCTGGCGTCGGGACCTGAGCACTCCAACTCCCCGAGATAAACGGGTGAGTGTTGCTCATGCTGCCCCCTTATCGTCCAAAACCCACTCGTAGCCTCGCTCTTCGAGCTCGAGCGCCAATTCACGCCCACCAGACTTGACGATCTTGCCGTCCACCATGACGTGCACAAAGTCCGGCTCCACGTAGTTGAGAAGTCGCTGATAGTGCGTGATCAGGACAACTGCATTGCCCTCATTTTGCAGGGTGTTGATGCCTGCAGCGACAGTCCGAAGTGCGTCGATATCGAGCCCTGAGTCGGTCTCATCAAGGAGGGCGAGCTTCGGATTTAAGACCGCCATTTGAAGGATCTCGTTTCGCTTCTTCTCACCGCCCGAGAACCCGACATTGACACTACGGTCCAAGAATTTCGGGTCCATATCCACGGTCTTGAGACGCTCTCGGACATAGTCATCAAACTCGAGCGGGTCGAGCTCTTCTTTGCCCTGCTCTTTGCAGATCGCGTTGTACGACTCGCGCAAAAACGAAGAGTTTGAAACGCCCGGGACTTCAATCGGGTATTGGAACGCCAAGAACACGCCAGCACGAGCGCGCTCGTCGGCTTCCAACTCGAGGAGGTCATTGCCTTCAAACTCGACGGTGCCGTCAGTGACTTCGTAGGCCGGGTGGCCCGCCACGATCTTGGTCAAGGTGGACTTGCCGCTACCGTTTGGCCCCATGATGGCATGGACCTCGCCCGCGTTAACGGTCAGGCTAAAGCCTTTGAGAATTTTTGGGCCAGTTTCCGCCACTTTGGCGTGCAAATTTTCAATTTTAAGAAGAGTCATAATTCTACTCCGGTGGACTTAGCCCACGCTGCCTTCAAGCTTAATTCCAAGTAATTTTTGAGCTTCCACGGCGAACTCCATCGGGAGCTCACGGAAAACATCTTTGCAAAATCCGTTAATGATCATGGAGATGGCGTTCTCTTCATCGATTCCCCGTTGGAGGAAGTAGAAGATCTGGTCCTCTCCGATTCTCGAAGTGGTCGCCTCGTGCTCGACCTGAGCGGTCGGGTTGTTGACCTCGATATACGGGAAGGTATGAGCGCCACATTCTTCGCCGATGAGCATCGAATCACATTCGGCATAACTACGCGCACCCTCAGCGCCCTTCATGATCTTGACCAGTCCGCGATACGAGTTCTGCGAGCGACCAGCTGAGATACCTTTAGAGATGATGGTGCTCCTCGTGTTCTTCCCGAGGTGGATCATCTTGGTTCCCGTGTCGGCCTGCTGCATGTTGTTCGTGAGTGCGACCGAATAGAACTCACCGATCGAGTTATCCCCTTTGAGGATACAGCTCGGGTACTTCCACGTAATCGCTGAGCCCGTCTCGACCTGCGTCCAGGAAATCTTGGACGACTCGCCAGCGCAAAGTCCGCGCTTCGTCACAAAGTTGTAAATTCCGCCCTTCCCGTCTTTGTCTCCGGCGTACCAGTTTTGTACGGTCGAGTACTTGATCTCGGCGCGCTCCATGGCGACCAATTCCACCACGGCGGCGTGCAACTGGTTCGTGTCGAACTGTGGAGCCGTGCAGCCTTCAAGGTAGCTCACGTACGCGTCGTCCTCACACACAATCAAAGTGCGCTCGAACTGACCGGAATCCTGCGTGTTGATGCGGAAATAAGTCGAGAGTTCCATCGGAGACTTTACGCCTTTGGGCACAAACACAAAGGAGCCATCGGAGAACACAGCCGAGTTCAGGGCCGCGTAGAAGTTGTCGGTATAAGGCACCACGGAGCCCAAGTACTTCTGAACCAGGTCCGGGTACTCTTTGATGGCCTCACTGAACGAGCAGAAAATCACGCCCGCATCTTTGAGCTTCTTCTTGAAGGTCGTAGCCACACTGACGCTGTCAAAGACGGCATCCACAGCCACGTTTTGCAGCATCTTCTGCTCGTAGAGCGGGATCCCGAGCTTCTCATAGACTTCGAGAATCTGTGGGTCGACCTCATCGAGGCTTTCTTTCTGCTTCTTAACCTTGGGGGCCGAGTAGTAGATGATGTCCTGGAAGTTCGGCTTTTCATATGTCACGTTGGGCCACTCGGGCTCTTCGAGCGTAAGCCAATGCCGATAGGCTTTGAGACGCCACTCCAACATCCACTCCGGCTCTTCCTTCTTGGCCGAAAGCGCCCGAATAATGTCTTCATCCAGACCGCGTGGAAGCTGGTCAGCCTCGATATCCGAAACAAATCCGTATTTGTACGGCTTGTCTATCATTGCTTGAATTTCAGAACTCATATCTTCTCCTCATGCGACCGGGCAGAATACTTCATCTGGTGGGGGCGCGAGTTTCTGTAGGTAATTGGTTACAGCGTTTTGATCT
The DNA here is from genome assembly GCF_007993755.1 of Microvenator marinus. Lineage (GTDB taxonomy): Bacteria > Myxococcota_A > Bradymonadia > Bradymonadales > Bradymonadaceae > Allomicrovenator > Allomicrovenator marinus. The sequence goes on from NZ_CP042467.1 coordinate 640,565, forward strand.
CTTAAGAGCACTGCGATCGAGACATTATCGAGGGTTCGCACTACGAACTCAGCGATATGGCTCCAGACGGGCCTAAGCGTACATTTGCACTCGTGTGCACACGCCGTGAGCTCGCCGGTATAGCGCTCGCAAATCTCATCGATATCGAACATGCCGCCTAGCGCACGCACAGCGTCACCAACACTGATGCGGTCGGGCGAGCGGGCGAGCACGTAGCCTCCGTTGACGCCACGCTTGGCCTCGATCAAGTCGTTTTGAGCCAAGATGCGCAATATCTTTTGGGTGTACGGAAGCGAGAGCCCTTCTTTTTCGGCAATGGTTTGCGCCGAAATAGGCTCTTCTGGATGCCGTGCGACATGCAGCAAACATCTCAATCCGTATTCTTCCAGGGCTGTGATTTTCATAGTCTCAGTCCTCCGAGGCGGCGGACCCTACACAAAGGGTTTAAGAACATCAACGCCAAAACCATACAATTTTGCATCAATTTTGACTCAACGGCATTGGGCTTGGTCCTTCGCCGTCTTTAGGATGCATCACTACCCCAAATTGATTCCAAATACCATACTTTTTTGTATTAGAATTTAACGCGGGAGAATCCAGTCCCACGCATCACGTGCCGCGTCCGTCCATGTGAATGCGTGAAAGCTATGAGGACCGTCAAAGGACTGCATCTCCACCTTCGAACCTGAAGACGAAAGGACTGTGAAAAGCGCATCAGAATGGACGCGCAGCGGATCCTGTGTCGCGCGAACGACCTTCACCAACCCACGCACCCTCGCGCCACTGGTCAATAGGTCGATAGGATCAGGCACCTCTGCGCTGCCGGCAAACGCCAGCCGTGCGCGCTCAACTTCGGATTCGGCCATCTTCGAGTCACAACGCACGTTGCGCTTCATATCCATAAGCCCCGAGATGGGCACAGTCAGTGTAGGCCTAAACCCAAGCCGCTCGATTCGCCGCGCCCAAACCTCGTCTACCTCGCCGCTCATCGCGAGAGCGGTCATCATGACCAGGTAAGCGCCTGCTGACTCTCCAACCAACACAACTTCCGGACCTTCAACACCCAGCAACTCACGATTCGCGGCAGCCCACTCGAGCGCCGATGCGATATCCTGGAGAGCAGACGGATATTTGTGTTCAGGAGCAAGCCTGTAATTCACATTCAGAGTGACGTAGCCACGAGCCGCAATCTCGCGCGCGATATGCCGATGCGAGTCCTTGCTGAGCAGCCTGAACCCACCGCCGTGTACGTGAATAGCGATGCCTTTCGTTGGGCCCACGGGCATCAACACGTCGAGACGGTGCGCGGGATCTGGGCCGTAGGGGATATCGGCCAATACATTGACCTTCTCACTGGAAATCTCAAGCTTCCCCAAAAAGTCCGCGGCCCCAAACAAAAATCCCACGCCAAATTCGGCAAGTGCTCGTTCGGTTTGAGTTGCGGTGCTGACAAGTGCGCTGAGAAAAGGCATAGTGACCTCCTGATAAGCAAGATGCACCCCTGTGCAACTTGGTGCGCCTAGATTCCAAGATGTCCACCGACCTGACTCGCCCCATTCCAGCCATTACTCTCAAGGCACTCGACCGGGTGAGCCGATACTTTGACACTCAACTTTACGACGCTCACAAGATTCCCGAAGGTGGTGTCCTCATCGTAGGAAACCACGCGCTCGCTGGGATTGACGCGCTCGCACTGATGCCGAAACTCTACGATGCGACTGGCCGAGCCCCGCGTGGCTTGGGCTTGAAGGCGCTCTTTGATGTCCCTGTCCTCAAGAATATTCTGGAGGAATGTGGGGCGGTGGCAGGTGAACGAAAGACGGCGTGTGAGCTGCTCGAGGCTCAAGAGATGGTGGTCGTCTATCCCGGTGGCGCCAAGGACTCGCTCAAGACGCGCTCAGAGCGCTACCGCCTCAAATGGGATGGTCGCAACGGTTTCGCACATGTAGCCATCAAGACGGGAAAGCCGGTTGTACCTATCGCCGGAATTGGCCCCGACGAAGTGTTCCCCATATTAACAAGCCATGGACTCCGCGTGCCATGGCTCAACAATCAGCGGGTGCCACTCTTTTTGCCGTTGGCACGTCGCGTGCCGTTCAGGTTCTACGTGGGTGACCCCATCTACCCTCCAGAGCACACGCTTGAGACCGATTCATCGCACTTCGCTCGGGAGGTCTCGACCGCTTTGCAAGACCTCATCGATCGAGGTCTGAAAGAGCGTCCTTAGAAACGCGTGTTCACCGTGCAAACGGTCTGTGATACCACGTTTGACGACCCACTGATGTGTCAAACCACAGGCCAACCATTATGCCGCAACATGCCCCTGTCAGGCGCAAAGACGCGCTCGAATACCACGAGTTTCCGACACCCGGAAAATTCGAGATCACCCCCACCAAGCCTCTCTCTTCTCAACGTGACCTCGCCCTTGCCTACTCACCAGGAGTGGCCGAGCCTTGTCGAGAGATCGTCAAAGAACCGAATGACGTGTTTCGCTACACGAACAAGGGAAATCTGGTTGCGGTGATCACGAACGGGACGGCGGTTTTGGGCCTTGGGAATATCGGGCCACTCGCGGCTAAACCCGTCATGGAAGGCAAGGCCGTCTTGCTCAAGTCGCTGGCCAATATCGACACCTTCGACATTGAATTGGATGCGGCCGACCCGGACGTTTTTATTCAGTGCGTCAAAGCCATGGAGCCCACATTTGGCGCCATCAATCTTGAAGACATCAAGGCGCCGGAGTGCTTTTATATCGAAGAGCAACTCCGTGAGAAAATGAACATTCCGGTCTTCCACGACGACCAGCATGGAACGGCCATTATCGTGAGTGCGGCACTTATCAATGCTGCCCTTTTGCAACAAAAGGAGATGGGCGAACTCAAGGTGGTGTTCAGCGGTGCGGGCGCAGCGGCCATAGCGACCGCTCGGCTCTTCTGCAGCCTCGGCGTCATGCGCGAAAACATCATCATGACGGATATCGAGGGGGTGATTCATTCGGAGCGCGAGGGGCTCGACGAGTGGAGACGCTATTTCGCCAAAGATACCAAGTTCCGCACCCTGGCTGAGTGCCTGGTAGGAGCGGACGTTTTTGTGGGTCTCTCCGCCGGAGGCGTCATGTCTCAAGACATGGTCCGAACGATGGCGGCAAAAGCCATCATCTTTGCGCTCGCAAACCCCGACCCCGAGATTTCCTATCCAGACGCACGCGCTGTCCGCGACGATATCATCATGGGTACGGGCCGAAGCGACTTCCCAAATCAGGTCAATAACGTACTTGGCTTTCCGTTCCTCTTCAGGGGCGCTCTGGATGTTGGGGCGACCACGATCAATGAAGAGATGAAGATCGCCGCGGTTCACGCCATTGCGTCCCTGGCCCGGGAAGAAGTCCCCGAGTCGGTGTTGAAGGCGTACGGAACTGAGGCCTTAAAATTTGGACCTGAGTACATCATCCCAAAGCCTTTCGACCCCCGCGTACTCTTGCGCGTGGCGCCCGCGGTGGCCGAGGCCGCGAGCGAGTGTGGAGTGGCTCGAAAACCACTGACCGACGTTCAGCTTTATCGAGATAAACTCGAAGCCTCGCAGGCACTCTCCAAGCAGATTATTCGATATCTGATTCGCAAGGCTCGCCGCTCACCAAAGCGCATTTTGTTTCCGGAAGGAAATCACGACAAGATACTGCACGCCGCGCAGATTCTGGTCGACGAGCATATCGCGATCCCGATCTTGATGGGCAAAGAAGACGAAATTCGCGCCCGCGCCCAAGAGCTCGATCTCGACGTTGAGGGCATTGAGATTTTCGACCCCGCGCTCGATTCTGAGTACAACAACATGGTCGAAGCGCTCTACAAACGGCGCCACCGTCACGGTGTGACACGCGAGGAAGCGCGCAAGCGACTTCGCCATCGCGAGGACTACGGCATGGTCATGCTCGCCGAGCACCGAGCTGACGGGCTTGTTACGGGCATTACCAAAAACTACGGGCACTCGCTTCGCCCAGGTCTCGAGGTGATAGGCACGCATTCTCCAAGAGCTTTTGGGGTTCACCTCGTGCTTACGAAGACCGGGCTCATCTTTTTTGCGGACACTACGGTCAATATCAATCCCGATGCGGAGGCCCTCGCGCAGGTCGCGATTCAAACGGCCGACTTCGCGCGTACCTTTGACGTGGTGCCTCGAATCGCGATGTTGAGTTATTCGAACTTCGGGCAGAGTCGAAACCCTCAGGCACAAAAGGTTTCTGAGGCGACCTCCATCGTTCACAAACGTCGCCCCGACTTGAGGATTGACGGTGAGATGCAGGTGGACCCCGCGCTCGACGTGGACTTCCGGGCATCGACCTTCGACTTTTCAACGCTAGATGGTCGCGCAAATGTCCTGATTTTCCCATCTCTCGACGCCTCAAACATCGCGTATAAGCTGATGCGGCATATCGGAGGCGCCGAAGTCATCGGCCCTATCCTCTTGGGCATGAATCGCCCCATGAATATCATCGACAGAGCCGGCAGTGTGGCCTCTATCGTCAATCTAACTGTAATCACAGCGATCGAAGCCCAGAGGCGAGAGATCGGCAGCAAAATCTGAGGTCAATTATGGTGGATATCACACGCTCGCAGCCATGGATGCAACTTGAGGTCGAAGACCTTGAGAGCGCAGTCCAGTTCCACAACAAAGCCTACTGGGTGGATAATAACGCGGTCATCTCTGACGAGGACTTCGACCGACTCGTCGAAGCTCTTCGCACCAAGGCTCCTCAAAGCCCGGTGCTCGACGCGATTGGCCCGGAAGGCGCCGCGGAGGGCTTTGAATTCGAAGGCGAGAAAGTCGCCCACGATCCACCGATGCTCTCGTTGGACAAGTGTTATGACGAAGCCACGCTCCTCAAATGGTTCGGGAAATTCGACGGCGAAGTCGTCGTAAGCCCCAAGGTTGATGGCGTGGCCGTGTGCATTCGCTACGACCAAAACGGCGAACTCGTGATTGGCTCCACTCGCGGCAACGGAACCGTTGGTGAGCTCATCACCGAGAACGTGAAGCGAATTGTCGATGTTCCACTAAAGATTTCCGATGGACCGCTCGAGGTGCGAGGCGAAGCCTACCTGCCGCTTGATGTGTTTCGCGCAAAATTCGAGGGCGAGTATTCAAGCCCCAGAAACCTCACTGCCGGCGCGCTCAAGCAGAAAGATCCAGAGAAAACTCGGCGTTTTGAGGTCCACTTCTTCGCCTACGATGCGATAGGTCGCGAGTTTCAAAGCGAAAACGAAAAGATGCTCTTTCTCGCAAAGCTTGGGTTCTCTGAAGTGGAGAGCACGGTCGTTCACGTGGACGGACTTCAAGCCGCCTACGACGATATCTCAGCTCGACGTGCGAGCCTGAACTACGAGACCGACGGCCTTGTTTACAAGGTCAATTCCATCGAAGAACAAGAACGGATGGGATTTACAGCTCACCACCCGCGATACGCTATTGCGTACAAGTTTCAAGGGGATGCCGGGCAAAGCGTGCTGCGTGAGATCCACTGGAGCGTCTCTCGAACTGGGGCGATTAATCCGGTTGGGGTGGTGGATCCTGTAGACCTCTCCGGCGCAACCGTGACGCGTTGTAGCCTCCATAACCTCTCGATCATGGACAAGCTTGGCGGCGACAAGGGGCTAACGCTCAATTCAAAAGTCCTCATGGTGCGTCGCGGCGGCGTGATTCCACATCTCGAGCGTGTTCTAGAGGCCGGAGACATCCCGGTTGAACTACCCTCAGAGTGTCCGTTTTGCGGAGCGCCAACACGACGGGACGGCGATATTCTGGTCGCAGACCACCAGCCGAACTGTCGAGGAAGCCGTCTCAAAGAGCTCGAACACTTCGCAACCGTCATGGAGATTAAGGGATTCGGGCCAAAGATTTTGGAGACCCTCTACGAGGCCGAGCTCGTCACTGCACCGGTGGACTTCTTCGCGATAACACCGGAAGACCTCATGAGTCTTGAGCGTGTGGGCCGAAAGCTCGCGGAAAAACTTGTCGAGAAGATTCGGGAACGGAGAAAACCTCGTGCGGAAGTCTTCTTGCGCGCGCTTGGTATCGATGAACTCGGAAATCACGTGAGCAAAATCCTGGCTCAACGCTACGACTCCATCGAAGCGATCCTGGACATCAAAGAAGAGGAGCTCGCCTCCATCCACACCATCGGTGATATCATCGCCCAAAAGGTCTGTTCAGGGCTTGAGCACAGGCGAGAAGATATCTTGGAGTTGGCAGATATCCTCGAAATTCAGTTCGTCAAGGAGGAGCCGAAAGAAGGAGCATTGCGTGGCAAGAAGTTTCTCTTTACGGGCGCTATGGAATCCATGTCTCGCAAAGACGCGCAGAAGAAAGTCCAAGCACTTGGCGGGGAGACACCGAGCGGAGTCATCAAAGACTTGGACTATCTCGTCATTGGCGACGCAGACCTCGAAAAGTTCAAGGGTGGCTGGAGAACCAACAAACTTGAGAAAGCGGAAGCCTATAATCGAGAAGGCGGTGACATCAAAATCATCGGAGAAACAGATTTCTTGGGCCTGATCGACCTTTAGAGCTTCGTTTACAACACTTTATTTTTCCGATAGTTAAGAGAGACCATGGAACGCACCTTTCTCGTCATCGATGACGAACCTGACATTCTGGACTCCATCTATCGCCTTTTCCGAAAGGAATACCGTGTACTGAGAGCCCAGAACACGAGAGATGCGTGGGAGCTCATCGAGAACGAAGAGGTCCATGTCGTTCTGACCGACCAGCGAATGCCAGAGACTACAGGTGTGGAGTTTTTGACCGAATTGCGGGCCACACATCCAGATATCGTTCGGGTGCTCCTCACCGGGTATTCAAGCCTCGATAGCGTGATTGAAGCTATCAACGAAGGCAGCGTTTACCGCTACATCGCAAAACCGTGGAACCCTCTCGAGCTCAAGCTCTTTGTCTCGCAGGCGTTCGACTATTTCGAAACGCGTCGCGAACGTGAACTCCTGGTTGAGAAGCTCAAAGAGGCAAACGCGCAACTCGAGGAACAGAACCAGGCGCTTCAAGACAAAAACGAAGAACTTAAACTCCTAGACCGCATGAAATCGGTGTTCATGGAGGTGGTGAGCCATGAGTTGAATACCCCTATCGCGGTCATCCTCGGTTACGAGTTTTTGTTACGTCGCGAACTAACCCCGGCCACGAATGTGGTTATTGGAAAGGCTCTAGCGGGCATCGAGAGCAGCGCAAACCGCCTCAAGAACATCAGTTCTAGAATTTTCAAGATGATGGCCACCGAAGACCCTTCGATGACCTTGGACCTGCAGCCGACAAAGGCCAGTGAACTGGGGGATGCCCTGCGTCTACACGTGGACCCGTTCCTCGTGCGCCGGCACCAAAAGCTCCGAATTGATATCCCTTCGCCCTTCCCGCCGCTCTATGTGGACCGCGAAAAAATCATCGACGTGCTCATCAATGTGGTTATGAACGCAATCAAATTCTCCCACGACAACCAAGAGATCGTCTTAGCGTTTGGGAGACTCGATGATTCCAGATACGAGGTCTGGGTTCAGGATCAAGGGATTGGTATTGAAGAAGAAGACCTCCAACAGGTTTTTGCCCCGTTTTTCAGTTCGTTCAACTCCCAGTATCACTCATCCGGCGAGTTCGAGTTCGGCAAGCGCGGGATCGGGCTTGGGCTAGCGCTGGCGCGCCGATTCGTGGAAATGCACGGGGGCACCATCCAAATGGACAGCACCCCCGGCGAAGGTACACGCGTTGGGATTCAGTTGCCGTTTCAGCCCGAGAAATTCGACTCATCGGGCGAAATGAACAAACTCTAAATCCGATTGAACTGAGAAGGTCTCGAACCCAAACCGACCTTGAATCTAGCCAAGAGGAAAGCCTCAGACATTCCGAACTTGAAGAGATTTTCGACGTCCTTCGAGCGCCTCAACTGCTTCTGAGTCGCCTCTTCACTTAGCGGCTCGCTCCAGCCCGACATCCGCAGGGTACCAGAGGTAGCGGCTTGAATATCCGACGCACTAAGAAGGCCTACCCGCAGTGCAAACGAATGAAGTTGCGCAGGCCACGCCTCGCAATGGGCACTCGCAATAGTCTCCAGTGCCGGCTCGAGCGCCTGTACCACTCTTCGTCTCGCAACCGCAAAGAACGGGCTCGACACAGCGTCGGCCATCTCCTGACTACGGGCGTCCACACGTTCACTGAACCCAGCACCGGTCTGCTTGTACAAAATCCCTTCGAGCAAGTGCCAGATCTCTCGGCCATCGAGCGCGCTCAGTGCCGAAACTTCAGACCAGGCCAGAGCCGCAGAATATCCGGCGAGGAAGCGCAACTCGGGCTCGGAACACTTCTCGATTAACTCGGAGTTGAACCAAGAAACCGGCGTGGACTCATGGAAGACAAACGGCGTGTTCTGTGCCGAATCCGACGCAAAAGCCTTGATCTTCTTGATGCCAAACATCTGCCCCGCATTGGCAAGGGCATCGAGCAATCTCGAGTCCTCGATCTTCTGAGCGTCCAACGCCTTCTTCTGAGGAAGGTCGCCGCCCCAGAGCTTCTCCGCAATCGGCATCACAGCATGCAGTGCTGCAAAGTACGGGCGAAGGTCCTCTGGAAGCAAAAGCTGACGGATATCATCGTCCGAGAATGCCCTCGAAACGCTTGATTTAGCGCGGATTTCCTCGCCTTCAACCTTCATGTTCAGGGTCCGAAGGAACTGACGAGCGACACGCGCACGGTCGTAGGCTTGAATCTTCTCAAAAACCTCGACCATTCCCTTGTACGTCGTCGACTCGAAGGGCTCTTCGGCCACCAGCGTCTCAAAATGCTTAAGCGCTTCAGTCTCGCGACCCACGCTCCTCGAGAGCGTGAAAGCCAGGCGTCGACGGTAGTCTAGGGTCGATTCAGGGCCTCCAATAGCCACCAAGTCGCGATAGAGACGTGCCGCCTCGTCAGCGCGCCCAAGGTCTTCATCGAGCGCCACAGCGGCTCGCCCAACAAGCGCAATCCTCGTCGGCACATCGAGTTCTTTCGCAAACGACTCGATCTCAATGCAGCAATCATGAAGCTCATTGAGCTCCCACGCAATCTCGAGCAACTCATCCACATCGTCCAATGAGGACGGTTGTGAGCGCACGAGCTTCCACTGGAGGGCATAGGCCTGAGCCGCATCTCCAAGGTCCACCTTGTATGCCCGCACCAAACGGCGCCAATCCAAGATTTGGGATTCGAGTGCGTTGAACGAAAGCGTCTCCTCAAAAAGTCCGATTCCGCGCTCTACGTCGCCAAAATCACAATGGAGATGAGCCAGTTTTAGCCGAACTTGAGTGTACGACGGATGAGATACCTTCGGATGAAGCAACATCTCCAGATGCTCAATAGCCTTCGCCGCGTCGCCGATTCGAACGCATAGCTCAGCCAGGTCGAGTCCCGAGTTCAAACGGTCGATCGGTGAATCCGACTTCAATACCTCTCGGAAATGAAGCTCTTGGAACTGCGCCGCCGACTCCAAGTCGTCGAGCGAGCGGCATACGCCCACAATCGCACTCAGATTCCTCGGGTCATTTGAAAGCTGCCAGGCATGCTCATAGGCATGACGAGCACCATCGAGGTCCAAAATCTTCTCTTCCAACACCTCGCCGAGCTTCTCGAAGAGCTCAGCTCGACGGGCATCACCGAGCTCGATGTTGGCCACGTGAGACTCAAGCGCCGTGCGCATCGCATCCCAAATCTGGCCTGTCTCAAGCGCTGCAAAAAGCTCGTCAACAATGGGCCCGTCTTCGATCGCCGGCTCGTTGCCAAACGCGATCTCGACCGCCTCTTCAAGCACCTCACGCGATTCAAGGCCCTGCAACACAGCCGCTAAATCGACGCTCCTCTTGACCCTGAGGTCTCGAGAAACCGCCGCTGCGATCTCTTCGCGCGTCAAAGAAATCCACTTTTCCACATCTTTGTGGGCCGAGGCTTCTTCGATTCTCAAACGAAGAACGTCCGGATCAACTGAATCCCCCTCAGGCTTCAGGCCAGCCTTCACGCGCTGGATCTCCCGCCGAAGTCGGCTTACCTTCGAGTCTCCATCCTCGATCCAAGCCTCAGCGAGCTCATTAGGCAACCAGCCGACAAACCAATTGCGCTCATCGGCGCTCGCGCTCTCGAGAACACGAATCAATGTCTGTTTAGTTGGCCCATTCCACTCTTTGACCCCGACCACCTGCTCAACCCCAAACCATGGGTGTTCGTCGCGCTGACGCAAAAGACCCGCGCGATCTCCGGCAAGTCCAGCACATAAGCGAACAACAGCCTGGTTTTCGGTGCAATGTTCATCACCATGAACACGGTAGCCGACGCTCTTCTGAGGAGTCCCACTCGCCCGCTCGCGAATCCGCGCGATCGAGAGGAAATAGGTGTCACGAGCCTCAGCTGGCATGGTGCGAAGTGCAAGCTCCTCCAACTCTTTGGAGAGCTTCATCGCATCCACTCCCGCGGCACGCCAGGTTCTCAGAATGCCGTAGAGCCAGTGGATATTCTCGGCCTCGATGCGCGCACCTTTCATCCAGTAGCCATAGGCCTCGGCTGGACTTTCCAGGCGCCATTCCAAGACATTGGCAATCTCGGCCAAAAGAATTGGCTGATCTTCAGGAAGCGTTCTTACGACGCGCTCCTCAAGCACCGAAATCAGCGCTCGCCAATTCCCTGTTTGGCGGTGCAAACGTGCCAACGCGAAGAAGACATGAGGGTTTGACGGATTGAGTTCCTGAATCCGCGTGTAGAGAAGCACGGCGTCCGCCTCATGCCCACACTCGAACTCCATCAACTCGGCGAGCGCTCCAAGGTGGCGCTCAGCTTCGCGTTTGTCGGGGCTCGACACCAGCTGGGCCTCCGTCATCGCTACGAGCTCATCCCATCGGGCGCCTCGCACGTAGATACGGCCGAGACCTTCCAAAGCAGGCAGGTAGTCCGGAAGTAGGTTCAGGGCGCGTCGGTAGGCGTCTTCCGCCACGTCGGTCATGCCCAGTTTATCCACAGCGATGCTCGCGTTTCGAACCAAGAGCGCCGCCGATTCTTCCTCGTCGTCGATCAAGCCGAGCTCTCGCTCGTTCAGCATCAACAAATCATTCCAACGCTCGCCGCGGGAATAGAGCCGTCCCAGCGCGGCAAAGGCGCGCGATTGCTCGGGGTCCAACTCGAGGATCTCTTCCCAAGCCCCAATCGCAACTTCGGTATGCTGAAGCCTGTCTTCAGCAATCTCCGCGACCTTCTCCAAAAGATAGAGCTTTTGGCGTCTGGACTCAGTCGCGCTCACGCTCGCCAGGAAGAGGTCGGCGAGTTCTGTCCACCGCCCTTCCCTCTCCATGAGACGCGCTGCGCCCTTGAGCGCCGGTAGATAGCCATTTCTGTGTCGCACCACGGTCAAGTAGTGCTTAAGAGCCTTCGACGCCTGATTCAGACGCTGTTCATAAATCTCGGCAACCTGGAAATGCCGTCGCCAAACAAACGGGGCCTCCCCAAGGTGAGCAATCTCTGTCTCATACAAGTCCGCCAAGAGTCCCCATTCACCCAAACGACTGTAGAGTCGGCCCAGCGCACGAATCGCAGGCGTAAACGAGGGCTCGTGTTGCAAAGCCTCAACGTAGACCTCCGCCGCAGCACTTTCTAGCCCGGCATCTGGTCTATGGTGGGACTGAGACTCGTAAAGGCGCCCAAGCTCCCAAAGGGTCCAGACCCGCTCATCGGATGAGAGTCCTGGATTCGCAAGACGGGCGTTCAAGAGGTCGATGAGCTTAGCATCTTGAGCGTCAGTGGCGTGCAAAAGGGCCACATATCCCTCACGCACAAGCGCATCTTCCTCGAAGTCTTGGCCCGCGCGCTCGAGTACTTCAGCCGCAGTCTTAGGGTCGCGCTGATAGGTCATCTGGCTGAGTTCAAGCGCAATCGGGGCCACACGGCGGCTAAGGCGAGCCTCGGAAAGGAACTCAAAGCCCTCGTCTTTGGCGCCCGTGTCACGAAGAAGTGAATAGAGAAGGTCTTCGACGTCGTCCCCTGCAATCGTGTGCGAGAGGGAGTCCTTGAGCACGTTGCTCGCCTCGTCAATCCTTGCGTGGCTCGCTAACCAGGAGGCTTCCATCGCCACGAGCTGGGCTCGCGTCTGACCGTCGAGCTCGGGATGATGACGAAGGGTGTTTAGAGCGCGAATCGCCTCGTCTGAACGTCCCAACTCGAGCAGGAAGTCCACACAGAGCAAGGTCGCAAATTGCGCACTCAGCGCTGGCATATCCTCGAGCGGTCGAGCTCCGGTCACCTCATCGAGCCTTTGGAGAAGGGATTCAGGAGATTCACCATCGACCCAAGCCAAACGAATTGCGTCCAAACCCTCTACAAGTCCGGCCTCGGACGCAATATGCTCGACCACGTCACGGGAGTCGTCACCGTGCGCAAGGAGGACTCGTCGGCAAAGTTCCCAAAACTCGCGATCTGCCCCAAAGTCTTTGGCGAAGCGGCCTTGTTTGGCCTCGATTCGGTCAAATTGCCCGAGTGCCTCACGTGCGAGAAGCTCAGAGAACGCCTTGTTGCGACGGGTGGACTCATGGTCCCGAATCAAGCGCGCTTCCTCAGCCATCATCCGCGCGAAGGTCTCGAGCGTATCTTGACGCAAAGCCACCTCTTCGGGCGGGCGAAACGACGCCATCCGTTCGGTGATTGCTCCCTCAGACTCATTGGGTCTTAATATGCGGGCTGCGCGCGACTCATTTTCATGGGTACGTAATTCCTTCGCCATCCTTAGCACTCCTCTATGTTGACCATCCTTGGTCAGTATTGGGCGCGCCGCTTAATGCTCTCCAGGCAATGGATATTGCGATTCATCGTAATCCCATGCCGGGTTGTCCTTCATGGACGCTAGCTTTTGTGCGGTGCGCTTCTTACGCAATCTCCAAGCTACTAGGAAAAGCAGACTTGCGCCAAAAAATATGACAATTCCGTCCATGAAAAGCGACCACAAACTTGATGCGTTCTTCAAATCTTGGCGCCAACGCCCCTCCGCAACAGGGACACTTTCACCCGTAACCTTACGAAAAGACTGATGAAAGCTATCCCCTTGCTCCATATTTTGAAAAAGTCTCGAAAACACATCGTCTCCGTGCCTATCTCTCAAATCTCGAACAAAATGGAACGATTGAGCGTACGCAAGTGATGCCGTGTTATGATGCTCAGGAAAGCTAAACTCCAGATCTCCAAAGGCAATCAGGCCGCTCGCCGCGGCTGCGCGCGATAAAAGCTCACTCCTGTCGGCCGTCCACTCATCGGCGTGAAGCACAGCAAACCCCTCGTGAAACCATCTTGGAACTTTCTTGCCCCTCGCAGCGATATCAACGGCGACGTGCGCCAATTCGTGTCTGAACGTCGCGTCAACCTCAGCCATACCCTGAGCCCCCGGTTTGTTTGCCACAATCACCGTTGCGCGATTTGAAAACGAAAGGCCGGCCGCCCATTCGGGCGCATTGTTTGGAATTTGATGAAGCCTGAAATAGTCCCCTACCCGCTTCAATACCCACACTTGGATAGGCTTCATTTCCTCGACACCCAAAGATGCCTTGAGCTTCGCCAGGTCCGCTGGGGCCGTCTCCATTAAATCCTCAGCAGCCTTTGATGCTGCTTCTGGGTAGTGAAACACCAACCCATTATCTGCCGATGGACGGCTCTCAATCTGCTCAAGACTTGATTGCGCAAAGACCGACCCCGACAAAACCAACGCAAAAACCAAAGTTATCAACTTGCGAAACATATTCACCTCGTCACTCTGATTCCCCGCAATGCACTTCGGATTCCAAATTCGCGTGGTGGACGACCAGGCGCTCAAAACCGTCAAAAAAATGACACGAGTGACACGTTTGTCACACTCTTGCCTTGGTGATGCCCCGCCTCTGTAAAAAACATGCTAAACATCAAGCACTTGAAAGGCTGGCACGAATATCGCTTACCTTTAGCGAGCAGAAGGAAACGGGCTCATGTCGGGCCCGTCGGTTAAGTAGTAAAGGAAGGAAAAATGAAGAAATTTTTGGTCATGATGTGTGCTGCGGCTCTCGCTGGTTCGATTGGTTGTGGTGACGACGAGGAAACACCCTCAAATAACAACAACAACAACACCAACAATGAAACGACTCAAACAAACAATGAGACGACTCAGACAAACAATGAGACGACTCAGACAAACAACGAAACGACAACTAACAACCAAACCACCACAAACAACCAGACCACCACAAACAACCAGACCACCACAAACGGTGGAACTTTCGAGCCATGCGCTGATTACTGCACGCAGTACGAAGCAAATTGCGCGGAAGCATTCGCTACCGATTACACCGACAACGCTGGTTGCTTGACAGCATGTGAAGCGTTCGAAGTTGGTACAGAAGGCGACACAACAGGCGATACGGCTGCATGCCGTCTCTACCACGTGGGCGCTGCAGCTGCTGACGCTGCTACTCACTGCCCGCACGCTGGTGCAACTCCAACTGAGTTCTGCGTAGCAGCCGAATAATCCGAATCGGATAGAATCAAAAAAGGCGTGGTCGATGACCACGCCTTTTTCTTTGCCTTAAAAACAGACTAGGTCGCCAGATTCGTCTCTTCTTCGATGGCGTCCCACTCTACTTCAGACGTTTCGAACTTCTCGACGAAAGCCAAATGCGTCTCGAGAGTGGCCTTCAACTCGGCCAACACCCGCACCCGACGCTCTTCAAGCACTCTCACCTCGGACTGAGCTCGGCTGATCTCGTCCTCACACTCAGCGAGAATCTTTTCCGCCTTAATTTCGGCATCCGCCACCAAGAGTTCTGCCTCACGAGTCGCCTGGTGCTTGAGGTCCTCGGACATCTGACGGGCCATGTCCAGGGCGTCCTGCAGCGTTCGCTCACGCCGCCTGTACTCCCGAACCTCAGCCATCAGCTCATCACGTTCTTTTTGAGCTTGTTTGGCATTCATCGCGAGGTGGTCCCATTCGCGAGCCACACCCTCCAAAAACTCTCTGACTTGATTGACGTCGTATCCGCGAACTCGGCGTTCAAACTCTTGTTTGATGATATCGTCGCTGCTGAACTTCATGTGGCCTCCTGGCAATCATCCGACGTCATTGTAACGCAAGAGACTCTCAGGACAATTTTTCTGCCATGGACTTCGAGTGTTCTGCTGCGACAACTACGGCACGATTGAGCGCATGGCGAAACCCAAGCTTTTCGAGCTCAGCGCACGCGGCGATCGTGGTTCCACCAGGACTTGCAACCCTGTCTTTCAAGACTTCAAAATGAGTACCTGTCTGGCTCGCGAGCTCCGCTGCCCCCAGCACGGTTCCAATAGCGAGCTTGGTCGCCACGTCTCGTGAGAGCCCCATCTGCACGCCCCCGTCGGCCAAGGCCTGCATCGCAATAAAAATATACGCGGGCCCACTCCCACTGAGGGCGGTCAACGCATCAAACTCTGACTCACCTGAGAGCACCACGACCTCCCCCGACATCTCGAAGAACGCCACGACTTCATCAGAAACTGAGTCTGAGAAGAGTCCGGTCATGCCTTTCCCCACGAGCGCCGGGGTATTGGGCATGGCTCTTACCACCTTAAGCCCTTGCCATTTTTTTGGAAGCCACGCCTTAAGCGACTCAAGCCGGACTCCAGCAGCCACCGAAACAACGATGTCGCCCTCCTGAAACTCAAACTCGGAAAAAACAGCTTCCAGCTGATAGGGCTTGACCGCAAAGACCACCACGCGCGGCCCACCTTTTGACGTCTCGCTCGCTCCCAGGCTCACGAGTCGGTCTATCTTGTCCCGGCTCCGGCTCCGCACCACACAATGCGCGCCGGCCTTGAGCGCACCTTCGACAAGCGCACTCCCCATATTTCCGCAGCCGACCATCCAATATTCTATCGACATACTTAACCTCGTTTGCCAAAAATTGCGGTCCCGACCCGAATATGAGTAGCACCAAGTTCAATTGCCGTCTCAAAATCTGAGGTCATACCCATCGAGAGAATATCGAGCTCCGGCATCTCTTTGCGCGCGGAATCGAAGAGCCCTTTCATCTCTCGAAAATAGGGTATCGCCTCGCGATCAAAGGGCGGAATCGTCATAAAGCCGCGCACCCTAGCCCCTATCTCGCTCGCCTGCGTCACGAACTCCAGAGCTGCGTCTGGTTCAATGCCTCCCTTAGCCTCATCATTTCCGGTGTTGACCTGAACCAGAATCTCCGGCGCGACCTCACTTCGCTTAATAAGCTCTTTGACTGCCGATTTCGAGTCGATGGAATGAATCAGGGTTACCCGATTCGCGAGGTATTTCGCCTTATTACTCTGTAGCCCACCGATGTAGTGCCACCGAATACTATCTGGCAACTCATCGACCTTATCTCGCCACTCTTGCACATAGTTTTCGCCAAAATCGCGCTGCCCCACTTCCCATAGGGCCAGAATATCGGCCACAGGCATCGTCTTAGACACCGCGATCAGGGTAATCTCATCCGGGCTTCGCCCTGCTCGGCTTGCAGCTTCAGAGATCCGACCCCGAACTTCCTCCAAATTCGCCACCAGCTCGTCTTTGCGATTCTTCATTTCGACTCACTCTCCAGCGCATTCAACATTCTAACGACATGCGAAATTGGAAGCCCAACCACGCTATGAAAACTGCCTTCGATCTCTTCCACAAGAAGCCCACCGAGCCCCTGAATTCCATAGGCTCCGGCCTTATCCATTGGCTCACCCGAGTTCACATAATCAGCGATGGTCTTTGCGTCTAAGTCCCAGAACTTGACGCGCGTTGTCACACTTTCAACTCTCAGTACATCCGCACGATTCCAGCAAAAGCTCGTGATAACCTCGTGCCATCGCCCCGAAAGCAATTTCAGCATCGACACCGCGTGCTCAAAATCGCCTGGTTTCTCCAAGATTTTTTCGTCTTGTACCACGACCGTATCTGCTGCAAGCACCCAGAGATCCGAGTCCAAATTGCTCGAAACGCTGCGAGCCTTTTCCTCGCAAAGCCGCCGTGTGTAGGCCATTGGACCTTCGTTTTCGTCCGGAATTTCAGGGATATCGGACGGACGCACATGCACTTTGAAGCCCATCTGTTCCATCATCTCCCTGCGGCGCGGCGAGCCGCTTGCCAAAATAATTTCGCGTGAGTGTAAAAGCATTGTGTGCTCTCTTGAGTTTGTGCTCAGCGGCAAGGTAGAGTGTGGGTCGCTGCAATGTCAAACGAGGCGTGACGTGTACAAGAATCCCTATCCCACCGTGGATGTGATCATTGAGAATAATGGGAAAGTCCTTCTCATCGAGCGCAACAATGAGCCTCTTGGCTGGGCCTTGCCCGGTGGATTTGTAGACTATGGCGAGAGCGTAGAGTCCGCAGCACAACGAGAAGCTGTAGAAGAAACCTCGCTCGAAGTCGAACTCTTAGACCTCTTCTACGTCTACTCAAACCCATCGCGAGACCCGCGACAACACAATCTCAGCGTGGTTTTCCTCGCCAAATCGCTTACGCCGCTCGACGAAATGAAAGCCAGAGATGACGCACGAGACGTGCGATTTTTTGGCTTCAACGAGCTGCCTGCTCTCTGCTTCGACCACGCCCGTATCCTGCAGGACTATCAGGAGTTCCGGCGTAGCGGAAACAAACCAAGACCCGGTGAAGGCCGTTGAAACTCATCGTTCTTCTAGCCCTCATTTGGCTCCTCCCGTCGAGCGTCCTGGCTCAGGAAACCCGTTTTTCCGAGAGTTTCGACGGTGTGCGTCCGTCAATCGAGGTCACACTTCAGCGCATTCCCAGGGAATCGGGTTGGCAAGCTCGCCTACTCGTTGGCTCTTCGGCTCGAGAAGCCGCATCTGCGCAGTTTCCGGAATGGGCCGGTGCACCCTACTACGATTACGACGTTGAGCTGCGCTCGCTCGGCGGCGTCAGTGTCTTACTTTTCGAAGCAATTCCGGCCACCGGTCGAGACGCCCCCGGCTCCGCGAGCTCATTCCAAGCGCTCTTTGCGCAGCGAGGACGCTCGTGGACACTTGTCACACAAACTCGTTATTCCCTTTTGGACGGCGGGATTCGTCTGGAATGGAGCGACAACGGCGAGCTCATTCGCAGAACCCAAGATGCAGGGGCTTTCTGCGCCGCACCCTCCTTGAACGCGGGCTATCAACGCTTCATCCCTACGAGCCTGACCTTTTCGAGCGCCGTCGACACTGACCTCATCGAGTCAAACGCCACAACTGAGGCCAACACCCTCGTACCCGACGCCCCATTTGAGCTCGAACCCTATAACTACTCCTTGTGGTACGCTGCGAGCTCGAACCAGCGCAATCCAGACGATTCGGTCACGGCGATTCGCCCCACCGAAGTCGGTGACCTAAACGGAAGCACAGCGTGGATCAGCGGGCGCCCCGGGGAAAATCGCGGCCAGTTCATCACCGCCAGACTCAATCCTGCCCTCAAACTCAAAGGGCTGAGAATTTTTCCGGGACACGGCGCCTCGGAGAGCGAATTTCGAAAGCATATGCGCCCCAAGAAATTGCTCATTTCCACGGACTCCGGCGGGTTCATCGCGAACCTACCCGAGGTGGACTACGACACGCTGACGAACCTCGGCGGAGTCCAGATTCGATTGCCCGAATCCGTGAGGTCGCGCTGCCTGAGCTTACTCGTTCTGGAGACATACCCGGCACTCGATCGGAGCGACCCATCGAGCTCGCGGACTATCGCGATCGCTGAAGCGACGCCGATGACTGAGCTTCACGGCATCCCAGCAGACGTGGCCGCTCTCGTTGTGGTCGAAATGCTCCTGAAACAAGACGACCCCGGCAACACCAGGCGACTCGCCCAGCTCACCTCACCTATCGGTCCCGAGCTCGCTAAAGTTCTAGACTCAGTCATCTCTCCGGGAAACGCTGAGGATATCGCCCTCGTCGCGCCGCTCTTGCGCTATCTGCCTGCCGAAGAGGCGGTTCCGATTCTCTTCGCGCTCTTTAGAACGCTACCCGCCGACCATTCTGCCTACCCACAGGTCAAACGCTCCATGGTCGCCAATGCGGAAATGTCGAGGAACTACCTTTCGTCTTTGCCACCGTCAGAGCTGGGGCCGGAGAAACGGATCGATCTCATTCGAATGATTGGACGGGTTGGCACCGTGGTAGACATTCGGAACCTGATTGAAAACCTCGGTGAAGACGACAAGCAGCTGAGGCAAGAGAGAATTCGAGCGGTCGTTCGAGGCGGAGAAGAAGTATTGCCGGAACTATTCCGCTTCATCGCTACGAGCAAAGACGCTGAAGCTCGAAATGATGCCTTCCAGGCAACCTACTCTATCGCTCGCAAGAAGTATTATGCAGCACCCAGTCATGTCCCCGGCTCCGAAGTTTTGACTCAAGAGTTGAATCGCTCCGAGACAAGCCCCCGACAACGAATGCTCATTTTGACCACCCTGAAGCATATCGCCCCATCGGGTGGATTGGACGAACTAATCAAAATCTTGAAGTCTGCCCAGAACCCCTTGGAGAGACGAGAAGCGGCATCCTCGTTAGGGCACTACACCCAACGAGAAGCACGGGTCGCGCTTGAAGAGGCTCTTAGCGATCCCTCGCCGGACGTGCGGATTGAGGCAATTGTCTCGCTTTCAAAACGAGAAGACCTGAGCTTTTCGCAAGCTGCGATCTTGGATTTTGTAGACCAGGACCGATGGCCGGAGGCACAAACCGCGGCGTTCGCTGCGCTCGCCACAATTGGAAGCGCCACCGCGATGAGTGTGCTCGAAGAAGAGCTTTTGGACGAACCCGCATCGGCGAGCGCGACACGAGCAGCCGACGCCATTCGCCGAGCCGACCGTCCCATCAATGTATCGGTGGCGAGCAGTGTGATTTCTGCACCCGCCGTACCCTTCCTGACAAAGCGGCACATCGTAGACGCGCTTGGAACCACCCCAGGCAATGAATCCTTTGGTGCGTTGACTCGAGTGGTGGACGCAAAATTCGAGGAACTCGACGAGAAGCGACAAGACAACCTTCGCACCCGAGCGATTCTCTCCATCGGTCGTCACGGCACGCCTCAGGCGCGTAAATTCCTCTTTGAACTGCTTGAGGACAAAGACCATCAACTCTCAGCGCTTCGCGCACTCGCCTTCTTCCAAGATCCGGCGCTCATCGACGAGTTACGCGAGTTTCAACGGATCAATCCTGCGCTCGAAACCGAGATCCAAGACACCATCACAATGATTGAGCGAAGGCTTGACGTTGAAGGAATCAAATCGGCCTTTGAGGACGCGGAAGAATTTCTCAGTGAATAGACGCACACACCGGGCATTCTGGATCACGCCCGATTTTCACTTCACGAAGCCTCGTGGTCTTGGCGTCGAACATCAGTAGACGCCCTATCAAAGGCTCCCCAAATCCAACGACGAGCTTCAACGCCTCCAGAGCCTGAAGTAGCCCCACCACGCCCGGAACAACACCCAGAACCCCGGCCTCCTGACATGAAGGCGCCAACTCAGGCGGTGGTGGCTCGGGATAGAGACAACGGTAGCACGGCCCCTTCCCTGGAATGAAAGTCGTTGCCTGCCCCTCGAACCGATAGACCGACCCGTGTATCAACGGGATTCGATGACTGACGGCAGCATCATTCAAAATGTAGCGCGTGGAGAAATTATCGCCTCCATCGAGGATGGCATCCCAGCCGAGACCTAGAATCTCCGCCACGTTCGCGCCGTCGAGACGCGTCTGAAACTTCTCCACCTTCACGTCAGAATTTAGCGCTCGAATCGCGACTTCGGCAGAATCAACTTTGCGCATGCCGAGCCTAGACTCGTTGTGAATCACCTGGCGCTGAAGGTTGGACTTATCCACGATGTCTGAATCGATAACACCCAAACACCCAACGCCCGCTGCGGCGAGGTAAAGCCCGGCCGGGGAACCGAGTCCGCCAGCACCAAGCATGAGAATACGGGCGGATCTCAGCTTAGCCTGCCCCGCCTC
Source organism: Microvenator marinus (assembly GCF_007993755.1). GTDB lineage: Bacteria > Myxococcota_A > Bradymonadia > Bradymonadales > Bradymonadaceae > Allomicrovenator > Allomicrovenator marinus. Next base: position 661,574 of record NZ_CP042467.1, read on the forward strand.
CCCTACCTCGGGGATGCGCAAATGGCGCGAATACCTCACGCGTTCATCGGCCCCTAGCTGCACCGGAATCTCAATCTCGCGTCCTTCTGATTTCCATCGAGAAAACCCACCTTGCAGGACCGAGACATTGGTGTAGCCGAGTTCCTTCAACGAAAGCGCAGCCAATGTAGATCTGGCATCTGTCGCGCAATAGAGCGCAATCGCGGCGTTTGCGGGGGCATGTGCCTCGATTCGCATCTCAATCACCCCTTTAGGAATGATAAGAGCTCCTGGAATCACTCCGTCGGCAGTCTCGTCTTGCTCTCGAATATCGATGACCAAACGACCACCTGGGAGCTCCGCCGGCTCCACAAAGTTCAACTTAGTCTTGAGCTCTTCAATTTTCTGACGAATCGACATGGAACACCTCCGCCGCTACTTCTACTCTTTGGGCCCTTCTGGATTCAACCGTGGATCGACATTCACAAAAATCACTGCTAGAAGACCCACAAAACAGTTGTTAGGACTCAACACATGATCGATTTACGAACATTTACCTACATCGACATTCTGCAGCCCAAGCTCGCTGGCTTCCTCCAGACCGTGTCTGCTGGCTATCAACCCCTTGAGAGCCAGGCAGCACTCTTCGTCGAAGTCGCGCCCGGAATCTCGATCAATCAGGTGACCGATGTTTGCCTTAAAGCCACCTCCGTAGAGCCGGGAATGCAGGTGGTTGAGAGAGCCTTTGGTGTTTTGGAAGTCCACCACTTTGACCAAGGTCAAGTGCGAGCTGCCGGTGACGCGATTCTGCAATATTACGGAATCCAAGAGTCCGACCGACTCAAGCCTAGAATCCTCACAAACGAGATGATTACTGGCGTTGCGGGCCACCAATCCATGCTCATCAACCGTATGCGACACGGTGATTTGCTCGCCGAAGGTGAGACGCTCTACGTGATGGAGTGTCACCCAGCAGGCTATGCGATGATCGCGGCCAATGAGGCTGAAAAGGCGAGTCCAATCAATCTGCTTGAGATGATGTCGATCGGTGCTTACGGGCGCTTGTACCTTGGCGGATCCGAAGAAAACATCCGTGAAGCCGCACGCGCAGTGGTCGAGTGCCTCGAGTCCATCGACGGTCGAGCAAATCCGGGCCGCTAACGTGCAACGCCCGTTGACATCAAACATCTATTTAAGGCAAAACCCTTGACGCTCAGCGCAGGAGACGCCCGTGGCCAACGCAAATGTCATCGAAATCGAAACGTGCTTAAAAGAGGCACTCAAGTTTTGTGAAGAACACCAAGACCTGGAGTTCATCCGCTTCTATCATCCTCGCCTTGAGCGCGCGAAAAAGCAGTTCGAGGACGCCGTAAAAGCCTCTGACCTCCATTGGCTTCAGTGGCAAAAGGAGTCTCAAGAGGACAAAATCGTTTGGAAGCACATGGCCAACGAATACCTCGCGGCGCAGCGTGCGTTGGTGAGACAAAACGCCGTCGGATATCCAAACGTCCGCGTCCGACACTGGGACGAAGAGGCGTTGCTTGGCTATGTCGAAGAGATGATCGCGTATCTTGATGAACACAAGGCTGATATCGAAGACGCTGGCGTCATGTCCGAAAAGTTGCAGCGCCTTGTCGGAAAAGCGCTCAAAGAAAATAAGGACGAGAGCGAAGCGTTTAAGAATTATCAACGCTACGCCACACAACGCTCGAACGCCTTTGGTGTCATCGGTTCTGCGCTCTGGGAGTTTCGCGGCGCCATGCGTCGACATTACGGCAAACGAAACCCGACCTATCTGAGCATTCGATGGCCCATGACCCTCAACTCTGACGAAACTGTCCTTTGAAAAAACGCGCCTGGATATCTGGCCACTCTCGAGGAATCGGGAGTGCGCTCTATCAACTTTTGGAATCACAGGGATGGATTGTCGGTGGAGGGTCTCGCTCCACAGGCGTTGATATCACGGACCTTTCAAGTGTCGAGGCTTCGATCGACGAGTTCGCGAGAACCCATGGCGGCCTTGATGCCGTTGTCCATTGTGCCGCCATGCTCGGGCCCAGGGCTGAGCTAAGTGATGTTTCAACCGAAGAAATGCGTACAGTTCTAGACGTCAACGTCTTAGGAACCTTTCACGTCATCAAGGCAGCGGGCCCGCGATTTACCGGCGCCGCCCAACTCTTGCTCCTCTCTTCATCTGTAGGCCGCCGTGGACGTGCAGGCTGGGGGCCTTATTCTGCCTCCAAACACGCACTTGAGGGATTGGCCGACACCATTGCCGAAGAGATGCCGCAAGTACGCGTGCTCTCATTAAATCCGGGTGGAACGGCCACAGATATGCGCGCGGAAGCCTACCCAGATGAAGACCCCAAAACCTTGCCCAGTGCCGAAGAAATCGCGAAGGTCATCTTCGACTTGATGAATGACGCGAGTCACAAATCCGGCTCGAAGCTCGATTGTCGCGATTTTCTCTAGGACGCGGCGGGCCTTTTAATTGATACGTGCACAATTGGCCGAAGTCGGTACAATCTAGTGTGATTAGTTCGATGCGGTAGAGATGAGTCAGCTCAAAACACTTGGCCCCTACACTTTGCTGAGGCGTATCGCCGTCGGTGGCATGGCCGAGTTGTATCTTGCTAAGAAAACGGGCGGACTCGGTGGGTTTGAGAAGTTCTACGCTTTGAAGGCGATCCTGCCGCACCACATCGGCGATGAAGACCAAGAAAAGCTGATGATCGACGAGGCGCGGCTCACCTCGCAGCTTCGCCATGACAATATCATCACGGTCTTGGACCTCGACCGCGACCAGAACCGAATGTTCATGGTGATGGAATACGTGCGCGGCCATGACCTCAGCGTCTTAGTCGACAAACTTCGTCACGCGCGTGGAATGCTCGCGTTGGAGATTGCAGCGTACGTCACGCGGGAGATTTGTGCGGGCCTGCATTACTTACACTCTCAAGTTGGGGCAGATGGCCAGCCGCTGAACCTCATTCACCGCGATGTATCGCCTCAAAACGTTCTTATCGGTATGGATGGAGATGTAAAACTCATCGATTTCGGCGTTGCAAAAGCTCGTGGCAAAGACCGAGTGGAAACCAAGACCGGTATCATCAAAGGGAAGCTCAAATATATGGCTCCCGAATACGCGACCGGGAACCTCCAAGACGCTCGCAGTGATATCTTCGCCGCTGGTTTGATCCTCTACGAGCTGATTACCGGCTCACCGGCCTACGACGAGACGCAGGTCTCACCCGCGGAGTTTTTAGAGCGAATCAAATACGCTCGTGTTCCTCATCCCTCTGAGCTGCGCTCGGATATACCGGACGACTTGCAGAAGATCGTCGCAAAATCATTGGCCTTGCATCCTGATAAGCGCTACCCAAGCGCGCTTGAGATGCAGCACGACCTCTCAATCTATCTCTCGCGAGTGGCCCCCCACTTCTCAAAGTCTCATTGCTCGGTCTATTTCCAAAGCGTTTTCCAACGTCTTGGAATCGAGCCCGAGCTGCCTTCAAACATAAGCGCTGACCGAAGTTCGCCGGCCAAACGTCCCGAGCGTTCCATTGAACACGCCCTAGATGAACAAGGCCGCGTACAGCTCGTAGCGGAGGATCTTGCGCAAGCCGTCGAGAAGACCGGTGAGCTGCAGATCCCCATGGGTCATGATTTAGAGCCGACCTCGCAACTTCAAGCACTCGCCCGTGATCCGAGTGCACCGAGAATTGTCACGCTATCCAAATTTACGGAGCTCTACAAAAGCCCTGATGAAAGCGGTATCGCGGCCGTTGAACCACGAGAGATCAAAGTAGAATTTGAGCCAATTCCGGTGAAGATCGAGACGGCGGAACTCGCACCTTTGGAACCCATCTCTCATGAAGATGAGTTCGACTATGAAGATGCCGAGACCGGTCGCCTTCCGGCGGATGCGTTGAATTTCGACGACGGTTTTGACCATACGGATCGACTTAGCCCTCCTCCAACAGAGCCCGTTAGCCGAGTTCAACCCAGCGCAATACCCGTGGCGAAAATCCCTATTAGGCCGCCGCAGAAAGAGCAAAAGCCCGCCCAATCTGGATTCAATAGTCTCGGCGCTCAGGGTAATTTTTCAGCTGCGCCTCAACCGTCCACCACTGGAAACCAGCCCTTCGGGTTTGCCTCGGGCGGCTCTGGAGCATTTCAGTCCCCACCGCCGGCAGCTAGCCCGTTTCAACCTCCGACAACCACCGGCTTCCAGCCCACCGGTTCAGGACAGTTCAATCCAAACCCTTCGACAACAGGCGAGTTTCAACAGGCACAGCCTGAAAAGTCGGAAGATGAAAAACGGGCGGAAACGCTACTGAGTAAGCAGCTCGAGGGCGTCAAGCAAGGCACTCACCGCCCATTTCGCATCACCGATGCAGATGTTGAGGAGTTCGAGAAGCCGAACATCCACAGCCGAAAACTCAAGAGTATGATCGCGCTCATGATCCTCGTCATCGTTGCTGGAATCACCCTTATGATTCTGGTCTAGGGGACGTCATGCGCGTGATTGGAATTGACCCTGGAAGCCGCTACACCGGGTTCGGTGTGGTGGAAAAAGTTGGCCAAGAGTTGAAGCACGTGGCCAGCGGACGCATCAACGCATCAGCGCGCACGCTGAGTTTCGGAGCCAGACTAAGCCTGATCTACGCGGGCCTCGACGATGTCATCGCCGAGTATCTGCCGGAGCACTCAGCGATCGAGTCCATCTTTGCGGCCAAAAACGTCTCATCCACCATCAAACTCGGTCAAGCACGCGGTGTAGCGTTGCTGGTCTTAGAACACCGCGGCCTCTCTCCTACCGAGTACTCCCCTGCGGAAGTGAAAAACAATGTCACTGGACACGGTAGAGCCTCGAAGGCTTCCGTTGACATTATGATCCGAAGGCTCCTAAAACTGCCTGATGAGGCCAATATCAGCGAGGACGCTGCTGATGCGCTCGCCGTTGCGTTGTGCCATTGCCAGCTCATCGGCTTCAAACAAAAGCTGGAATCGCCAAACCGGAGCTAACCCTTGATTGCACGTCTAACAGGACATATCACCGACGAGGCCCTGGACCATTTTGTGGTCGATGTAAATGGGGTCGGCTATCTGGTGCATTGCCCGATCGGCACAGCCCAGCGAGCCAAACGCCTTGAAGATGGCCGCTCGACCCTCATCATTCACACCGTGGTTCGTGAGGATGCATTCTTGCTCTACGGGTTCGCCAACCAAACCGAACGCGAGATTTTCCTAAAAATCATCGCGATTTCCGGTGTCGGACCCAAGCTCGCAAGCGCCATACTTAGCGATATGGACGTCAATGAAATCCTACAAACGGTGCAGTCCGAGAATGTACAACGGCTGACCAAGGTCAGTGGCGTAGGAAAGAAGACCGCACAACGGCTCATCTTGGAACTCAAAGGGTCACTGCAAAATTGGGCACCCGAAGATAACGTGGCGCCAAAACCCAAGGCGGCGGCCTCCCGGCTCGAGGACGACCTCAAGTCGGCTTTGTTGAATTTGGGCTATAAGCCTCTTTTGGTCGATGATGTGGTCGACAAACTCAGTCCAATACCTGAAGATATGAACAGTATTGAGCCGTTGATTCGACAAGCTCTGAAGCTCCTTCAATAAGATGTCCAGAAACTCAAACATTGAACACACTCAACTCGGCGGGGCCGAGGAGGAATTTGAACAGAGCCTGAGGCCGCTAGGTCTCGATGAGTTCGTGGGCCAGGTTTCGATCCGTGAAAACCTGAACGTCATGGTGCAGGCGGCAAAGATTCGGGGCCAAGCTCTCGACCACATCTTGTTCTCTGGACCTCCGGGGCTAGGAAAGACCACGCTAGGTCATATTATCTCGCGTGAACTTGGCGTCACGATGCACCTGACCAGTGGCCCGTCGCTCGAACGCAAGGGCGACCTCGCCGGCATTCTCAGCAGTCTTGAAGAAGGTGACGTGCTCTTTATCGACGAATGCCATCGACTCAACACGGTGGTGGAAGAAAACCTCTACCCTGCGATGGAGGATTTCTACTTTGACATTGTCATTGGTGAAGGTGCGGCGGCGCGTTCGATGAAGCTCAATCTGCCGAGGTTCACCCTCGTTGGCGCCACTACGCGCGCAGGACTGGTCTCAGCACCTCTTCGAGACCGTTTTGGCCTCGTCACTCGACTCGACTACTACACTCATGAAGACCTGACGCGAATCGTCAGTCGTTCCGCAGCCATCTTGAACATGAATCTCACCATTGAGGGGGCATCCGAGATCGCGCGACGCTCAAGGGGTACGCCGAGGATAGCGAACCGCCTGCTTCGACGGGTTGGAGATTATGCGCTCGTTCATCAGTCGAAGACTATTGACCAAGAATTAGCCGCCTACGCACTCTCGAAACTCGCCGTGGATTCACTCGGGTTTGATTATCTCGACAGACTTTATCTGGATGCGCTGGTCTCCAAATTCGACGGTGGTCCTGCAGGACTCGACACTCTAGCCGCCGCGATCGGAGAGGAAAAAGACACCATCGAAGAAGTGGTGGAACCGTTCCTTTTGCAGTTGGGATTCATCCAACGTACTCCACGTGGCCGTGTGGCGACTCGGCAGGCGTTCGAGCACTTAGGCATAGCCCTACCCTCCAAACAGGGCTCTTTGGTTTAGGACAAGATTTGACTACCCCTGAGCGACATTTCCAAGACTTCCTTGAGGCCCTTGGGCTGAGCGCCGAGAAAGACCCTGAACTGGCCGAAACTCCTCGACGTGTCTCTGAACTCCTCGCCGACCTCACAGCATCGGCCAAACTTGACCCTCCTCAACTCTCGACCTTTCCGGCTCAAAACCACGAGACGGTAATCGTGGAGCACATCGAGTTTCGCAGCATGTGTGTTCACCACATGCTGCCATTTTTCGGCACGATTGATATCGCCTACATCCCTGACGCTCGACTCGCCGGATTCGGCGGCTTTTTGCGCGCCGTAGAATACGTAAGCCGTAAGCCTCAGGTGCAGGAGAGATTGGTCCAAGAGCTCGCCGATATCTTGCAAGACGCACTCTCCCCCAAAGGCCTGCTGATTCGCTGTCAAGCGCGTCAGATGTGCGTAGAAATGAGGCGAGACACCATCGCCAAGTTTACGTCATTTGCATCCACCGGAGAGCTGAGCGGTGGCCCGGAACGCGAAAGCGTCCTTAATCAGCTAGCTCAAAGGTCTTCCACGTGAAGGTTGGGGTTATTGGTGGCGGCCCTGCCGCCGTTTCGGCGATACTCTGGTTAGAAAAGTTTGGGGTGGAAGTTTTTTGGCTAAACGAGACCAAACTTGTGGGCGGAATGGTCCGGAAGACATTCAACCAAGTTCTAGACTTACCCATCCAACCCCATGAAGACCCGCGCAAAATTACTAGCGAGCTTGAAGTGCTTTCGAGAAAACTCAGCACACGCATGAACGTCGGTTGTTTAGAGGAGATCTGCAGCTCAGACGGACCTGTGACCCTGCAATACACCCAGGACGGCACAACATCAGCTCAAGAGGTTGCTGGGGTCATAATCGCCACCGGGACCTCAAAGAGGTTGCTCGATGTGCCGGGCGAAGCAGAACTCCTCGATTCACGAGTCTTTCAAAGTGCCAGCGCCCACAAGGATTCCTACAGCGGAAGGAAGGTCGCGGTGATAGGCGCTGGCGACGCAGCGTTCGAAGGGGCATGTCTCTTGGCCGAGGGAGGCGCTAGAGTCATTGTCTTCGTTAGAGCCGATATCAGCGCGCGAGGCGAGTTTGTTAAGCGGGCAGCGGAGCTCGGCGTCGAGGTTCGAAATGGGACTCAGGTCAGCGGCTTCAAAGAGAACTCAACTCTTGAAATCCAGGTGGAATCAACACAGGGCGCGCAAACGGTAGAGGTTGATGCGGCATTTGTCCGAATTGGAGTCTCACCAAACCTTCCCATATTTACGGGTCAATCTCCAAAGGTGGATAGAGAGGGTTATCTCTGGGTGGACGCCAACATGAACACAAGTGTTCCCGGCATCTGGGCTGCCGGGGACGTTAGATCCACCATATTGAGAAGTATTTCTACGGCGCTTGGAGACGGCGCTCTTGCGGCAGCGTCGGCCTACGCGTCCATGACGTCGAGAACCTGACGCACGATTGGCTTGGCTTCCTTGGAGGCTCCGATACGCTCATACCAATTCTCTCGAAGCACGGTAGGCCCTTGGGCCAAGACTTCGTCGAGTAGATTCTCAGTGCACTTCAAAAGATGCGCCTGCACCAGAGGATGCTCATAGCAACGAGCTAAGAACTCCCGCGCACCGATTGAGCGATTCCAAAGCTCGCCACAAGCCTCCTCAAACTCAACCGCATAGTTTTCGGACGCGAGGTACCCAGGCATCGAGGTCTCAGGTGAGTCCGGGCGACGAGTCAATCGATGCACAATATGCCGATTGCCCACGAAAGCCGCCAGAAACGCCAAGGCCGCATCTTCTCTTCGCCCCAGGTCAAAATACGCCAGGCCAAGGTTGTAAGAGACCGCAGGTTCCATAGGCACGAGCTCGTAGAACGAAGCCGCCTTCTGGATGTCGCCGCTAAAATGAGCGACCTCACCGGCGAGGTATCGGCATCCCGCGTATTCAGCAGGATTCATATCCGCAAGTGACTCGAAGAGCGCAAGCGCTTCCTCGTTTTCACCCAAACGGTAGTGCGCAAGCGCCTGCCCTTCCATCGCCCTCAGGAATGGTCGGTGACGAGTATCAAACCAGTCAGCATCGTCAGCGGGGAATGCGGTCACCACGGCCATACGGTAGTGATCTCGCGCAGCCGCAAAATCTCCAGTCTCCCACGCCACGAGGCCAAGATGATTGTGCAATTCTGAATCATCAGGGAAGTCCGCTATCGCAGCCTCAAGGATCTCGCGTGCCTCGTCCAAGCGCTCTTGTGCAATCGCTTCAAGTGCGCGCTGAAAATGCTTCTCCCGACGCTGGGGATCTGGGCGAGAATTCAAGAGTCGCTCGCTTTCTACATGCAGGGATTCGAGTAGCGCTCGGATCTGGGGTTGAGACTCATCTCGGATCTGATCGAGGGTCTCCATACCTTCCAGTAAACGCGCAACATCCGTCATCAATTCCAGCAATACTCGCATCAAATCTCCTCCGCGGGTTAAGGACAGAGTGCGAGCGGATCGAATTCAGGTCAAAAAATTTCAACCAATTTCTCAGGAAAAAGCTAATCCATCACATTAAACATAGGCATTTGGCACCGCATTCGTTGAGTTAGACTCGCTTTGGTGGTATGCCCTCGGTCCCAAAAATTGGCGCTAGGTGATGCATGAATTCCGACCAAATTAGACAAGCATATCTCGACTATTTCAAGAAACGTGAACACGAAGTTATCGAGAGTTCACCCGTTGTCCCTCAGGGCGATCCCACCCTGCTCTTCACAAACGCAGGAATGAACCAATTCAAGGATCTCCTGCTAGGAAATGAAGTGCGCGACTACAAGCGCGCAGCGAGCGTCCAGAAATGTATCCGTGCCGGCGGCAAGCATAACGACCTGGATGAGGTCGGAAAGGACGGACGCCACCTGACCTTCTTCGAGATGCTCGGAAACTGGTCTTTTGGCGACTACTACAAGAAGGCGTCGATCGAATGGGCGTGGGACTTTTGCTTGAACGTTCTCGAGCTCGATCCGGCGCGACTCTACGTCACCGTCCACAACGACGATGATGAATCCCTCGCTATCTGGAGAGACGAGATCAAGGTCGATCCAACTCACATTCTGAAGCTTGGAGACAAAGACAATTTCTGGGCGATGGGCCCCACAGGCCCATGCGGACCATGCACGGAAATCCACATCGATCTTCAGCCGGAAAAAGGCCCCTTCGAATTCCTCGATGGCTACGACCCGGACCGCATTGTCGAGATTTGGAATCTGGTTTTTATGGAGTCCAATCGACTTGAAGACGAGTCGCTTGAGCCACTTCCGATGAAGAGCGTGGATACGGGCATGGGCCTAGACCGCGTGGCTATGGTGAAAGCCAACACCAACAACGTCTTCCACACCGATCTCTTCAAGCCCCTGATGGCCAAAGCAGCCGAGCTGCTTGGGACTCCAGTCATCGATTGGCAAGAATTCTTCGTGTCAGAAAAGTTCACGAACTTCTCGGTCATTGCAGACCATATTCGAACCGTGACCTTTGCTCTCTGCGACGGCGCAAAGTTCTCGAACGATGGCCGAGGCTATGTGCTTCGACGTATCCTTAGACGCGCTGTGCGCTACGGCCGTGAGCTCGGCTTTGAAGGCCCGTTCCTGCATCAAATTGCAGCTGTGGTCGTGGAGAACTACGGCCACGTCTACCCAGAGCTCAAGACCGGTGGGTCTCGTGCCTCCGAAATGATTCGGCTCGAAGAGGAGCGCTTCTTCCGCAACATCGACCGCGGCATCGAGCTCTTCGAGCAAGCTGCTGCCGAATCCAAAGATGTGATTTCGGGAGCGCGGGTCTTCGAACTCCATGCGACCTATGGCTTCCCTCCTGACTTGACCGAGATCATGGCCGAAGAAAAAGGCCTAGGCATCGACAAGACCGAGTACGAGGCTCTCTGGGTCCAACACCAGAATGCGTCTCGTGGCAAAGACCTTTACGCTGACGCGGCAGGCGTCGGTGACTGGATTACTGTCCACGAAGGCCCAAGCAGCACGTTTGTCGGATACACGGACCTCGAGGCGAAGACGCGTGTCATGAAGTTCAGGCGCATCGATGAAGAGCGCTTCGAATTGGTCCTGGAAAAGACTCCGTTCTACGCGGAGTCCGGCGGCCAGGTCGGGGACAAAGGAGAAATCCAGGTAGGAAATCTGCATTTTTCCGTATCCGACACTCAGAAAGCCCCAATCGGAATCCTGCATTCAGCCACGCTCGAAGATGGCGTTTTCACTGTGGACTCGCTCAAAGGCGAGGTCCTGGCGAAAGTAAACGCACATGAACGTTCCCTGATCATGGCCAACCACACCGCCACTCACCTCTTGCATGCGGCTTTGCGTGGGCTGGTCAGCGATGCGATCTTCCAAGCCGGCTCAATGGTGGCTCCAGAGAAGTTGAGGTTCGACTTCTCTCACCCGGAACCTTTGACAGCCAGCCAAGTCAAGGCTGTGGAGGATGCCGTCAACGCAGAAATCGCAAAGGCTCTGCCGGTCACGATTTTCGAAAACGTGGACCGCGAACGGGCCATCAGCGAGATGGGAGCCATGGCCATTTTCGGCGAGAAGTACGGGGACAATGTCCGCGTCGTCTCTATCCCCGGATCCGTTGAACTCTGCGGAGGCACGCACGTCTCCAATACGTCTGAAATTCGCCTCTTTCGTTTGGCTTCTGAGTCTGGTGTTGCAGCAGGTATACGCCGTATCGAGGCCGTCACATCTCAAGGCGCGCTTTTGGCGGTCGCCGACGACAGAAACAAAATCAAGTCTGTGGCAAACGTCCTCAAGGCGGATGTCCATAACCTTGTGGAACGTGCTCAAAACCTTGTGGCCGAAAAAAGCGAGCTCGAGAAACTTGTCGAGAAGCTTCAGCAAAAACTCGCCTCTCAGGAGTCTGCAGACCTTCTCAAAGACGCCGTAGAAATCGATGGCATCACGGTCATCTCAAAGGCTATTCAGGTCGAGAACAGGGACCAACTCCTCGCGTTCGCTGATGCGTTGCGCTCGAAGCTCAAGCTAGGCATCGTGCTTTTGGGCACCGAACTCGAAGGCAAGGCTGCCTTGATTTGTCTGGTCACCGACGAGGCGTTCAAGTCGAAAAAGGTCAAAGCTGGAGACCTGATTAACGCCGTGGCTCCATTCGTGGATGGTCGAGGAGGTGGACGCCCCACCCTCGCTCAGGCGGGCGGTAGCAAGCCCGAAGGCATTCCAACCGCCATCGCCGAGTTCGAATCCAAAGTTCGCGAGCTCTTGAGTTAGGCTAGCATCAGGTATCCGAGAAGAGAGAGGCAGACTACAGCGAGCAAAACAATGCCAATTCGCATTGCGGCCAACTCTTTTCGGAGGTCGTCTCCGGCATCCTGAGGCTCCGGAGGAAGTGGCACTGGCGTTTCTCGAAACACCGGCCTCTCACCCGACTCTCGCTCACGGGTCGCCAACTCAAGAGTTGTTTCAGCAAGCCCCTCCTCCTCTGAGGTGAGTTCGCCCATCTTCTCAAGTTCCTCGATGGATTGGCCCTCGAGCAATGTATTCGCCACAGCCTGCCGCTCGTCTCGGAACATGGCGGCTACGTAGGTTCCAAGACCTTTCCGGATATCTTGCTGCTCCGAAACCATATCGAGAAACTTATTGAGGTCATCGCGCATATCGCCCGCAGTTTTGTATCTTTGGAGCGGATCGCGATCGAGGGCCTTCATAATCACATTTTCCAAAAAGGGCGTGATCTCAGGCCGAAGAGTCCGTGGCAGCGGAATCTCTTCTTCGGTAATCGCCTTCAAGACTTCCGGCTGGGATGACCTTCTAAAGAGGCGATATCCCGTCGCGAGCTCGTAAAGGATGATTCCCATGCTGAAAATATCAGAGGCTGGACGGGCGGGTTGCCCCATCGCCTGCTCGGGACTCATATAGGCGAACTTACCGCCAGTCAGACTATCCCCTTCTTCATCGAACCCCAGAATATTAGCGATGCCAAAGTCAAAAAGCATGGTCACGCCATGATAGGTAACCATCAAGTTTTGAGGGCTGATATCGCGGTGAACCACACAGAAATGGCGGTTATCCAGGTCGCGAAAATGATGGACGTAATGAAGTCCAGCGCAGGCATCTGCGACGATTTGAGCGATCTGTTTGAGTGTGGGAGGACTCTTTCGCTGGTAGCCGCGCTGCGCGATATCCGCAACAGTCTGGCCAGAGATAAAGTCCATCATCATGCAATGCTCACCCTCTACCAACCGTGCGTCATGAACATTGATGACGTGGGGATGATGGAAGCGCGACGAGATGAATGCTTCGCGATAGAACATGCGCACAAAACGCTCGTCGTCTTTGCGATTCCCCGGCATTGCCTTGATCACAACTGGCCTGGTGTAGCCCTCGGGCCCGTGCTTCATCGCGAGAAACACCTCGGATTGCCCGCCCACAGCGAGGCGGCGAAGCAATACGTAATCTCCAAGTCGTCGGTTAATTACCATCGAGTCGGCCTGACCGACCGTGGGGGCAAGAGCATTCATGGAACTCGCGACATTCTAAAGAGAGTCTAAGTCCTGTCAATTTCAATATCTGCCTTCTACCAGAGAAGAAATTCCAACTAAACTATGTTATAGCCCAGCAGGACTCAGCGCGAGCCGAAGGAGACACTATGAAATTTTTGAGCTACTTGGTCATCAGTTTGGCCCTCTTCTGGTCAAACACTGGCTTTGGCCAAGATATCCAGAAACGCACATTGAGAAATGGCCTAGACGTGGTGGTTATCCCCTCAAGCGTGGTCCCCGTGGCGACGATTGAGATTACAGTCAAGAATGGCGCGTTCACTGAACCGCCCGAGTTCAACGGCCTCAGTCACCTCTACGAGCATATGTTCTTCAAGGGGAATGCGCTTATCCCTAATCAGGAAGCGTACCTTAAGCGGATCCGAGAACTCGGAATCGTCTTCAACGGCACCACCAGCACCGAACGGGTGAACTATTTCTTCACCCTGCCCTCGGACAAAGTCCTCGATGGTCTCGAATTCATGCGAGCCGCCATTACCTCACCCAGGTTTGACGAGGCGGAGTTCCAAAAGGAAAAACAGGTCGTCTTGGGCGAGGTCGATCGAAATGAGTCCAACCCTTATTATTGGCTCAGCCGGGCCATCAACGAGAAGCTCTGGTACGCCCATCCGACCCGAAAGGACCCTCTGGGTGACCGCCAGTCTATCATCGACGCGACGACCGCTCAGATGCGTCAGATGAAGGACACGTATTATGTTCCGAACAACGCCGTATTGATGATCACTGGGGATGTCCAAGCCGAACAAGCCTTCAAGATGGCTGAAGACGTCTTCTCATCTTGGACCCGTGGCCGCGACCCATTTGCGCGAAATCCTGTCCCTGCTCATCCTCCGCTCAAAAAGAGCGAAGCGGTATTGGTGGTCAAGGACGTTCAAATGCCATCCGTGTCGTTCAACTGGCACGGACCAAGTGTGGACGCCGACCCCAAAGCGACGTTCGCAGCTGATGTACTCAGCTACATCATCGCGCAACCCTCGTCGCAATTTCAAAAGAACCTCGTAGACTCGGGTATTACGCTTAACTCCTACCTGAGCTACTACACACAGCGTTATACCGGCCCCATTTCACTTTCGGCTCAGGTGCAGCCCGATAAACTCGAAGATGCGATTCAGTTTCTCCTGCGCGAAACCGAGAAATTCAGCTCGCCCGAGTATTACACGGACGAGCAGCTTGAGTCTGCAAAAACGCTCCTCGTTATCGATGACCTGTACGGCCGAGAGCAGATGAGCTCTTTCACTCACACGGTCTCGTTCTGGTGGGCAACAGCAGGGCTCGACTACTACCTGAACTACCTTGATGGACTGCGCTCAGTGACCCGCGACGACATCAACCGGTATGTAGCCATGTACATCCGAAATCGTCCTTGGGTTCTCGGAGTAATCGCGTCGCAAGCAGTTGTGGACGCCAAGCAAGTTAACGAAACCAAACTCCTAAATCTGGGCGAATCCGCCATTTCCAAATGAGAAATCGACCCATGAAGAATACTTTTTTGATCATGTTTTTAGCGTTCCTCAGCGCGTGTTCGGCCAGACCTGAGCGTTTCGAGGAGGGCACGGCCGAAGAGGCTCTGAACAACGAGACTGCCCAGGCCGAGGTTGTTGAAGAGGAATTGCCGGAACTCGAACCGCTTAAACTCCTCAGCACAGAACCTCAGGTCTCTCTGATAGGAACGATGGGCATGACCCAGAAGTTCAAGGTCGGCGATATCACCGTGATTCACCGAGTTACACCGGCGAATCAGGTCGTGGCTGCTCGGGTCTATATCGACGGAGGGGCTAAGAACCTGACGCCAGAGACTCAGGGTATCGAGCGTCTTGCGCTCGACGTCTCAGCCAGCGGCGGAACGCTCAATATCCCGCGAGATGAGTTCACTTCTAAGCTCAATAGTATGGGCTCAGAAGTCTTCTCGTTCGCTGATAGAGATTTTTCGGGATACGGCATGAAATCCGTTGTCGAGAACTTTGAGACGACATGGGAACTTATGGCAGAAGCGGCCTTCTATCCGGCATTCCCACAAGAGGAGATCGACGTTCGACGCCAGCAACAACTCGCCGAAATCGCGTCGATCACTGAAGATCCTGACTCTCGAGTTCAGTACGAGGCATCACGACTCTTTTTCAAAGGCCACTCCTATTTCAATCTGCAAATCGGTGTCGCAGAAAACCTGCAAAGGGTCTCTTCGCGCAAACTCGCCCACTATCACCGAGGCCTGCTCAAGCCCGAGCGAATGTTGATTGTGGTCGTCGGTAACGTACCGACGTCGAAACTCACAGACATGATTAAATCGTCCTTCGCAAGGCTTCCGTCCACAGGCGCTGAGCCCGTTCAGCCGGAGGCGTTCACCTCCGAGGCTGGCGTCGAGATCGTAGACCAGGACCTTCCTACGAACTATGTACTCGGGTACTTCGAAGCCCCCAAACCAGGAACTCCGCAATACCCGGCAATGGTTGTCACCATGGAGTTCCTGCGCGACCGACTCTTTGAGGAAGTTCGCACGAAGCGCAATCTTACTTACGCTGTGTCAGCGGGTATTGGGGCCAATCGCTCTAACTACGGCTATCTCTACGTCACGGCTACCGACCCCGTCACAACCATGGGAGTTATCTTCGACCAGATCGCCGAAGTTAAGCTGATGCAAATCCCCAAACAAGAGCTCGACCAGGTCGTCAACGTTTTCCTCACCGAACACTACATGAATCTGGAAACCAACGGAGGCCAAGCTTCAATGCTAGCCAGAGCCGAGTTGATTTCGGGCGACTGGAAAACGGCAGAGGCATTCTTGGCCGAGGTTCGTGCTGTGACGCCGGAAGATGTGCAAATGGTGGCTCAGCGTTATCTGACCAACTTCCGTTTCGGTGTTGTTGGAAAAGCTTCCGCTCTGAACGCTAAGACCTTCCAGCCTCGCTAATTCACACGGAAGGGCTTCTAAAGGCCCTGGCAGACTCAATCTCTTCTTCAACCCTGAACTGTCTTGCGTGGGGATAGACGATCTTGTTTTCGCGAAATGCGCGCTTCACTCGCTGGGTGATGTCTGTCACGAACGCTTCTTCATATCTCACGTCGATGACGTAAGCCTTACAGGTGAGCGTGGTGATGTAGTGATTGCCCTCTACGGCATCCTTTAACTCGACCTGAACCGGCTTTGGCAGATAGACGTAGCGCGACGTAACGCAGGCCTCGTAAGCGATTTGGCGTGCAAGGTCGAAGTCTTCGGAGATCGAGATGTAGAACTTGACCACGACCATCATGTCGAGGGCACCAGAGTTGCCGCACGAAACCACGTCGGTCAGGAATTTGTTGTTTGGAATCGAGACTTCGTTGTCATCCAAGGTTGCGATCCTGACCACCCTCAGACCGATTTCTTTGACCTCTCCGTACGTTTCTCCGAATTGGACCCGGTCTCCAACTTGGAATGGCCGGTCAATCAGAATCAGGATTCCTGAGACGATACTTGAAGCCATGTCCTTCATCGCGAAACCGAACGCCACCAAGAGCGTGGTTCCAAGCCCGTAAAGAGCTGTCTTGTCGCCCGCAAGCAGGGTCACTGCCGCAAGGTAGCTCGCGATACCAAAGATCGCGATCCGGGCAAAGCTCGAGAGCTTCTTCATGAGAAGGCGCCGCTTTGCCTGCCCTTCGCCCAGTCGGTCCAGCGTTGCCGAAATGAAGCGATTGACCAGGAAGGCCACCGCGACAATCGTGAGCGTAGTTATCAGACGACCTACGTCGAAGAACTCGATCGCTGCCGCGATTTCTTCGGGCTTCGGCTCTAATTGTGCGAGGATGAATGTATTCATGAATATAGGAAATTTGAGTTTTTAAGATGACGAATAACTTGTCGAAAATAGAGTGGTGCGAGCTTCACCCGCCCCTTCCCCGCCGCAATAATGACACCTCGGGAATCGAAGTAATTGACTGCCAGTGCACAAAACGAGCGCTCAAGATTGGTGATTTCCGAGATTTCTTCAACGCTCAGCTCTCCATGCTGAGCAACCGCGGTGAGGACGAACCAGTGGCCATCATCCCGGGCTTCCATATCCGAAGTCTTGGGCCGCTTGAAAAGTCCTACCTCAAGCACCGTCTCATCACGCAATCTCAGGCTGCGCAGCCAATAGAGCATCGCAAGTCGCGGATTGCCCCCCGAGAACTCATGGAGATATTTAAAGAACCCGCTCGAAGTCTTCACCACATCAACGTAGGCGGTTTGATCCTGAATCTCGGCATCGACCATCATCTCGGTGTAGCTCAACTCGTACCCCGAGAGCGCGTGCCTCTCCTCAATCATTTTCTGGATTTCTTCGCGCGACCACATTTCCATTCGTATCACTTTTCCAAACATGTGCTGCCGACTGCGCACTCTATTCACGTAGTCCCAAGCAAACAGATTAAATGTTAGAAGCCAAAAATGCTTCGAGTCTGTCAACGTCACAACTTGCAACAACGTGTCCAATCCCACAAAGCCGCCAATGGTTCTCATATACATGTGGTGACAGTCGTCCAAAATGATGACTCTGGGCTCCATCTCAAGAATCAAAGCGACCAATTCCTCCACCGCAGATGGGGGCTCCTCAATTCCCAACAAGGTGCAGATCTCCTCGATGGTGTCCGACTTGGACTTTGATTTGGTTGAAATTTCGAGACGTGTGACTTCAAGTGAATCAATCGAAGACGCAAAAGTCGACGTCAAGGTAGACCGCCCCATCCCCACCTCGCCGACAAGTGCCACCGAGCCTTGCTCTCGGCCGCTTTGCCAGTCTTCAAACGCCACTTTCAATGAACTCAAGTCACGCTCTTTGACCACGGGACTCTGGGTTGGGCAGTCGCCAAAGGGCGAAAAGAGTTCCCGGTAGTCAGTGGGTACATCTTCAGGCTGCCACTCTCTATGGTCGGATTTGCTTTCATTGGCTTGAAGCTCGATCCGCTTTCGAAACCAAAAGTTTGTCACTGTCGAGTACCACTCGGTATCAACCAAATATTGCCGACCGAGTCGCACAAGCTCCACGACAACGATGTAGACTGTCGCGGCCGCTACGATGAGCACCCCGTAAAACCTGTCCTTATGTTCATTGACTAATGTCACAGCCCTCGGAAGTTTTGGGCCAGCAATCTCGGTAAAGAGCTCTGCAATCTCGTTTCGCCAAGTCGCAATGACCCAGTACACGATAAGCGCCAGGACAAGGTACGCGCTAAGCTCCACCACATGTGTGAGCACCGAAATGCCCAGAAATTCTCGTAATCCTGCGGGTATCAGCGTGGCCAACAACCAGAAAAGCGCCACGACTCGGGCGCTTCTCACAAGCTTTCGTCCGCGCTCTTCGCCAAGGTCAAACCACGAAACATTGTCTTGGAGTTCCAGCCCTAGCCCGATTGAGTATTCCGCCTGTCTGATGCTCCTTGGCAGGAAGACCGCACGCGCGAAAGCGTTTATCGCGCTGTAAACAAACACCCATTCGATGACGGTCTCGGCGTAGCTGAACTCGGGAAAGCTATCCGTGAAATACTGCATCGGGTACATCACCGCTTTGAAGATGATGAACGGCCTCGCCAGCGCAAACGCGATCTCCAAGAGCGTAGCCACTTTGCCGGGCCAACGCCTAAACGTGCGACCTCGGATGGCGCGCTCGTATAGCCAGTGAAACCCTACCGACAACCATTTCAGGCTCACGAATACAAGAATTAGAAAGATAACGATGCGAGTCGCGAGCCCGAAGAGCCAAGTGAAGATATCCACCGAAAACCCAAGCTCCATGACTTCCGCACTTCGTTGACGGCCCCAGTGGAGAACCCGCTCCGCTGCAATCTCAAAACTAATGCTCGCGTCGCGAAAAGTCTCATCGCTGAATCCGAAAAGTCCGGTTTGCGCGCTAGAACTCGTAAGATCGAGCATGTCAGCCATCGTACTCGAGTAGAATCGAGCACGCTGATTTACCGCCGAGATTCGTCTCTCCCAAAATGCGCTCATCTGGCTCGCAGTGTCGAGTTCCTTGACTCTAAGGTCTACCTCGGCTTGGGCCACCGCAATTCGTTGTTTGATAAGTTCGCTTGAACCCTCCTCCACACGTGCTTGCTCGGCCGCCAAATTCTGAGTTGCGCGGTTTAGACTTTCTCTAAGAGTGGCACTCTCTGATTCTAGTTTTCGCCACTCTCGAAACGATTCCAGCAGAGTTTCGCGCGCGACCCTGCGCCTAGACAAGACATCTGCAAAGAGTGCATCCGCCTTGTCTACTTTGGCCTGCGTGGGCGGCATTTCTTTGACTTCATCCAATCCATTTAGAATCTTACCCTTCCACTCGGAGTAGACCTCCGTCTCAGAATCTTCGAGCTTCTGCAACGCAGAGATCTTCTCATTGGCGAGTCGTGTCGCAGCCAAGACTTCTTCGGCCAACTCTCTCTCGCGCTGTAGGAGTTGACGCATTGCCGCATCGCGAGCCATTGCTTCACGCGCGAGAGCCTCCTCAACCCTGTTCTCAGCATCTCTCTCAGCATCCCTCGCCTTTGTTTCCCGTTCTTCGCGCTCTTTCGCGGCCCCTTCCAAATTCTCCAGTGTGGCAATCTGAGCTTCGACAGATGCCAGTTCGCTCTTGACCGCGCCCAATTCCGCTCCGAGTAGTTCGAGCCCAGATGCCAGAAAAGCGATTTCAGTCTTTGCCTGAGCGAGTCTAACGGGCTCGCCATTTTGCTCGCTCAAAAGCTCGAATTTGGCTTCTTCCCTGATGACATTGCGCTCTAACTCAGCCTTTTTTTCTTCGAGCTTAGCAATATCCTCAACGATTGAGCTCTTTAATAAGCGACCCGCATCAAGGCTCTCTACCTTGAGCTCTTCAGGGGTCTGGTCCGCCACCGTGTTCGCAAGAGTGTCAACTTCCGGGCTCGGCGTCTCGACTTTAGGTTGATCCTCGGTTAGGGTCTCCTGCGCAGAAACAAGGTTCCATGCGCTCCCAACAACGACCAGCGTTAGAATCCAAAGTATTTTTCTCATCCACCACATCTCTACTTCCGTGCTCCGGTACATGCGATTAGACCGCACTCAGTGGAAAATACAAGCTCTGACCGCACTCTTTGTGTTGTCTACAGGGGCATGTAGCGTGAATCGACCCTCTGAGCAGTGGGAAAACGATGTCCTGGAGGCGCAAACCCAACTTGACCGTGGGACTCTCAAAGATCTGAAGCCACTCGAAGACGCCGTTCAATCCGCCCCCGATGAGCCCCGGAAACGCTGGGCGATAAGACAATTGGCGGAGCGTCTTCTCGAAGAAAAAGATAACGAGGCGGCAGAAAAATATCTGTTGGCCCTGACCGAACCACCTATCATCGACCCGCATGGCGCATGGGCGATGTACCAACGATCTTTGCTTCAAAAATCTAAGGGAAATGATCGCGAAAGCTTGAGCCGACTCTTTGCAACAATTCTCAAGTATCCAAATGAGATTCCAGCTGAGTGGGCCTTAGAAGACTTGAAGAAGCGCTATCTCGCCAGCGAGAGCTTCGAGGGTTGGGACGCTGTCTTGAAGCGAATGTACCCGTGGATTCAAGCGTCGATGCTCGCCGAGAACCTGCTCTTTGAACGTGGAAGAAATTACGACGTCAACCTCAGAGACCCAGACCGCGCGATGAAAGTCTATGCCCAAATCTGGGCAGACCACCCCGAAGAAGCACTCGCCGACGACGCCATTTGGGAGATCGCTCAAATTCAAGCGCGAGTCCAAAACTGGAACGCAGCGATCCACAACTTCATGATTTTGACCGAAAGCGGCGAATCATCATGGTTCGTGGGCACATACAATTCGCAGTGGTTGGATGACGCAATCCTCGAAGTCGCACACGCGTGGGTTCATCTCGGTGAACATGAAAAGGCGAGCCAATGGTTCTTGAGGTTTGTGGACGAGTACTCAGACAGTCTGCGCGCGCCTTATGCATTATGGCTCGGAGCCGAATGCTACAGGCTCATGGGAGCCGACGAACACCATCTTTCACTGATGAAGCGCCTTACACGCGAATATCCCGACTCAAAATGGGCGCGGCGCGCCTCGGCACGACTCGGTCCGGGAGGTGGCGATGATTAAAGTCGAAAACATCACCAAACTGCACATGGGGGAGCCGGTTCTCCAAGACGTTTCTCTGGAGATTCGCGAGGGGGCAAACCTCGGGCTCATCGGCCCAGGTGGCGCCGGAAAGTCACTTTTGGTGAAGATCATCTGCGGTCTGGTGCGACCCGAAAAAGGTCGCGTAACCATTGACGGAACGGATGTCTTTTCGCTCAATGAAATCGAGCTTGCAGACCTCAGATTCAAAATCGGAATGCTTTTTCAGAACTACGCTCTCTTCGACTTCATGAACGTTGGGGATAATATTGCGTTTCCTCTGAGGCAGGCCGGAAAACTCACGGAAGAAGAAATCGGCGCGAAAGTTCAAGACATCTTGACTTCAGTTGACCTCCCTACAATCGCGGCCAAGTACCCCAATGAACTCTCTGGCGGTATGAAGAAACGCGTCTCTTTTGCGCGAGCAGTCATTCCACAACCGCCTATCGTCTTCTACGATGACCCCACCGCAGGACTTGATCCTGTCACCAGCTCCAAGATTTTCATCTTGCTGAGAGAGATGAGGGATAAGCGCGGTGTTACATCGATTACGATTAGCCACGATATCGAGGGAATTAAGGATATCTGTGATAACTTCGCCCTGCTAGACAAAGGAAAGTTGGTTTTTCTGGGCGACCGTAGTCAAATCGAAACCTCCGAAATCCCGATTGTCCGGCAATTCTGGGATGGATTCAGCGATGATGAGCTAGGATGAGCGCAAAAGACAAATTGCTCGTGGGCGGAATCGGAGGATTTGGAAGTGTCTTCATGTCCGTGTCTCACGCTATTGGTACGATGGCGCTCCTACTCTTGGAGATCGTGCGCTGCACGCTCCCTCCGAAGCTCGACGGGCCGGAAACATGGCGAAACATGTATCGCGTTGGGGTCAAGAGTTTCCCGATTGTCGTGGTGACGGCTGCACTCACGGGCGCCATCATGGTGATCCAATCAGGTATGTATATCGAGCAATACGGGGCCTACGGACTACTCGGTTGGGGTGCCGGTTATTCGGTGTTCAGAGAGGTCGGTCCCATCATGATTGGATTGATGTTCTCAGGCCGCGTCGGCGCGAACAATACAGCAGAGCTTGGCACCATGAAGGTCACCGACCAAATCGATGCCCTTCGCGCACTCGCCATCGACCCCATCTCGTACCTCGTCATGCCGCGCATTTTTACAATGATCGTCATGATGTTCCTGCTGGTGATCGTGGGAGACTTTGTGGCTCTCGTCGGCGGAGCCATTACGAGTCAATATCTCCTGGGGGTGAGCGTCGAACTCTTCGCCTGGAGTGTGATCGAATACGTTGGACTCAACGACTTTTTCCACGGCCTTTACAAAGCCGTGGCCTTCGGCTTCGCCATCGCCGTCATCTCCTGTAACGCAGGCCTGAACACGAGTGGCGGCGCAGTGGGCGTTGGTCGCGCCGTAAACAACTCAGTGGTTGGAAGCGCTATCGCCATCTTCGTTTTGGATTACCTCATCACCTACCTGGATACCTGATGTCAGCTGAGCCGACACAACATTCGGGAGCGCTTTGGTACGAGAAAGTCCTCGGGTCTATCGGTGAGCCGTTTCTCGAGATCTACGCGATCAACAAGGGCATTTTCCGAACGTTTCTTCTGACCGTCTATTACACCCTAAAGGCACCTAAGAATTGGCGAACGGTCTTCGAACAAATGTACGAGATCGGCAACCGCTCTGTGGTTTTCATCGCCTTTACGCTCGGTTTCCTCGGTATGATCTTGGTCTACCAGGCCGGATTCCAGGCCATGCGAATCACGGGCGACCTGCAGCTTCTAGGCGCCCTTTTCCTCCAATTGCTGCTGAGGATCTTCGCTCCAACCATTACCGCCATGATGCTTGCCACTCGCGTCGGAAGCGGCATCGCTGCCCAAATCGGCTCGATGGTCGTCACTGAACAAGTCGACGCGTTGAGAATGTGTGCCGCACAGCCCGTCCAATACCTTGTGGTTCCTCGCTTCATCGCCTCAACAATCATGACCATCGCGCTCACCATTTTCGCGGTCCTCGTGAGTTGGATCTGCGGTGCGGTCGTTGCGAACGTAGCCTTTGGTGTGAACTACCTGACCTTCTTTGATTTCGGATTTGTCGACTGGTTCGACATCATCATTTGCCTCACCAAAGCGCTTGCGTACGGCATGGCGATTCCAATCATTGCATGTGAGGCCGGGCTCGTGGTCACAGGAGGCAGCGAAGGCGTCGGACGCGCCACAACCTCCGCGGTGGTCAATTGCAGCCTCGCTGTCGTCATCTTAGACTTCATCATCTCAGGAGTTGGTTATGTGGTCCTCTCGATCCTTTAAGACTCTCCTGAGTCTTGCCATCTTACTCTTCACTCTTCCGGTTGACGCGTTCTCTCCACCAAAAGTGGGCCAGCAATACCTGAGCTTTGGACTCTCGCTCGAGCCGGGCTTTATGACCGATGATGCCGCTCCTGACGCTCCAGGACTCGGTTCCCCGTCGCTCAATTTTGGCCATTCACTTCGATTGGGATTCCATCATTTCGTCTCCAATCACGTGATGGCCGGAGCCGAAGCCAATATCGGCTACACCTTCTTCAACGAACACACGGCAAACTCAGACGGGCTTGCGGCGAGCGAAAAGGCGTTCTCGTGGCAACTCGGGGTCGTCAATCGACTCTTCATCTCCGAGGACTCGGAAGGATTTTTTGGAGCGCTGGGCCTGCACATCTTCCGAGCTTCTTTGGACGACGCTCCCCTCCTCTCTTTTGGAGGTGATATCCGCCTCGGTTGGACTTTCTGGTCGGGCGAAGAGTTCGCCCTTATTGAAGTTGGCTACGCAGTCCCAGTGATTCAAGGCCTATCATTCCCAACGGATTTTTCCGGAATGCAAGAGTCCCCAGCCGAACAAGATTGGGGCTTGCATCGCACCAGCATCAGTATCGTCTGGGGGTTTTAGTGGGTCGTATCGAGTTCAAAGGCATCGCCAAAGCGTTTGGGTCCCTTCACGTTCTCAGAGGCGTTGATCTGGTCGTTGAACCGGGTGAAGTCTTCTTCATCATTGGTCAATCCGGCGCCGGAAAATCCGTGCTCGTCAAGCATTTGATCGGTTTGATTCGCCCAGACGCCGGTCGAATTTTCCTCGACGATGTGGACGTAACCGACCTCACCGAGAAGGAGCTCTACGACGTCCGTAAACGCTGCGCGATGGTTTTTCAGAATTCCACGCTCTTCGACTCGATGACGCTTCTCGACAACGTTGCACTTCCGATCCGAAAGCATAAGAGCGTCTCCACCAAAGACGCGCGCCAAATGGCGCTGGAGAAGCTAAAACTCGTGGGTATGGCCGACTATCATGACCGCTACCCCGCAGATTTCGGCGACGGAATGCGCAAAAAAGTCGCCATCGCGAGAGCACTCACACTCGACCCCGAGTACGTGATCTTCGATGAGCCAACGACCGGTATCGACCCTATCTCCGCCGCGATGGTCGACAAACTCATCCGACACCTCGCCGACCATCACGGCGTCACCAGCATCGTGATCTCGCACGACCTGCGTAGCATTTTCGGAATCGCAGACCGAATCGCCATGTTGTACAAAGGAAAGTTAATCCTTGATGGGACACGCGATGACTTCCGCAATTCTGCCGACCCAATCGTGCAGCAATTTATCACTGGAAACCCATCGGGCCCCATGGAGGTCTGAAGGTTAGGAACGACGATATGCAGAAAAAAGAAACGGCCATTGAAGTTAAAGTTGGAGCGCTCGTACTCTTCTCGAGCGCACTCCTTGTGGCTTTTGTACTTCTTCTCGGAGACTTTTCATTTTCCGACGGATTTGAGTTTGACGTAGAGTTCAACAATGCCGGCGGCCTCAAACCGGGCGCCGACGTTGCCATTGCCGGAATCAGCGTGGGTAACGTCAAACAATTGCGATTCACGGAAAACGAGAATCGCGACCCGGAAGGCGCTGCTGTTGCGGTGCGTGCAACACTAAAGATCGATGATGAATACGCAGATTCCGTGAGAGACAACAGCCAATTCTTCATCACGACGCGCGGCGTCTTGGGCGAGCCCTATATTGAAATCGTGACGAATAACTTCGACGGAAAACCTGTCGCAAAAGGTGATGTGCTCAAGGGCGTGGACCCTCCGCGAATGGACATCATCATTTCGAAGGCCACGGAACTCATTTCATCTCTCAACGAGCTCTTCGACGACCCAAATATCAAAACTCGCGAGCTCATCTCGAATACCGCTAGCCTGATGAAAACTCTGGATTCCCTGGTGGTTGACAACCGTGAAGACCTCGACCAGACCATCGATAGCGTTCGCCTTACGTCTGAAGAAGCCGCAAAGCTCATGGCTGCCCTGAATGTGGCAGTTGATGATGGAAATGCGTTGCGTTCGACTATCAACGACCTCTCCGCAACCTCCCGAAACGCACGCAACATCGCGAGCAAAGTCGATGGCAAGATTGACCCCTTGCTCGACGATCTCGGTGTCGCGACGTCTAACGCACGAAGTGTTTCAGAGAGTGCTGACCGACTTATCACGGGCAACGAAGGCAAGATCACTGCAAGCCTAGATAACCTCGAGGTTAGCTCCAAAAGGCTCGCCAGCATGTCCGCAGACGCGGAAGATGTCGTTCAAGGTATTAAACGAGGTGAAGGCACTGTCGGGGCTCTCTTGAGTGAAAGAGAACTCTACGACGACCTCAAAGAGATGCTTCGAAACATCAAGCAGCGCCCCTGGAAAATCGTTTGGAAAGAGTGAGGCTCAGTGCTCGTGGCCATCGTGTGAGTCGGGGGCCGGCACTCTCGGCCCGCCTTTGAGCTCCTCAGTAGTCGGGAGCCCCTTTGGTCTAGCCGGCACCGGTAGTGGGCCAGGACCGTGTCCACCATGGCCTTCGGGCCCGTGTCCATGATCATGAGATGGCGGCTGCGCAGGCATCAGGTCCTTTGGAATGGGCTTTCCCTCTCTCTGAAGCCGGTCGCGCTTGACCTGCTTGTCGAGCTCCTTAACCTGAAACTCCAACATCTCACGGTCGATCTTATCCACCGTAAGTTTTGCTGCTGCCTGATAGTGTTCAATTGCAAGCTTTGGCTTACCCAAGTCTTTTTCGTAATAACGTCCAAGTTCTTGGTGAAGTACTGCCCTCTCATTGTCAGGCGGGTCCAATTCCAAAGCCTTTTAAATTTCTAAAGCGGCCTCTTCAACACGACCCTCACGGTCAAACGCCAGGGCAATGGCCTTTCGTCCCTCAAGGTTGTTCCTAAAGAGCTCTACCGAACGGCGAGCATGCTTAAGCGCATCCACAGGCTTATTCTTCAGAGAATAATATTGAGAAATATGCACGTGCGGTCTTGAATCAAACGGGCGCAACTCTAGCGAAGCAATCATGGCCTCGATACCGTCGTCCAACTTGCCAGTTCGTCTAAGCGCAAGGCCTTTGTTGAAAAGGTTCTCACCTCGGTACGGAAAGGCCTGATGGGCCTTATCGTACATATCTACCGACCTCTTGAAATGCGTCCGAAGCATAAGATGGTCTGCCAATCCTCGGTAGTACTCGGAGCGAATATTAGGAACCATAACCGCAATCATGGCCACACCGATGACGGCTGGCACGAGCCCGACGAAGACGCGCGTAGTGATTCCCGAGTGTGATTCCCGAGTTTGCATCAATCCTCCAAATCGTTCCAAGCCCTTTGAATTCATTGAGCATGGACGACTCACGAATGAGAAGACCCAATCCGGCGAAGAAGACCACGCCGGTGCCTGCAAAGTTCAATGCAGGGGAGACCATAGCCAGAGCTGCGCCGCTTCCCACCCCGAGAATCAAGCCCCAGTGTTCCAAGAGCCAACGCTCTCGTTCTTCTTTTCGACCAAGCCCTGTCAAAGTCACCGCAAAAACGCTGACCAACCAGGCTAAGAATAGGAAAAACCCAATGAACCCAAAGCCTGCCAGCGCCTCCACATAGGAGTTGTGGGCGCTCTTGAACGCAGGATAATGCTCGAACAATTTGCTGACATAAGGGTCGTCTGGACGAGAGTACTTGGTTTGAACTTGCCACCAACCACCTGCCCCCTGGCCACCCAAGGGTTTCTCGCGGAACATATCCATACCGAGCGCGAATAGATACGGATACGCAGCCGTGTTCGCTACTTCTTCGGTGCGCCCAATCTCAAACATCGGGAAACGAATGTCGTTGTCGGTGAAGTCGTCAATCGTGGACTTCTGCTCCACCACCACGACCGGGAGCCGGTTCGCGTCCGATGCGTGCGGCGCAGGAGCCAAAAAATGTCCCACAGCTGCTGCACTCGAGGCGACAATTAACGCTCCGACAGCTGGCCCCAGAAGAGACGCGCGTCCAAAACCTTGAAAGATAAGGATGACGAGGGTCGCCACGACCCAAACGCCAGATGCAACGCCCGCAAAAAGGAGCGATGTATTCAGGCCAAATCCAAGCGCGGCGAACAAGAGTCCAACCCCGATCACGATCTTTTGCCAACCCGTATGACGAATCACGCCCGCACTGAGAATCGGGATGACCATCGCGGTATAGGGCACAAGGAACTCATGGCTATCAAAGGCTCCCGTGGCCCCACTCGGGTTCCAAACCGGCGTGAAAACCTCAAGTCCGACTGCGTCCAAGACGCTCGATGCCCCAACAATGATAGCACCAATCCCGAGAGCCAAACCGAAGTCATTGAAGCGAATGGCGCGTCCAACGGGTGAAACGACCAGCAGGAACACTCCAACCATCGCCGTCCACTTCATCGCATCTACGAGCCCGAGAATTGGGACCGGTGACCACGCCGCCGAAATCAGCGCGAAAGCACCGAAAAGGTAGGCAACCAAAGCTACCTTGACGCCCGTTACCGCCGTGGATTTCTTTCGAAGAACGTCAACCCCAAAGGCCAACATGGCCAATCCGACCAAGACCAAAAGCAGCGCCGCCTTTACAACCTCAAAAGACGAAAACGCCGTCGCGAACGCACCCGGCACAAGTGCTATTGCCGCAAGTATCATCCACGTGGACAAGCTCCACTTTTGACTTCTTCCTTCATCCATAAAACACCTTTACTCACTCAATAAACGAGAGCTTACATACACCTTATGCTGCAACCGTGCACTAAAGCACACTTCACATCGAGAAATTCCCTACATGCCATTATTATGCCGTCTTGAAACTATCACACACGCAGCGCATCTCACCCAACCAGGGTAGGAGCCTTGCACCATGCGGCTCAACGCTCTACTTTAAATGGGTGACTATCTTTCCAACTCATGGACCATCCGGGATGAGCGAAGAGATCGAATATCTGGGAGAGACAAAGCCCCGAACTCTGGGAGTTCTCGTCACACTTGGATTATTGGGTGGGCCCGGTCTGGCGCACGTCTACGTTGGGAAACTGCAGCGCGGCATTCTGGTCAACCTTTTGGTCATTCTGGTGGTGGAAGTCTTTGTCATTGCTTTTAGTCTTCTGAAATTCTTCCCACTCCTGCCGATGGTCGTGATTCTTCTGGGGTGGATCACAATTCTTGGGTTCAATATCTCGAGCGCCAAATCAGATATCTCGAAAGACTACGTGCTACGCCCGTTCAATCACCCCCTCCTCTACGCGCTTGTCGCCTTGTTCACGTTTTACGGTCCACTTGTCGCGACCGCGCAGTTCACACAAACGAGTCTCCTCGGACTCACAAAGGTCGACCATTCGGCGATGACACCCGCAATCATCCCCGGGGACGTCATTCTCTTTGACAGAACCAGCTTTCAAGGCCGCGCTATCTCTAGAGGCGAGGCTGTGGTCTTGGAGCACCAGGAGGAGCGCCCTAATGTTCTCCGGGCCGTTGCCGTTCCCAAAGACACCGTTCAAGTCGATGGCACCAATCCCATCGTGAATCAGACCCCGCTTGTCCAAGCCGAACTTCAGCCATCGGGGGACGACCGCGACCTCTTCGCGATGGTGGAGGAGAACTTTGGGTCAAAATACGTGGTGAGCGTCTCCAAACGCACCTTCCTGGATGCGTGGGTACCGCCACAAGAACTCAAAGAATCCGAGTATTTTCTACTCGCAGATAATCGACACCAAGTTCCTCTCCAAGATGGTGAAATCCCGCCAAGAGACTCTCGAAACTTCGGGCCCATATCTGAAGAGGAAATTGAAGGGAAACCCATGTACATCGCATGGTCTATTGACCCTGAAACCAATTCAGTGAGATGGCATCGAATCGGTCTTCGACTGAGATAGGAACCTGATGATTGATGTAACGAGGGCGGCGAGAAATCAGCGGATTCGCCTATATTTCAAGCGCTACGCCTTGCATTTCGTTATCGGAGGGATCTTCCTCGTCCTTACCAACTACCTCGCGCTTGAGATTCCAGGGCGCGTCGGGCTCGCCATTGAGGGCATGCAGAACGGGGTGGACCTCGCTGGCATTAAAGACCATGCGATTTGGATCATTGGACTTGCCATAGGAGCCGGAATCGCCCGAATCCTGAGCCGAGTCTACATTTTCAATGCCGGTCGCCTTGTTGAATACGACCTGAGAAACGAACTCTTTGAGCATCTCGCAAAACTAAACCTTTCATGGTTTTCGAGCATGTCCACGGGCGATATCACCAGTCGAGTCTCAAACGACGTGAACTTCGTTCGACTCCTCTACGCGATAGCCTATCTCCACGTGATCAATACCGTGGTCGCCTACGCCCTAGCGTTGAACAAGATGGTTGCACTCGATTGGAAGCTCACGCTCTTTTGCTTGATTCCGTACCCGATCATCTTCATCGGCGTTCGATTCATCATCCACAAGTTGTTCAAGCAGACCAAAATCGTCCAAACCGAACTCTCCAAGATATCCTCTCGTGTTCAAGAGAATCTGACCGGAATCCAAGTCATTAAGACCTACACCCTCGAAGGCCGCGAAATCTCTCGATTCAAGGCACTAAACGAGAACTTCGTCGAAGAAAACATCAAGTTGGTGACGATCCGAGGCGGCCTTCAAGCAACTATGACACTGCTCTCGGGCGCAGGCACACTCGTCATCTTGCTCGTGGGAGCCAATTGGGTGGTCGCTGGCAACCTTAGTGTTGGACAATTCGTTGAGTTCAACGGGTACGTCGTGGCCCTGGCGTTTCCAACCATGGGCCTTGGATGGGTCCTCTCCGTCTGGAATCGAGGCATCGCTGCCTTTGACCGTATCCTTGAGGTCCTCTTTACTAAGCCCACTATTGAAGACCCTGCAGAACCCGTCGCAATCCCCCGACCAGCGGTATCTGGCCAGATATCATTCGAAGGGGTGTCGTTCGCTTACGACCAGTCCGACGCAATCTCAGACTTTAGCGTTGAAATCCCAGCGGGCTCAAAAGTCGCGATCGTCGGAAGAACGGGTAGCGGGAAATCAACGCTCGTTGGGCTTCTCGCACGCCTCTTCGACCCACAACATGGGCGAATCCTTGTCGACGGCGTCGATATCCGCGACCTTGAACTGCGTCGCCATCGCGCGCGCCTGGGTGTGGTCCCTCAAGACCCGTTCCTCTTTTCGATGACCATCCGAAACAACGTTCGGTTTGGATACGATGCGCAGCTAGACGACCCGGAATTCTCGCGACTCAGTGAGGATTCAGCGGACCCAACGCTTAAGGTCCTGGCCAAAGCTGGGCTCGACCAGGATATCTCTTCATTCCCACAAGGCATCGAAACTCAAGTTGGAGAGCGCGGAATCACACTCTCGGGTGGCCAAAAACAAAGGGTTACTATCGCCCGTGCACTACTTGTCGAACCGAGCATCCTCATTCTCGACGATGCGCTTTCGAGCGTGGACAACCAGACTGAACAAGAGATTCTCGACCACCTCGATGAAGTGATGGATGCCCGCACGACCATTTTCATCACGCATCGTTTCAGCGCACTCTCGCGAATGGACCGCATTCTCGTTGTGGATGAAGGGCGCCTCGTCGAGCAAGGAACCCACGAAGAACTCCTCGCGTTTGGGGGCGTTTATGCGGAGCTCAATGAGCACCAAAAACTTAAAGAAGAGCTGGAAGGATGAGTAAGAAAGAAAAGCCTGACAGCTCAATAGGCGGGGCGTTTAAAGAAACTTCTGAACTCCAAATGAGCGAGTGGGAGGTCGTCAAACGACTCTGGCACTTCATGAAGCCATACTGGTCGCTCTTTGCGATCTCGCTGGTTTTGCTGCCGATCATCACGGGCCTTACCCTCGTTCAACCCTGGCTGCTTCAGCTTGCCATCGACAATCACTTTGTGCCCAAAGACCTCAATGGGTTCGGGCTCGTCGTGGGAGGATACGCAGCCGCCATGTTCAGTGTGGCGGCGCTTCAATTCCTGCAGACTTGGATCATGCAGCTTGCGGGTCAGCGCGCCCTTCGAGACCTGAGACAAGCACTCTTTGAGCACGTTCAGCACCTTTCTACGAAGTTTTTCCAATCCCAGCCCGTCGGGCGCCTCATGGCCCGCATGACCACGGATATCGAGTCCCTACAGGAGGCGCTCGCCTCCGGGATGATTACCATGATTGGCGATGTCATGATGTTGGTGGGCATCGTCGTCATTCTACTCATCAAGGATTGGCAATTCGCGCTCGCGAGCTTTGTCGTCGTGCCCTTCCTGGTCGGACTTACGGCGGTGTTTCGGCATTTCATGCGCAAGGCTTTTCGAGAAATCCGAGTCAAAGTCGCGCGCCTCTATTCCTATCTGCAAGAGAGCGTCACAGGGATATCGGTCATTCAGCTTTTTGTGCGCGAAAAGCGCGGCTTGGAAGAATACCAACGAATCAACGAAGAGTACCGAAACGCTAACTTTATGGCGATC
The DNA here is from genome assembly GCF_007993755.1 of Microvenator marinus. Classification (GTDB taxonomy): domain Bacteria; phylum Myxococcota_A; class Bradymonadia; order Bradymonadales; family Bradymonadaceae; genus Allomicrovenator; species Allomicrovenator marinus. Next base: position 693,673 of record NZ_CP042467.1, read on the forward strand.
CGCTACGACGCCATGCTCTATTCCGTGGTCGAAACCGTCGGTAGCATCACCGTCGGCGTAATCATTTGGTACGGGAGCGGTCAGGTCCTACAAGACGCTATTTCACTCGGCGTATTGGTCGCGTTCATCGAATACATGCAGAAATTCTTCGTTCCTATTCGCGACCTCGCCCAAAAATACAACTTCTTACAAAGCGCCATCACCGCTGGCGAGCGAATCTTCGAACTCCTCGACCAAACGGACAAGATCCCGCAATCCGAGAGCACTCGAGACGTCCCCGAACACATCGATTCCATCGAATTCAAGAACGTTTCGTTTGCCTATAAGACCGACGAATGGGTGCTTCGAGATGTGTCGTTCAAAGTCGGGCGCGGTGAAAAAGTAGCCCTGGTCGGACACACAGGCGCCGGGAAGTCTACGATCATCACCCTTTTGACCAGGCTGCGCGACGTCACCGAAGGTGCAATTCTCATCAACGGAATCGATATCCGTGAGTTTGATGTTCAAGAGTACCGACACAAATTTGCGGTCGTCCTTCAAGATTGCTTCCTCTTCCAAGGCAGCGTCCTCGAGAATATCACGCTTGGAGACGAAATTCCGATGGATGAGGTCGAGCGTGCCACTCAGGCCGTTCACGCATGGAAACTTATCCAAGCGTATCCAGAAAAGTTTCAACAATCCGTGCAAGAGCGCGGCGCAAATCTCTCGGCGGGCGAACGCCAACTCATCTCTTTTGCGCGCGCGCTTGTACACAAGCCTGAGGTGTTGATCCTGGACGAAGCCACGGCGAATGTTGACACCCAAACTGAATCTCTTTTGCAAAGCGCGGTCGAGAACATGTTGGAACGACAGACCTCCGTTGTCGTAGCGCACCGACTTTCTACGATACAAAAGGCCGACACCATTTTGGTGCTTCACCGAGGCGAACTCATCGAGCGTGGTTCACATGCCGAGCTCCTTGCCTCTGACGGCCACTACGCCAAACTCCATCGTCTACAGTACCGTCCAAGCGCACCGGCCAAGGCAAGTTGACACTTGGCGGTGGGGGTCACTGCGCGCTAGGATGCGAGCTCTTTCGGAGTACGAATGGTCCGCATCGCGCTGGTGGTGTTTCTAACATCATTACCTATACTTGGAGCTGCTGAGCCCGAGGTTTCCTGGTACCCAAGCGATACCCAGAGCGAACTGCCGTTGTCCTCAAAACCTCCGAGCGCCAACGTTGAAGATTGGAGTGTAGAAGGCTCGCCCTCGGATCCAGACGATGAAACCTCACCCGAGTCGCCGCCACTCCCCAACGGCATCAAGGGCCCGAGACCACCTGAATTCGTCCCAGATACTCCACCGTCTTGGCTCGAGGACTTGGACTTCTTCGATGACGTGGAGTTTCCTGAGTTTGATTGGCAGCTAGTCAAGTACATCCTCTTGTCGCTCCTGGGACTCTTGGTGCTGGGCATTTTGATCTGGGTTCTCAGCCGAGTCATTGGCAACAAGGAGGCTGAAGAAGAGGGTGAAACAAACACTTTCCTCAATGAATTGGCCACAAAAACCAAGAACAAGGACGCACTTTCACTGGCTCATTCGGGTGATTACGCATTGGCCATTCACGCACTGCTTCTGGAAGTCTTGCGTCATCTTGAGCCAAAACACCCGATCATCTCCAAACCCTCTGCTACCCCGCGCGAAATTGCGAAATCTATTGCCCCAGATGGGAACTCACCACTCTTCGAGCTCGTCTTGGTATCGGAACTCTGTACCTTTGCTGCAAAAGAGGCTGAAGAAGGCATGTTTGAAGAAGCCAGTCAGTGGCGAGACCAAATCCTGAGGTCCTTATGAACGCTCTGAAAAAATACGGTTTTTCAGGGCTAATCGCCCTCTCAGCGATCTCCATTCTCACTATGTTACTTTGGTTCTTGATTGGCCATCATTTCAAGACGCCCCACTCTTTCGGCAATGACTCGTTCAGCCGCTCTGCACTTGGGCATTCGGTTTTTCTGGAGGCGCTAGAACGCGCTGGCCACACCGTAGAAAGGTCCAAATTTCAGACATCCACCCAACTGCAGAATGTAGACCTTGTGATTCTTGCCGAACCGTATATTCAGCCCAAAACCACGGAGCGTACGGACGAAGCGAGACAAGTTCTAGCATCGGGTAAGCCGACTCTCCTCGTGGCACCAAAACGCTGGGGCTCGCCGGCTTCGTTGGAAGACAAACACATCGCTCGGCAAGGCCTCGAAGAGACGACGGATGTCAAATATGCCGTCGAAACTCTCCTCCAAGTGGATTCCACGGTCACACGAACCGCAGCGACAGATTGTGGTGACGTTACAATTCTCGACGCTCAGTTCGTCGCAAGCGATGGGTTTCGACCCACCGGACCTTGTCCCGCAATCCTGACCCATCGTGACCATATCTGGGTCCTCTCGGACCCGGACATTATCGCCAATCACATGCTCGACTCTCAGGATGCTCAAGAACTCGCGCTTTCGATTGTCAACAACATCACGGGACCAAACGCTACGATTCTTGTGGATGAGACGGTTCACGGCCATATCCAAAGACCCTCGCTGGGCGAGCTCTTAACAGAGCCGCCTTTGGTTTGGGTCGTGATACACTTCTTCATCCTCTTTCTTTTCGCTGGCTGGGCTGGGCTTGGTCGATTCGGCCCAGGGCTCGCGCCACTCGGCCCGCAGGAGCCAGGAAAGGCACTCTTGATTCAAAACACGTCCGAACTCCTGAGCTACTCAGGCCATCAAGGCCTTATCCTCAAGAGATACTGGGAGATGATGATTTCTGACCTCAAAAACCACTTTCAACTCACGGGCAATGAAGCCGAAGTTCTCCAATCTTTGGACAAGATCATCCATGCTCGAGGACTCGACTGGCAAATTCACGCGCTCAAAGAACGTGTAGATTCGCTTAGTGATTTGAGAACAAGCAGACCTTCTCGAAAGATTACAAGCACCGTGAGAAGCATCTTCCAAATGCGCAGCCAACTCATTCAAGCCCAACACAGGAACCCGTCATGACGCCAGAGGCACTTCAAGCCATTGCGGAATCGCTCCGCTCCGAAATCTCAAGGTACGTAATCGGTCAAGCCCACGGTGTTGACTTGCTATTGATTGCCCTGATCTCCAAGGGCCACGTCTTGCTTGAAGGCGTGCCCGGGGTCGGAAAGACCTACCTCGCAAAGACCTTTGCAGCGGCACTCGGACTTGAGTTTGGACGGATTCAATTCACGCCCGACCTGATGCCGGGAGACGTCCTGGGCTCGAATCTCTTCGACTTTCAACAAAGCCAATTCAAGCTGATTCGCGGCCCGATTTTCACTCAGGTGCTGCTCGCTGATGAAATCAACCGCACGCCACCAAAGACGCAATCTGCTCTCTTGGAGGCCATGCAAGAGCGAAAGGTCACTCTGGATGGCAAACGCCACGATCTCGGAGACGGGTTCATGGTGGTCGCCACGCAGAACCCAATCGAGCACGAAGGCACATATCCGCTGCCCGAAGCTCAACTCGACCGCTTCCTCTTTCGAGTAGAAGTGGGCTATCCCAGCCAAAATGAAGAGCACACTTTGGTTGCAACCCACGGAAACAACTCGGAAGTTGAGCTGGGCTTGGAAGCCCCACTCATCTCTTTCGAAACGATCCAAACGGCGAGGCGCCTGGTCTCGAGTATTCAGCTCGCACCTGAACTTATCGATTACTTGGTTGAACTGGTGCGGGCCACTCGAGCCAACCCGGCAATCCTAACCGGAGCCTCACCACGAGCGGCCACCATGCTGGCAGTCGCTGCTCGTGCACAGGCCTGCCTTCGTGGCCGCGATTATGTGATCCCGGACGATATTCAAGAACTCTTCCTACCGGCCATCGCTCATCGAGTGACGCTGAGCCCCGGCGCCGAGATCGAAGGCGTCACTTCAAAAATTGCGCTCTCGCAGATTCTCGAAAGGACACCGGCGCCACGATGATCAGACCGACCAAAAAATCGATTCTGATTATCGCCATCGCGATATTCCCTGCGCTTGTGTCAGTGTTTCTCAACGTGGGCCCTTGGCCATGGGTCATCTCCCTCGTGCCGATTGCAGCGGCGCTACTTGCGGATATCTTCTTTTCACCCAGACTTGATGAAGTTCATGTAGAGGCAGAGCCTCGCCATACCTTCTATCTTGGAGAAAAAGCGACCATTCCCATCAAAGTGGTGTTTCGCTCTCCACACAGGCGGAAAGCCATCGAGGTTGCGGGTGATTTCGCTGGTCCTATTCTTCCTCCCGAACCTGCAGTGGTTTCAGGAGAATTGTTGGGAAACATCGAGCTCTCCCCACACGCACGGGGGCGCATTCACTCGAGTCAACTTTGGATTCGATGGACCGGGCCGCTCGGACTCTTCGAGAAGATCACGACAACAAACTTCTCGCTAGAAGCCGATATCGTGCCCAACACCAAAGCTGTTCAACGAGCGGCCATTCGCCTTGCCACGCACTCGACCCTCTTAGTTGGCGCGAAAACCCAGAACCAGCGTGGCGAAGGCTCCGAGTTCGACGCTCTGAGAAGGTACGTTCAAGGCCTCGATACGCGGTTCATCGACTGGAAAGCCAGCGCCAAGCACAGAAGCCTCCTCTGGCGCGAGCACCGCGTGGAGCGCAACCATAACGTCATACTCGCCATCGACTCAGGCCGTCTCATGAGCGAGCCGATTGACGACTACACCCGCCTTGACCATGCCATAAACGCGGGCCTTATGGTTGGATACGTATCTCTTCGAGCCGGTGATAACGTCGGATTGCTCACCTTCGATTCCGAGGTTCGAACCTTCATACCTCCGCTCAAAGGTGTCAGCTCCGCTCAACTTCTGGCTAAACACCTCGCTCCCGTCACCTACTCCGCCGATGAGGCCAATTATACACTCGCAATCACTGAGCTCGGCACCAAAGTTAAACGCCGCTCCGTCATCATCGTACTAACCGAATTCATCGATACGATCGGCGCAGAGCTCCTGATAGAGAACCTCGGAAGGCTCGCCAAACGCCACCTCATCGTTTTTGTGACGCTACGCGACCCGTTCCTCAAAAATAGCCAAGAAACGCTTCCTCGTGACATTGTGGAGGTCGGAAAAACGACTCTCGCGTTCGAATTGGAGTCCGAAAGACGACTTGTTTTTAAGGAACTCCAACGACTGGGGGTCTTTGTGGTGGATGCCCTGCCGGAAAACCTCTCTGTGGAGCTCATCAACACCTATCTGGAAATCCACCGCCGGGAGCTACTATGAACCACGATCCTCGTAGTCTACGCTTTCGAAAAGCCCGCGAAGCCACTTGGACTCGGCTTGAGAGCTTGCTCCATAAAGTCAGCTCAAGAGGACTCAAGAAGCTGGAACCAGAAGAAGTTGTCGAGCTCCCAACCCTCTACCGCGCCACGCTAAGTTCACTTAACCACGCCCGAGCGATCTCGCTCGATTCGAACCTCCTCAACTATCTGGAAAGTCTTAGTACTCGAGCCTACGTCGTTCTCTATAGCCCCCGGCAGAGTGCCATTGGAGTTTGCTCAGAGTTCATCAACACCACGTTTCCATCGAGTGTCCGTGCTCTCCGCGGGTATGTGATGCTCTCCGGGTTTGCGCTTTTTCTGGGGGTTCTGATTGGCTGGTACCTCGTGTCCGGAGATAGCGTCTACTTTCACTCCTTCGTCCCCGAATCGTATGCACAAAGTCGCTCCCCGAGCACCTCAGCTGAGGATTTACGCGCGATTCTCTACGATTCTGCGCCGCCCGATGGACTCGCGGCTTTTGCGGCCCAACTCCTTTCCAACAACGCCAAGATTGGAATGAACTGCTTCGCTCTAGGCATTGCGGCAGGTGTTCCCGTACTTATTCTACTTCTCTACAATGGTCTCATTATTGGAGCCTTTGTATCGCTCTACCAATCCAAGGAATTGACGCTCGAATTCATCGCCTGGATCCTGCCCCATGGCGTCACTGAGATCTTCGCCGTCATCCTATGTGGCGCTGCAGGCCTTCTTCTAGGACGAGCCATCGTATGGCCGGGGCAACTCAAACGGTCACAGAGTATCCGACAGAGCATGGCAATCGCCGGCCCCGTTGTCTTGGGGGCGGTTGCGATGTTCTTTGTCGCTGCGCTCATCGAAGGCTTCTTCCGTCAGATGGTCCACCAACCAGAAGCCAGATGGCTTTTCGCAGCCTCGAGTATCCTCTTCTGGGTTGCCTACCTGAGCAGGAAGGCCAAATGATCCATGAAGTACGCACACCAGAGGGCATCGACATCCGTTTCGAGGTTGCCAGCATTGGTCGAAGAGCCGCGGCCTACGCCGTTGATAATACCATCATCATTGCCGTACTCACGGTCGTAGGCCTTATAGCGTTGATCTTCATTCCTGACGGTTGGGGCATCGCCCTTTTTCTTACCCTGGGCTTCATTGTTCGGACGTTCTACTTCCCTCTCTTCGAAATCTATGGACGCGGCCAGACGTGGGGGAAGGAAATGATGGGAGTGCGTGTCGTGGACGTGGAGGGCCGCCCGCTTACGGGAAATGCCGTCTTCCTGCGAAGCCTTTCACGCGAGATGGAGACTCTAATTCCCCTCATCGTGATAGCGTCCCCAGATGCGATCCTCCCCGGCGCCCCACCCTTCTTCGGCTACCTGGCACTCACATGGCTTGTGACTATCGCCATCTTACCATTCTTCAATCCTAAACGCCGACGCGCGGGGGATTTTGTCGCGTCTACGGTGGTAGTCCTTGAGCCGAGGCTCAACCTCATGAACGACTTGACTGCAAACGTCAAAGCTCGTCGCTTTGATTTCACCACACATCAACTGGACATTTATGGAATTCAGGAGATTCAACTCCTTGAACAAATCCTGCGTGATGGGGACGAAACTGCATATGCCCCATTGGCCCAGCGGATATCAAACAAGATACATTTCAAGGGAAAGTGGCATACTGACCCGCACGCATTCCTGCTCCAGTTCTATAAAGACGCGCGCAGCCGGCACGAGAGTCGTATGCTCGTGGGTGACCGACAGGAAACCAAGAGGGAGCTTTAAATTTGTAAATGAGGAATCTCTCAGAACACTTCGGAGCAACAATTTTGAAAGAACGAAAAACGAAAGCTCTACTGCTTATTCTCATTCTTCTCCTAGCCTCTAATAACGCCAGTGCTCAGAACATCTTGACGGTTTGCGAGAACGAGGATGATGGAGAGCTTTGCACTGACGGAATGTTTGAGGGAATCTGTGGATGGGTCTCCAACAATAACTGCATTGAAGATGACAACGGAAACGTGGAGTGTGAGTACATTGATTGTTTGCCACGGAATTGCAGACAGGACCAGAAACTGGGGGACCCCTGCAAGTTAGGGGAGCTTGATGGCGTCTGCGAACACCGTTGCAATCGAGTCGAATGTAACTACCCGCCGTCCGGAAGCGGTTGGTGCCTGGTTGCTCGGCCCGGGGTGGCGAGCCGGTCGGCCCCCTACATATCCTGGCTCTCCTGGGGGTCTTAGGACTACGCCGACCTCGGAAGAGTCTTGTCGGTGTTCCAGCGTCCCAAGAAACACAAAAACCCTGAGATTTCTCTCAGGGTTTTTGTGTTTGTAGAAAAATGGTTGGCAACGACCTACTTTCCCACCACCTCGCGGTGGCAGTATCATCGGCGCTGAGGAGCTTAGCTTCCGAGTTCGGGATGGGATCGGGCGGACCCTCCTCGCTATGGCTACCAACCAAAGTTTTCCCGGTCATTAACCGGTGAATGGGATGATGAAGTGTGAGCTTGTATTTTAATAAGGCGTTGTTTTTCTTCCTTAAGCGAGTCTTTCGACGTGCTCGAGGAAAAACTGACAATGGTCTTGAGACATATTGAAAAATAAGCCTCTCGGTCGATTAGTATAGCTCAGCTCCACATGTTGCCATGCGTCCACTTGCTACCTATCCACGTCGTCGTCTTCGACGGACCTTCTAGTTGTTTAAACAAAGAGAGAGTTCATCTTGAGGGGGGCTTCCCGCTTAGATGCTTTCAGCGGTTATCCTGTCCGTATGTAGCTACCCGGCAATGCTTCTGGCGAAACAACCGGTACACTAGAGATACGTCCACCCCGGTCCTCTCGTACTAAGGGCAGTTCCTCTCAACTCTCTAACGCCCACGGCAGATAGGGACCGAACTGTCTCACGACGTTCTGAACCCAGCTCGCGTACCGCTTTAATTGGCGAACAGCCAAACCCTTGGGACCTACTCCAGCCCCAGGATGCGATGAGCCGACATCGAGGTGCCAAACCTCCCCGTCGATGTGAACTCTTGGGGGAGATCAGCCTGTTATCCCCGGAGTACCTTTTATCCGTTGAGCGATGGCCCTTCCATTCGGAACCACCGGATCACTAAAGCCTGCTTTCGCACCTGCTCGACTTGTAGGTCTCGCAGTCAAGCTCGCTTATGCTTTTGCACTCTTCGGCTGGTTTCCAATCAGCCTGAGCGAACCTTTGCGCGCCTCCGTTACTCTTTGGGAGGCGACCGCCCCAGTCAAACTGCCCACCAGGCAGTGTCCCTCGTCCGGATCACGGACGCAGGTTAGATATCCAGACATATCAGGGTGGTATTTCAAGGTTGGCTCCACCGATACTGGCGTACCGGCTTCAAAGCCTCCCACCTATCCTACACAGATATGCCCGAATATCACTGCCAAGCTACAGTAAAGGTTCACGGGGTCTTTCCGTCTTGCCGCAGGTAGACGGCATCTTCACCGCCAATTCGATTTCACTGAGTCCCTGGTTGAGACAGTGGGGAAGTCGTTACGCCATTCGTGCAGGACGGAACTTACCC